>NZ_JAXQGC010000019.1:0-132889 GCF_034331125.1 Proteiniphilum sp.
TTTTATCTCTTATCCTCTGATTATCAACTTCATTTTTAACTGCGAAACATCAGTTATTATATTTTCGGGAATCTTCGTCCATTTGACAATTTGTTATTTTATTGTGGCAAATATACGTTATTTTCTTGTAAAAACCATGCGGAAAGGTGGGAATGTCCTCTGATTTATGGAAAAAAGCAGGATCTAAAACTCAAAAAAGGAAAAATGCACATTCCCGTACTTCCGCTCTTCTTTGAAATGCGGGAGGTGTGAGAAGTGATGGTTTTTGGAGTGTTCCATGACAAAGAATCCTCCCTCTTTGACCAATTGTTTATTGAGGATAATTTCGGGAATTTTCTCCAGGTCGGGAAGGTCATAAGGAGGGTCGGCAAAGATAAAATCGAATTGTTGTTTCAGAGATTGCAGATATTTAAATACATCTGCTTTTACAGGAAACAATTCCTTTGCTCCGAGTTTTTCCTGTGCCCGGTATATAAAATTAAAATGATTTTGATTCTGTTCCACGCTCACTACATAGGTACATCCTCTTGAAATCAACTCAAAAGCAATACTTCCTGTTCCGGAAAAAAGATCTAAGGCGGTTATTTCTTCCCAATCCAAAAGATTATTGAGGACGTTAAAAAGCCCTTCTTTGGCAAAATCAGTCGTAGGACGGGCTTTCAGATTTGGTGGAACCTGAATACGTCTGGATTTGTATTTTCCTCCGATTATACGCATAAGGCAGCAAATATATCAGTGGGAAGCGTCCTCTTTTGCTCTTCTGTCAATACCACCTTCGGACTCAATTCCACCTGCTCCACCCGTCGGATCAGTTTTTTGAGCAGGTCTATCGTCGCCCTTTGGGAATCGGTATCGCCGGAAAGAAAAAGCCTGTCCGTAGATTGGTCGAAAGTGAGTTTTTCCCACACACTTGCGATAAAATAAGTGGCGTCATGAGGATCAGTTGCCAGAAACGTATTCGTAGAGAGCAGCCGGTTTCCTGAGAAACAAACTATAGTGACATATTTGTCGTGAAAATCGGCGAAGCAACACTTTCCGGTTTCATCACCCCTATGGGATATGAACAGACGGGTAAGAATAGAAGAGTGGTGGTGGAATGTAGGATTCCATAAATTCCGTGAAAGGAATGAATGTACTTCTTCATCTACATTGAAAAGAGTCCGGAGATCATTTTCCAGAGTACTATCTGTAAGAATAACACCGTTCGTTTCATGAAAATTGAACCGGAACAACTCTTCAATCCGCTTCTTTTCAAAATAAGCTTCGGGAACAAGCGTATAAAAAGGAGAAACGACAGTAACTGTTACCTGATTGAATGTCTGACTAAAAAAACCAAGGTCAAAAATCAGTTTTTTGATGTTGTCTATATAGGAGAGTTTACCACTTAGCCCGGTTTCCTGAAAATGAAAAATAGACGGGTCACCCGGACAATAAATACTAAAAGAAAATCCATTCGGCGACAGCCGAATGGATAAATTGTATCTTTCCGAATATGCCAGATCAATATTTTCAGGTAAAAACATACGCTGATGTGGGAAGATCCTTATTCCCAGTTACCGGCATTATTGTTAGCCACTTCAAGTGAACCCACCTGCATTCCCGGATATCTGTTACCCGGACGATCAAGCACTTCCTGGATTTTCTGATTCACTAATCTTTGGTCAAGATCTCCCAAGTAAACCGAGTAGTGTGTTTTTGCTTCGAACACCTGGATAGGGTAACCCGATGCTGTAATCAATGAATCGACTCCCATTTCGAATTTAGCCCCGTTTCCATAGGGTACGAATGCCAGTGAATCCGGAATGAAATTGCGGCGATTCGGATACAAAACCTGAACGGCGGGGGAGTAGATAGAGTCTCTTACCAACTGAGGAGCATTTTTTGTTTCATCCCAAAGCCCCGCAGCCTTTATGGCTTTTTCATCCCCTGAATTGATGATCTGCATGGCTTTTACCTCTGTCATACCTGCTTCCAACTGAGCTTCAGTGAGATCTCCTGCTTTTACTACGGTAGCGATTCTTCCATCTTTTACGAACTGGATCAGTGTGTCAAAACTGGCTGTGTAAGATCCGGACTGGGCACGTAAAGCGACTTGCGCTGTACGGATATCCACCAAACGCTGGATAACTGCCCTGTCACGCTTTTTTACTTCTGCATCAAAATCAATCTGTCCTTGGATACTTCTCCAGCTAACATAAGCCAAAAGAATAATGGCTACTGCTAAAAGCACTCTCATTACAACTTTCATGGACTTTTCCTTTTTAATATTTATACTGTTTAAATTCTGATTTTCTGATTTTAGACTACAAATTTAGAAAAAGAATGATAATTGTGCTACTTTTACGGGAAAAAATACCAAAAAAAATGGTAAATCGGTTTTTTATTGAGAAAATCAGCGAGAATTTCCCGTTTAACTTCACGGACGACCAGATGAAAGCCCTGGAAAAGATCGCCGGTTTTCTTTTTTCAGGGATCGACGATCATATTTTTTTACTGACCGGATATGCAGGTACAGGGAAATCCTCACTTATCGGAAGTCTTGTGAAGACAATGACTGAATTCAGGCAAAAAACCGTTCTGTTGGCGCCTACCGGAAGGGCTGCAAAAGTTTTTTCAGGTTATGCGGCCCAACAGGCATTCACTATCCACAAGAAAATATATCGTCAGCAGAAGTTTGCAGAGGGATCGCCTCATTTTTCTCTTTCTGAGAATCTGCATAAGCATACGCTTTTTATTGTAGATGAAGCATCGATGATCAGTAATGAATCGCCCGATTTTTCTATTTTCGGAACCGGAAGATTATTGGACGATCTGATAGAGTATGTCTACTCTGCCCAGGGGTGCAGGATACTGTTCGTGGGAGACAGTGCCCAGTTACCTCCGGTGAAACAGGAAAACAGTCCTGCTCTCGACAGGGATATGTTACGTTCCTATTCGCTTGAAGTGACGGAAGCGACCCTAACCCAGATCGTGCGCCAGGAGGAAGAGTCGGGTATCCTGTACAATGCCACGATACTGAGGAATGCATTGAGGTTTCAGATGACGGAAGAGTATCCGAAACTAAAATTGGAAGGCTTTGCAGATGTAGTACGTATTACAGGAACAGAACTGATAGATGAGATATCCCATGCTTACCAGAAGGAGGGTATGGAGGAAACTATTGTCATTTCCCGCTCCAATAAACGGGTGAATGCTTATAATAGTGGAATCAGGAATAGGGTTTTGTACCGCGAGGAGGAGATTTCTGCGGGAGACATCCTGATGATCACCAAAAATAACTATTTCTGGGTAGAGAATTTTGAAGACCTTGACTTTCTGGCTAACGGTGAATTTGTAGAGGTACAGCGCGTGAGGGGTGAGGAAGAGATGTATGGTTTCAGGTTCTGTAATGTGTTGTTGTATCACCGTGATTATGAAATTGAATTTGAAGCGAAAATCATTCTCGATGTGTTGCATACCGAAGTTCCGGGGCTTACACGGGAGCAAAACGACCAACTCTTTTTCAACGTAATGGAGGATTATGTCGATATATCCCGTAAGCGGGAGAGGTTTAAGAAGGTAAAATCCAATCCCTGGTTCAATGCCTTACAGGTGAAGTACGGGTATGCGGTTACCTGTCATAAGGCACAGGGCGGAGAATGGAAGAATGTATTTCTCGATCTGGGATATATCCAGCAATCCTATATGGGTGAAAGCTTCTACCGTTGGCTTTATACATCTATTACCCGCAGTTCAAGGAAGTTATTTCTTGTGAATTTGCCTGATGATTTTGTGGAGCTTTCCAAATAATGATTACTTTTGTGAGTTGTAAAAGTGGAACAATGCTCATAGTGAGCCTATAATGGAAATCACCAGCAAAAAGGATATCAAATGTCGAAAAAAAGAAATGAATATATTGATCAGCTTTTGAGTGATCTGAAATTGTTGGAACAACGTCTCCTTTCAGTCAAGGAAAGTGATACGTTGCCTTTCTCATTTTTTAGTGCTTCTTTCGACCGGATAGAAAAGATTTCACGATCGCTCCATGAACTGGAACTGATGCAGATCGGGGAAATGAAAGAGCAGATGGAGCGGTTGGTACGATTCCTGTCGGAGTCGGACGGACGTAATAATCCTGCCAGGGAACCGGAACTTTCCCAAGAAGAAGAATCGGAGCATTCAAAACAACCAGAGCACCCGGAACAACCAAAGCATTCCGAAGCAGTGATGGAGCCTTCCCCGGCAACAGATGAGATTGTAATAGAAGAAAGAGTCAGCTTTACGGAAAAAATTATCTTGCCTGAATACCGGGATCCGCGAATCAGTAAAGAGACTCCCCCCTCCGTCGAAGGGGCGCAAGTTCTTCCGGAAAAGAACGGAGAGGAAAAACGGGTTGCACGCTCATTGAATGATATTATTCAGGCTCCTCCTGCTTTGTTGGATTTGAAACGAGGGATCAGTCTCAACGATCGTTTTTTGTTCCAGAGGGAACTGTTCAGTAACAATCGCCAGGAGATGAATAGAGTAATGGAGATATTAAACGGCCTGGGTAGTTTTGACGAAGCTGAAAATTACTTGAAGAAAGAGTTGAATTGGAATTTCGAAAGTCAGACGGTAAAGGAGTTTCTCCTGGTTATCAAAAAAGGATTTGAGTGAGTGCAAAAGCAGTGAACATAGGGAAACTCTATGTGGTGCCCACACCGATAGGTAATCTGGAAGATATCACGCTAAGGGCAATCAGAGTGCTGAAAGAATGTGATCTGATTTTGGCGGAAGATACGCGCACCAGCGGTGTTCTGTTGAAGCATTTCGATATAGGGACACGTATGCAATCTCACCATAAATTCAATGAACATCGGGCGGTGGCGCATATTGTGGAGAGGATAAAATCAGGAGATTGTATCGCTTTGATATCGGATGCCGGTACGCCGTCAGTCTCCGACCCGGGCTTTTTACTCGTGAGAGCCTGTGCCGAGGAGGGGGTGGAGGTGGAGTGTCTCCCGGGGGCGACAGCCTTTGTACCTGCTCTCGTAGAATCAGGATTGGCTTCCGAGCGTTTTTGTTTTGAAGGCTTTCTTCCACAGAAGAAAGGAAGGCAGACACGGTTGAAACAACTGGCAGAGGAGAGCCGGACCATGATTTTCTATGAGTCGCCGTATCGTGTAGTGAAGACGCTCACTCAATTAGCCGAGAATATGGGTGATGACCGGGTGGCCTCGGTATCAAGAGAGATATCGAAACTCTATGCGGAAACGGTCAGAGGTACTCTTGGTGAATTGGTCATCCATTTTACCGAAAATGAACCAAGAGGAGAATTTGTTATTGTAGTAGCAGGAAAATAAAAGTATAATCTACAAATAAAACTTTTTATAATATCAATCGTTTAATAGAGAAGAAAAATTTTGTAATCATATGAAGAAGATTGGAATACTGTTTTTTGTCATCGGACTCATTGTCTCATGTACAAACGTAAGGGAATCAAAAGAGTATAAAGAGCTTCAGGCTCAACGTGATTCTTTGTTGCAGCAGTCTGCCGGAACAGAAGCTGAAGCAGCCGAGATGATGGCTGTGATCAGTGAGGTAGAGGAAAATTTCACCAAAATCAGGGAAGCGGAAAAGTATATCTCTACACAATCGGCAGAAGGAGGTGAAATGAGTAAGGCTACCCGCGAAAGGGTGAATGATAATTTCAAGATGATCAATGAGATACTGCAGAGGAATAAAACCCAGTTAGATGAACTGAATAGGAAATACAGCGGAAGTAGTAAGGAAATAGTCTCGTTAAAAAATACCATCAACCGTTTGAATAACGAGATGAGGGAGAGTTCAACACGACTGGCTGAATTACAGGCTCAATTGGCGCAAAAAGATGAGCAGATCACCCAATTGTCACAGGATATCGCTTCACTCGCTGTGGAAGCTGAGCAGCAATCACACACTATCCGTGAACAGGACAGGTCATTGCACACTGCTTATTATGTTTTTGGTACGGCCGGCGAACTGAAAGACCAGAAGATACTTTCCGGAGGATTTCTCCAACAGACGCGAGTCTTACAGGATACATTCAATAAGGATTATTTCCTGAAGATAGATGTGCGTGAGGTGACTGAAATCCCGCTGTATACTTCAAAGGGTAAACTCTGGTCTACTCACCCTGAGGGTACCTATGAATTTGTGAAAGGTAGCGATGGAAATCTCACTTTCCAGATTACCGATACCCAGCGTTTCTGGAGCCTTACTAAATACTTGATTATTGAAGTGAATTGATCAACAGGTAGATAATGTCAAACTGAAAATAAATATTGCGGAGTGGCCTGAAACCACTCCGTGATTGTTTACTGATGCAATATAAAAATCTTTTTATAGATCTGGATGATACCCTTTGGGATATCCATAGAAACGGGAAAGAGTGTCTGGAAGAAATTTATCGGGATTACGGATATGAGGAATTCTATCCTACGTTTGAAGCATATTACCGTGTCTATTTGCCCGGAAACTATCATCTCTGGGGTTTATACGGGCAAGGGGAGATCACCAAGGAGAAGCTCGTAGTGGAACGCTTTTTGGCTCCTGTGAGGGCGTTCGGGATTGATGACCCGGAGTATGCAAAGAGATTGAGTGATGATTTTTTGGAAAGAACTACCCGTAAGACGAAGCTGATCGATGGGGCTCTGGATCTATTGGATTACCTGAAACCAAAATACAGGATGCATATTCTTTCCAACGGATTCAGGGAGGTTCAATTCAAAAAAATCGAAAACTCGGGACTAAAACCTTATTTTGACAAGGTAATCCTTTCGGAGGATGCAGCCATCAATAAACCTCATCCCGACATATTTACTTATGCTTTGAAGAATACCAATTCGCGGCGTGACCAGACTATTATGATAGGAGACAGCTGGGATGCCGATATTGTCGGGGCATACCAAAGCCGGATCGCACAGGTATGGTTTAACCCGAAAGGGATAGCTTCGGATGGCTTTGAACCTACTTACACTGTGCAAAGGCTGGCGGATATAAAAGATATTCTATAGTTGTTTGGTTGTTGTTCAATGCTTGTTCGGTGATTATTCGATTGTCCTACGTAACGGCATGGTCATACATCTTGGGCCGCCACCTCCGCGTGGGAGCTCCGATCCTTCGAGGGTGATCACGCAATTGCTTGCAGAGGCAATATCCCATTGACTGTTGATGACATTGGCTGCCTTCACCACTTCAAACCCATGCTTGTCCAGCTCTTCCAATGTGTGGATATTTCTTGCATAAGAGATCACTTTACCGGGTGCGAGTGCTAGAAAATTGGCACCGCTATGCCACTGTTCCCGTTCCTGGTCCCAATCGTCCGACTTACCGCCACATACTATCGGTGTCAGATCCACTCCCAGTTTACGTAGAATGGTTAAGATACTATTCACGGAGGATATTTTTGTCACCTTCCCATTGTCTATCTGCATGTGTACTGTCTGATAGGGAGAGTCGTTCATGATCAGTGGCTTGTAGACCATTGCCTTGTCGGTGTCGAGCAGGGTAAAAACCATATCGAGATGAATGAATGATTCGGGCGACTCGGGCAGTTGCTGAACGATGACATGTTTTTTCCCGGAGCCGGTCTTACAGAATTCCCTCGTCAGCAGGTCTATTCCCTGTGTGCTTGTCCTCATTCCATTTCCAATCAGCAAAATATCATCTCTCACCACCAGGATATCACCACCCTCCATCTTTATTAAAGGATTGTTTTGCGACAGGTCATAACTGTTCACCACATTTCCAGTAAAAAAGAGGTCGCTTTTAAATATGGCATCCATGATCAGCGATTCCCGTACACGAACGCTGTTAGCCATCTTGCATATCAACGCGTTATTTCCGATAACGGCCGACGGGTCGCGTGTGAAATAATAGTTATAGAGTGGTTGCAACGCATAATACTCTTCGCGTAAGAAGTCGGTCAAGGTATTGATTTGCAGGGGAAGTCCCTCAATCAGTACTTTCGTGAGGCTGGAGGCCGGAAGATACATCAGCCAATCGATATACTCTGTTGCCTGTTCTGTGATGCATATTTTCCGGATCAGATCCTCTTTTAGGTGTTCATGCTCCAGTACCTTTTCCAGTAAATCTGCCACTTCATAGACATCCGATGTTTTTTTCAGTACAGCCAGTAGCTGATCATATTCCCTGCGTGCAATGGAAAGATTCAATATGTCGCTGTATAAAGCCCTTTGTGCATGCCGTGGAGTCATATTTTCCACCTCGGCACCGGGATAATGGATCAGTACGGCTTCCAGTTTTCCGGTTTCCGACTGAACCTGTAAAGTACATTTTCTGTTTTCGGTCATAGCGGTAAGTCAATAATTATAACAAAAGTAGGAAATATCTATTGCTTTCTTCCCATTTTTTCTCTATTTTTGAGGAAACTATTTTATATATGGGACGAATAACCCTGAAAGATATTGCCCAGGCGCTTAATCTCTCTCCATCCACTGTCTCAAGAGCGATGAAAAACCATCCTGCCATCAGTGAGGATACAAGAAAGCTTGTGCAAAAATATGCGGAACAGCACAAATACAAACCCAATACGCTTGCGATGCAACTTCGGACGAATCGGAATAATACCATTGGAGTCATTGTGCCTGAGATTGTGCATTATTTTTTCTCTACGGTACTTTCAGGAATTCAGGAGGAGGCCGAGAGTGAAGGATATAAGTTACTCTTCTGTCATTCCCAGGAAGATTATGAGCGTGAGGTGAAGAGTGTGGAAACCCTGATTGATGCACGGGTATGTGGGATTTTAGCATCGCAGTCGAAAGAAACACAGCAGTACCACCATTTTCAGGAGATCGTCGATAATAATATCCACCTTGTCTTTTTCGACCGGATCTGTACCGGCATCAATACCGACAAAGTGGTGGTGGATGATTATGCAGGTGCATTCAATGCGGTTGAATACCTGATAAGTACGGGATGTAGCCGGATTGCTTTTCTTGGCTCCCATCCATCGATGCCTATCGCCAATAACCGGCGTATGGGTTATGAAGACGCATTAAGGAAACATAAATTGCCTATTTTGAAGGAGATGAACAGGGTGTCTGATACTCCTGAACTGGCAAGGGAAGTAATACCGGAAATGTTGCAGTTAAATCCTCATCCCGATGCCTTCTTCTGTGTCAATGATGAGGTAGCTGCCTATTGTATGCAGATATCGAAATCTGCCGGATTTAAAATACCGGAAGAGATATCGGTATGCGGCTTTACCAACAGTTATATTACGGATGTGACTGATCCAACCCTGACAACCGTGGACCAGCATGGGCTCGAGATGGGGAAAGTAGCCGCACGGTTGCTGATAAACCGTATTGAAGGCAAAGAGACCAAACCGGGGATCGTTAGCCGGCTGATCAAGACTGACCTGGTGATCAAGGGTTCGACCAGAAAATAGTTATTCGGTAGTTGTTCAGTTGTTAAACATAAACGGAGCGAATGAACAACGACGAAGCCGAATAGTATGAGTAGGGCGAGTGGAGAAATGCATACGATTGCATGAAAAAAATAATTGGTTTTTATGAAAACCCGTTTCCGGATATTAAAAGGGAAGTATATTTACTCCATTAAATTTATATCATTCAATAATCTTACAACATGAAGAAAAGGCGCTTATCTTTTTGGGAGATCTGGAACATGAGTTTCGGTTTTTTGGGTATCCAATTCGGTTTTGCTTTGCAGAACGCGAACGTGAGCCGTATTTTCGAGACGCTCGGTGCAAGAGTGGAAGATATACCCATTCTGTGGATCGCCGCTCCCATTACCGGGTTGATCGTGCAACCCATCATCGGCCATTTGAGTGACAAGACATGGAACCGCTTCGGACGCCGACGGCCCTATTTCATGATAGGCGCTTTTTTTACTACGCTGGCACTGTTCTTTATGCCCAACTCCCCCTCCCTTTGGATCGCTGCCGGGATGCTGTGGATCATGGACGCATCCATCAATATCTCCATGGAGCCGTTCAGGGCATTCGTAGGTGATAACCTTCCTACCGAACAGAGGACGATGGGTTTTGCCATGCAGAGTTTTTTTATCGGTACCGGTGCTGTAGTAGCTTCTGCATTACCCTATATATTGACCAACTGGTTCGGCGTTTCCAATATAGCAGACGAGGGAGTTATTCCCCAGTCAGTAAAACTATCATTCTATATAGGGGGTATTGTACTGCTTGCTTCAGTACTATATACCGTTTTCACATCGAAGGAGTATTCTCCGGAGGAGCTGGCTGCTTTTGAGGAGGAGAAAGAGAGAACTACCGGAGTGAAGATGGTTGCGAAAGCAGCGGTAACTCCCTCGCAATTTTTAAAGAATGGTGCGATATGGACGATCATAGGTGTTGCCGCCACTTTGTTGATCATGTTTACCGATCTGGGAAGTCAAAATGAACAGCTTTATATTGTGGGAGGTCTGTTACTCCTATTCGGTATTATCCTGATCATCTCAGGCCTTCTCAGAGGGAAATCGGATGAGCCGACAGGATTAGTAGGGATTATGAACGATCTGTTGCATATGCCCAGGACAATGGGGCAACTGGCTGTAGTACAGTTTTTTTCCTGGTTGGCATTTTATGCCATGTGGATATATACTACACCGGCTATTACACAACATGTATATGGTACTACCGATTCTGCATCGGCTTTATATAATCAAGGGGCTAACTGGGTAGGGGTTCTGTTTGCAGTGTATAATGCCGTTTCGGCTCTTACTGCCTTTCTTTTGCCGTTGATTGCCCGGCAGGTGGGCCGGAAAGCGACCCATGCGGTAGCATTGGCATTGGGAGGAATATCCTTTATTTCTCTCTATTTTATCAAAGATCCCATGATGCTGCTTATTCCCATGATCGGGGTAGGCTTCGCATGGGCAAGCATCCTTTCCATGCCCTATGCAATCCTTACCGGATCTCTACCCGCGAGTAAGATGGGAACCTACATGGGAATTTTTAATTTCTTTATCGTTATACCCCAGATACTGGCTGCCAGTATACTTGGTTCTATCACCCGGGATCTGTTCCATGGACAGGTGATACTCACGATGGTGCTTGCCGGTTGTTCGCTTATATTGGGAGGCATCTCCGTCTTTTTCGTACAGGACAGGGATGATGTGTACCGGCTTCGGAAGTAATTAGGTGGGAAAGTGGAAAGGGAGACCGGGGAGATAGGGAGTGAAAAATTAAAAATGAAAAATTAAAAATGAAAAGGGATTTGTTGATTTAACGATTTTGGAATTTTTGAATCTTGAAATCTTGAATCTGGATTGAATTAATAATCGACGTAGTCAAAATCAGCGTAGCTAAATCTTGAATTTTGAATCTTGAATAAATAAATGATGAAAAAAATATTTCTACTATTACTTATATCGGCGCTGTTGATAGCATGTGGTAATCAAAACAGAAGCCAGGAGAAAGAAAACGATGTGCAGAGCACACATCCTGAATGGGTGTATAATGCGGTGATTTATGAGGTGAATACACGCCAATATACACCGGAAGGAACATTTAATGCTTTTTCGGCACATCTGCCCAGATTAGAAGAGCTGGGAGTGGATATCCTCTGGTTTATGCCGGTACAGTCTATTGGTGAGGAGGATAGGAAAGGCTTGTTGGGTAGTTACTACTCCATCAAGAATTATACTGAGATAAATAATGAATTCGGTACGTTAGCCGATTTTAAAGCAGTAGTGAAACAAGCGCAGGGATTGGGAATGAAAGTAATCCTCGACTGGGTGGCTAACCATACTTCCCGCGATGCTTTGTGGGTGGATACTCACCCCGATTGGTATGTAAGGGACAGTTTGGGTAACCTGAATGTCATGTACGATTGGACCGATATAGCCCAACTGGATTACTCGGTTGCAGAGATGCGGGAAGAGATGATCGAGGCGATGAAGTTTTGGATCCGGGAGACCGGTATCGATGGATTCCGGTGTGATGTGGCCGGTGAAATACCTACTGATTTCTGGGAGGCGGCAAAAGATTCACTGACTAGGCTGAATCCTGACATTTTTATGTTGGCTGAAGCAGAAAAACCAGCACTGAATGAGTCGGTATTCGATGCCTATTACGCCTGGGATTTCCATCATAAAATGAACAACGTGGCACAGGGCAAAGAGACAGTCGATTCATTACGCGTTTCCCTGCAAAGGATGAATGACCGTTTTCCACCCCATGCCATACCTATGTACTTTACTTCAAACCATGATGAGAATTCATGGAATGGCACCGAATTCGAGCGGATGGGAGAAGCGGCAAAATCGTTTGCAGTATTGACCTATATGCTCCCCGGAATTCCCCTGGTATACAGTGGGCAGGAAGTGGGATTGAACCGCCGTCTGGAATTTTTTGAGAAAGATATTATTGAATGGGAAGATAAGGGTGGCTTCAGTGACTTCTACAAGGAACTGAACAGGTTCAAAAGGAAGAATAAAGCACTATTGGCTCAGGAGCGTGACGGGGAGATGACAGAGATACCTAACGATTGTACTGAAAAGGTGTGGTCGTTCAAACGGGTAAATAACGGAAACGAAGTGGTTTGCGTTTTCAATTTCAGTAATGAAACCGTAAATGTCCAATTTAACGGAAATGTGCCGGGTGAAGGATTTTCTTCTTTTCCCGACACATCCCAAGTGCTCCCTGTGGAAGAAATGGAATTGAAACCCTGGGAATACAGGATCTATTCCAAATAGGGTTTCAGTTTTTCTATCCAGTTAATGATACGCCCTTCCGTCAGGTCGGGTTCGTAATCGTCATCGAGCGGTAGCCCGATGAATTTACCGTCTTTGAATGCCCTGGAATATTCGAAATCATATCCTTCGGGAGAAACTTCCCCGATAACGGTTGCTCCTTTTTGAATGACAATTTCATATAATATACCCATGGCATCCACGTAGGAACTCGGATAAATAGAAGCGTCACCCAATCCGAAAAGGGCTACGGTTTTTCCCGACAGGTCCAGTTTTTCCAACTTGGGATAGAAATCATTCCAATCGTCCTGTAAGTCCTGTACTCCCCAGGTAGATACGCCCAGGATCAATACGTCATGGGTCAGGAAAGGCGTTTCATCGCCATCATAAATATCTGCAAGGGTGGGGGAGTAATCAGCCAGCAGTTCGGCGATTCTTTCCGCTGCATTCTTAGTGTGTTCAGTGCTTGAACCGTAAATAATTGCGATCGACTTCATAAGATTATTCATTTTTTATGTTCGGAATAAACATCTACTGTTTCATACGATTATTTTACATTTCAGTGTATGTTTGTTTCCCAACCGTGATTTTGCCTTGTTAATTACGCAAAGTTAATATAAGTTTTAAAACAGCCAAAAACAGGGGACATAATTATCGAATAATCCTATGTAACCGTTCCTCCTTTCCCAAAAAATCAGAAATGTTCTTTTAGGCTTATCCGGTTACTTTCAAATTAGGGCAACTGAAAATAAAATGCTCTGATACTCCGTTTATATTCCTCCGGTAGGAGTTTTTCTTTTAATAGGGGGGATGTTTAAAAATAATTAAATGTTAAGCTTTGTTTTTTTGGAAAAATTAACAATTTTGCCTCTTTCTTCTTTTTAATTTTGTACGGCTGTTTTCGCAGCTTTCATTCTGAATAACATATATATTTTGACTGATTCACTTTAATCAGGATTTTGTTAGCGCACGGCTTAGAACTCTGCGCTAAGATTTTGCACGGTATAGGCTATAAAAGTAATATTATAATAATATATCGTAATTGTGAATGAGCTATGATGAAATGTAGATTGAATTTTTGGATGATTTTTTTTGTGGGCTTCGTTGGCCTGTTACATGCGGAAGAAAAGGAAAAGCAGATGCTGCTCTACACGCCTTACACCAAAATTTCCGTACCGCCGGGAGAAACCATTAATTACAGTATCGACATTGTGAATGAGACGGAGAGTCTCAAAAATCCTGACATTTCCGTCAGCGGCATACCGCGCGGTTGGGAGTGGGAAATAAAGTCAGGCAGCTATATCGTCAATCAGCTTGCCGTCATGCCTAGCGATAAAAAATCGTTTAACCTTCAGGTGACTGTTCCGCTGCAGGTGAACAAAGGAAACTACCGTTTTGTCGTACGTGCAGGAGAAGCTGAACTCCCGCTTTCAGTGACGGTATCTTCACAAGGAACCTTTAAAACCGAATTCACCACAAGCCAGCCTAATATGCAGGGCAATGCCAAGTCTAATTTCAACTTCAATGCCAATCTGAACAACAAGACCGCCGAAACACAACTCTACGCCTTGATGGCTGCTGCACCCCGGGGATGGAATGTTATTTTCCGTGCCGGAGGGAAGCAGGCCACGTCGGCACAGGTGGAGCCGAACACTACGGAGAACATTAGTATTGAGATCACGCCGCCCGGCAATGTAGAGGCGGGAACATATAAAATCCCTGTTCAGGCGACCACCGGAACCACTTCCGACGAGTTGGAACTTGAAGTGGTAGTGACCGGCTCTTATGATATGGAACTTACCACTCCAAGGGGATTGTTAAGCTCTGACATCACGGCCGGAGATACGAAGCGTATCGATTTGGTGGTGAATAATACCGGATCTGCAGAATTGAAAGATATCAAACTGTCGTCGAGTAAACCTGCCGGCTGGGAGGTAAGTTTTGAGCCTGTTTCTGTTGATGCGTTGAAAGCCGGTGAAAGTGTAAATATCCAGGCTGTTGTCAGGGCCTCGAAAAAAGCTATCCCCGGTGATTATGTATTGAATATCAGTGCTAATACGCCTGAGGTAAATAAAAGTGCCAGTTTCAGGATGACTGTGAAAACGCCTCTGCTCTGGGGATGGATAGGGGTCGCAATTATTCTGGCAGTAGTGGGAACAATCTTTTATCTGTTCCGTAAATACGGAAGGAGGTAGAAATGGCTCAGCATGTAATTGAGTTAACCGGTCTGACAAAGCGGTACGGGGATTTTACGGCTGTGGACAATCTTGACCTGAACATACGGAAGGGTGAAATTTTTGGCTTGCTCGGACCCAATGGTGCCGGAAAATCGACTACCATCCTGATGATTCTGGGCTTGACGGAGCCTACCGCAGGCAATGTTTCGGTCTGCGGAATCAATTCTACCACTTCTCCCGTCGAAGTAAAAAGAAAAGTAGGCTATCTGCCTGAAGATGTCGGATTTTATGAAGATATGACGGGAATGGAGAACCTCATTTATACAGCAGAACTGAATGGGATTCCCCTATCTGAGGCTCGTGAGAAAGCTGCATCCCTGCTTCATCGTGTGGGATTGGGAAACGAGACGGAGAAACGGACCGGGAAATATTCAAAAGGGATGAGACAAAGGCTCGGATTGGCTGATGTACTAATTAAAGATCCGGAAATTATCATTCTGGATGAACCCACTTCCGGTATTGATCCTACTGGTGTGCAGGATTTTATCCATCTGATCCGCCATCTAAGTCATGAGAACGGACTGACTGTACTCTTTTCTTCGCATCATTTGCATCAGGTGCAGCAACTATGTGACCGTGTCGGGTTGTTCGGAAAAGGACGGTTGCTGACCCTGATCGATATAAATGAGTTGCATAATAAACCAGGAGAATTGGAAGAGGTATATAACCATTATTTAGGAGGGAATGAACATGAATAATATATCAAAGCCTTTCTGGGTAATAGTGCGGAAAGAGATATCCGATTATATGGGAAGCTGGAAAGCTGTTATTTTGATCATTCTCATTGCCCTGACCTGTATGGGTTCACTCTATACGGCGCTGAGCAATATAGGCGAAGCTGTGAAACAGGGGAGTACCGATGATAATTTTCTTTTTCTAAAACTGTTTACAGCTTCAGACGGCGCTTTGCCTTCGTTCGCTGTTTTTATAGGTTTCCTCGGCCCTTTGCTGGGGATCGCGTTGGGATTTGATGCAATCAATACCGAACAGAACAAAGGGACTTTAAGTCGCCTGCTGTCGCAACCTATCTACAGGGACTATATCTTAAATGCAAAATGGATAGCTGCACTTTTTGTGATTGGCATCATGCTTTTTGCTCTCGGCTTTCTGGTAATGGGTTTCGGATTGATATTTATCGGTATACCACCCACTGCTGAAGAATTCTGCCGTATCGTGCTCTTCCTGTTGCTTTCAATGGTTTACATTGCGCTCTGGCTCAATCTGGCGCTCTTCTTCTCCATCAAGAGCAAACAACCTGCCACCTCCGCATTGTCGGGGATAGCCGTATGGTTGTTTTTCAGCCTGTTTTATAATATTATCATGAATGTGGTAGGCAAAGCGTTGAGTCCCTCGCCTATGGCCATGCCTGATCAGGTTGTCCGCTACCAGAAGTTTATGTTGAATTTACTGCGGTTTTCACCCGGGGAATTGTTCCAGGAGATCACCATGACCATGTTGATGCCTTCGGTAAGGAGTCTTGGACCACTCACATTCGAACAGATGGATGGTGCTATCCCAAGTCCCCTGTCATTGGGACAAAGTTTGCTTGTGGTATGGCCTCAACTCACAGGATTGATCTCCATCACGCTCCTCTTTTTTATGTTGGCTTACATTTCATTTATGAGGAAAGAGGTACGATCGAGGTGACAGAACACCGATATTTTTTTGCTTGTCTGAGATTTTTGTGCATCTTTGTACTCAATTAACTAAGTCGGATCCATTCTGCCTCCCGGTATCCAAAAGCGCGTAATACAGGCTGTATCTGTGAATCTGTCAGGTAATCATCTATTTTTCTTGCCTGTTACGGAACCGGAAAAATGGTAAATGTAACCAGTTATGTATAAGACAAACAGAAGAAAAACGATTCAGTCGATTATCTATTCTTTGCTGATAGTCGCTGTTGTTTCATGTGGATTAAAAAAGGAGGAACAACAGGTTGGCCAGACTGGTCAGGAAGAGACAAGCTGTGTGTATGAATATGGGATATGCGTCGATTCGCTGGATGTAACCCATTATGAAATAGGGCGTGGGGAGTATCTTGCCACTATTCTGTCTAATCTGGGATTTGAAGCCAATAAAAGGGAGAAGATTATAGATGCGGTATCTTCCATTTATCCTCCTTCAAGATTACAGGTTGGGAATTCGTATGCGGCGATTACCGACTCTACGGCGGCCGTGAAATACGTTGTTTTTGAAAAGTCGCGTACCGATTACGCTGTAGTAGACTTAAGTGGCGATACAATCAGTGTATATGATTATACAAAACCGGTTACCCTGAAACGTGAATATGCCGAGGGAACAATTACCTCTTCTCTATGGAATGCGATTATGGATACCGGTGCACCGGCTTTGCTGGCACTTAAACTCTCGGATGTATATGCCTGGCAGGTCGACTTCTTTGATGTCAAAAAAGGCGATTCGTTCCGCTTGATGTATGACGTAGCCTATATAGACGATACTACTAGGGTAGGAATCTCTTCTATCGAAGGGGCAGTTTTCACGCATCAGGGGAAGAAGTTCCGGGCCATCCCGTTTCAACAGGATTCCATCATGGAGTTTTTTGACGAAGAGGGAAATAGTCTGCGGAAAGCATTTTTAAAAAATCCTCTTGATTTTTTCCGCATTACGTCGAAGTTTTCCAACTCCCGCTTCCATCCCATATTGAAACGTCATCGTCCGCATCATGGCGTGGATTATGCCGCACCGGTGGGTACGCCCGTAAAGACGATTGGCGACGGGGTAGTAGTTGAAAAAGGATTTCAACGTGGTGGAGCGGGGAATTTTCTGAAGATAAAACACAATGCCACCTATACGACCACTTATATGCATCTGAGCCGCTTTGCCAAAGGGATTGAGAAAGGGAGTCGGGTAAAGCAGGGGGATGTGATCGCTTACGTAGGTTCTACCGGACTCTCTACCGGCCCTCATCTCGATTTCCGGGTACACAAGAACAATCAGCCCGTCAATCCCCTTACCATCGAGTCGCCCCCCTGCCTGCCGGTGAGGCCTGAATTGAGGGATAGCTTTATGCTTGTGCAGGACAGGGTGATGTTTCAACTGGATAGTTTACGGATGGCAGGACAGTTGTTCGCGGAAGAGGAGCAGGTCCCTGATTCCTTAACCCTTATACCGTCCCACTCCTGAAATCGTTCACTATCCCGTTCCTGATCGTCTCACATGGATCCTGAGCGTGTCACCCGCTCCGTTTATGAAATAAAAAGAAGGGTATACCACAAAAGTGAAATGCCCCCAAAGGTTAGACAAAGATCTTTTGGGGGCATTATTGCGACAGTCACTGAGATATCCTGTTTATTCTGTGAAACTGGTATACATTTTGAAACTGTTCGCCGGGACGGTGATGTTTGTGGTCGATGTTACATTCAACGGCGGTTCGCCGGGCGTCATATAATTATACCAAGTACCGGTTTTCGGGAAGGTGGCCGAGATAGGGCCATTGGTGAAGTTCCCTATCACCACTACCTGTTTCGCCTCGCCAAAAGAGGAAAGGGTGATAAAGCGGCCGTCCTCCCAGAATGAGGGTGTTACTTTCCAATCGAGTTCTGCGGTCGCGTTGAACAGTTCCGGATGATCGAAACGGAGGGAAACCAGTTTTGTGTAAGTATCGTGTAGTTCCTTTCGCTGTGGTACATCCATATATTCCCACTTCACCGGTTTTTTTCCGGTACGTCCGTTATAATCGATCGAAACATCATATCCCAACTCGCCGAATTGCCAGATCATTTTCGGGCCGGGTACGGTAAAGAAAAAGGCGGCATTGGTCGCAAGTTGTGACATGCGGGCATTAAGGTTTGTCTTTAAAATACCAACACCTGAATCCGTTTGTTCGTATGCCATCCGGTCTTCGTCATGGCTTTCCATATAACTTACCAAACTATTGGGGGGGCGAGAAGTGGAATAATAGGTGCCCGAGAAATCAGAACTTTTACCCGCAGCAGAATTCCGGAATGCATGATTCATATTGCGCCATACCATCATTCCCTCCTCACTTAGTTCAAACTCTTCACGATCATCACAAAAATGCTCCAGAATCACGTATGCATCCTCTTTTACCTCTTTTACTGCTTCATTGTAATACTTCAGGATAGCAATGCGGGTCGGATCATATGCACTATTATCATTATTAGGATTTCCGTTTTTATTTTGTGTAAAACCTTTAGTCAGGTCGAAACGGAAGCCGTCTATATTGTACTCTTCCAGCAAGAATTGCAGGTTACGTTTTACAAAATCGACTACCAGTGGCGACTCATGATTGAAATCGTGAAATACGCTCCAAGGATGAGGTGCTGTTACGTTAAAGTAAGGATTATTAGCTGCCGTACGGTTGTTCGCGGAATCCCACCACATTCTGGCGAAGGGATTGGCGCCGGTAGCATGGTTATATACCACATCAAGAATTACCGCTATTCCACGTCTGTGACATTCGTCGATAAATTCCTTATACATCCTGTCGGTTCCATAAGCCTTATCCATCGCAAAAAAGAATGCAGGGTTGTATCCCCAACTGTCGTTGCCGTCGAACTCCTGTACAGGCATCAGTTCAATGGCATTTATACCGAGGGATTGCAGGTAATCGAGTTTGGCCATAGCGCCGTTGATATCACCGCTCTCTGTAAAATCACGCAACAACATCTCATAGATTACCAGATTGTCCCGTGAAGGGATCTCGAAATTAGGCTCCTTCCATGTATAAGTTTCCGGTTGGGTTTGGAATACCGAAACAATACCTCTCGCTCCTTCCGGATAATTCAGATTTCCTGGATAGGTAGTTGAAGAGATGTATTTATCGTTATTAGGATCAAGTATCTTCCGGGCATATGGATCGGCTACACGGATAGGGTCTCCGTCTCTTTTGCCGACATAATACTGGAAAGCATATTCTTCATTGGCGCTTAATCCATCAATCGTGATCCACCAGCAACCGGCATCTTCGTCACGGAACATCTGCGATTTCTCGTCGTTACTCAATGTCCAGCCATTGAAGTCTCCTACCACATGGGCAAAGTCTTTTCTTGCATTATTTTTATCTTTGTCGTATAGTACTAATGTGACGGTGTTATTGTTCACTATATTGATGCCATGTTTCAGACCTGCCGGCATATCCCCGAATTTTGCCTGTGCCGGTTCGAAGCCTTTGAACTGCGTATCGGTGACAGGGATAAATAGATCTTCGGTTTGTTTCGACCCATCGTGAGAGCGGACAACAATACCCAGTCTGTTGACGGGAGTTTCACCTGAACCATACCATTGACGAATGGAGGGGGAGAGCTTGATGGACCATGTGCTCAGTTCACCTTCTACCCTCGTCATTTTGCACTTCTCCAGGTTTTCATTCCATTCGGCGGGAACGAATTCCCACACCCCTTCAGATATAACGCCCGTATGGATATAGACGTCTTCTTTGTAATTATAGAGTGCTGTACCCGAACGCGGTTTGAACCAGATTGTCAGTTCTTTGTCGGCATCCGCCTCTTCGAGGTTCCATGAGAGTCCCGGCTGAATTACAGCAGGTGGCTCCGGTTCTGGTTCCGGCTCCGGAATAACCACCGGATCTTCCCCGCAGGCAACAGCGAGAAACAGGATTAGCAGCAAGTAAAATGCTTTTGAGAATATTTTCATATTATTATTAGAGCTAAAAAAATCTATACATATGACCTTTCTACTATTCCACACTATTATTCCAGCACAAGCACTTCTTTGGGCGCAAGTGTCAGCGTTTTTTCCAGCGAAACATTTCTACCCGAGAGCAGGTCAGTCCATCCGGTTCTGTCTCTTATTGACTCGGCGTACCGGTCGAGGTTTATCTCTACCTGTTTCGATGTCCCGTTCATAAAAATCAATACGCTTTCATCCCCTAAGTAACGCTCATAGACATAAACGCCTTTTTGCAGCACATAATGTTTCATATCGCCATACGCGATCACATCATTGCCCTGCCGCCAGTGAAGCAGTTTCTTCATAAAATCGAACGCTTCATTCTGTAACCTGTCGCGCCCTTCTGCAGTGAAATGATCCGTCTTATCCCCGGGCCACCCGCCCGGCACGTCGAGACGGATATCGCCGTCGCTCCTGCTCTTGTTGCCATTCATCAGCAATTCGGTACCGTAGTAGATCTGCGGGGTGCCAGGCATGGTGAGCAGGAACGTAATCCCTTGCTTCCATCCGGCCAGATCGGAGGGATACTCTTTCAGGAACCGGTCGGTATCATGGTTGTCCAGGAAGCGCAGTACATTATAGATATCGGGATAGATAAAATCGTAGGTCATGTGGTCGTAGATGCCGTGTAATCCCCCGTTCCATTCACCGGTTTCTTCAAAGAAAGCGCTGTGCGACAATCCCATAAAGCGGAAGTCCATCACTGATTTCAATTTGGTGTTGTTCGGGTTGATCGGACTGTTCCTCTGCCAGAAAGAGGTGCCGATAGGGTTGTTGAGCCATGCCTCTCCTACGATATTGTATTGGGGATATTCTTTCTCTACGGCTTCAATCCAGTCGACCATCATATCATAATCGGCATAGGGGTAGGTATCCTGCCGGATGCCGTCCACTCCCGAGTATTCGATCCACCAGATACTGTTCTGGATCAGGTATTTTGCCACATGCCGGTTCCGTTGGTTGAGGTCGGGCATGGTAGGTACGAACCAGCCGTCTACCATCTTGCTCTTATCATATTCCGAAGCATAAGGATCGAAATACATCTCTTTCATATGGGACGTCTGCACATATTCACCGAGGTTATTGAACCAATCCGTCGAGGGCACGTCTTTCACCCAGGGGTGGTCGCTTCCGCAATGGTTGAAGATCATATCCATCACCACCTTCATTCCTCTGGAATGGGCGTCGGCGATCAGATTTGCGTACTCTTCATTGGTGCCGAAACGGGGATCCACGCGGTAGTAATCGGTGGTGGCGTATCCATGGTACGATCCGCCCTCCATATCATTCTCCAGTACGGGATTAAGCCAGATAGCAGTTACTCCGAGGTCTGCTAAGTAATCCAACCGATCGGATATCCCTTTCAGGTCCCCGCCATGCCGTGCGCTGTGATGGTTGCGATCTACCTTGTAAGGCATCCGCATCGGGATCTGGTCGTTAGAAGGATCTCCATTGGCAAAACGGTCGGGCATGATCAGGTAGAGCACATCTGATGCATCGAAACTTTCTATGTGGTACCTGTCCGGATTACGTTCTTTCAATTCATAAGAATAAGTGATTTTCTCCTTTCCGTCGGTGAACAGGATATCGAATGTTTCGGGGCTGCTTTCCGAGATATCGAGATAAAGGATCAGGTAATTCGGACTTTCCAGCCGTACCGATTCTTTGATTCTCACATTTTTTGAAGTCACTTCCGGAATATAACCGGCAATATTTTCGCCGTATACCATCAACTGTAATTCCGGCTCTTCCATGCCACTCCACCAAAACGAGGGTTCGACATGCACCTCACGGGCGTGTGCCGTAGATATTGCTATTACAATAAGGGAAAAAAGTAAAATTATTTTCTTCATACGATTATTATATTTAATGCAGATAAGTAGATTGAAAAAATGATCAGGGATTTATATTTTTAATTCCTCTGATGATTCATTACTCTATAAAAGCATCCATTGCTTTTGTCGGCCGCCCGTTATCACCCCATGCACTGAGCGGATAACGGCTCCACGAACGGGCACCCTGCGGCTCCCAGTAAAAGACGCCCGTTCCTTTACCGTCGGGTACTTCCTTCACTTTCCGGATCACGGCACGTAACATCTCATACGTATTTTGCGGTTTGGTATCCTCACCGCCTGTTTCCACTACCATCACCTCTTTATTGTAACGATTTGCCATATCGTTCAGGTTATGGCCCAAATCGTCGATGATCTCACTGTAATCGGGTTTTCCTTCTAACCACCATGGATAAAACGACATACCGATGATATCGTATTTTGCCCCGTATTTTTCCGCATTATCGAACCACCAGCGAAAGCGTTCGTTGTTATTTCCCTGGTCGACATGCAGGATGATTTTTGTGGTGGGGCTGACTGCCTTGACGGCATCATATCCGCAGTTGATCAGTTGCGCCAGTTGATCCCAGTTATCGGTATGCCCTTCAGGATAAATCATTCCGGAAGGGATTTCATTGCCTGCCTGCACCCATTCCGGAGTTACTCCAGCCTCTTTCAAAGCAGTCATCACTCCCTCGGTATAATCATACAGTGTTTCTTTGAGTTGATCGAAATCGAGTCCTTCCCAATCTTTGGGTTTGTGTTGTTTGCCCGGATCGGCCCAACTGTCGCTATAATGGAAATTGATCATGACACGCATATCCCAATCCTTAGCTCTTTTCGCCATAGCCACTGTTTCTTCTTTGCTGCAATGGCCGCTGTGCGGATCATCCGAAGGATTCACCCACGTGCGTAACCGGATAGAGTTAATACCATGGTCTTTGAGAATCTTAAAACAATCTTCAGGAGTACCGTCGTCGTTATAGAAGATGTACCCATCAGCTTCCATTTGTGGTAGCCAGCTGATATCGGCGCCTTTGGCAAACGTATCTTCCTGTTTTACTTCTGTCGTTGATTGTTGACAGGAAATGCACAGAGTCAATAGACTGAAATAAAAGAGAATACGTTTTTGCATTATTTGTCTACTTTAAATAAGTACCTTAAAGGTATTATTATCATGCTTTTTTAGGTAGCCCACTGTGATAATTCTGAATACCGTATAGAAAGCAGTATGAAAAGAGAGAAAAAGCACGGCACAATCGCCGTGCTTTTTAAATTTAGATACAATTTATTGCCTGGTAACCGTGCATTTGTATGCGGTCGGATCAGATAAGTCCAACGTAATCTGATAGGTTCCACCTTCCGTGACAGCAATGTTATCTCCACCGTATGTCAGATTATTGGTGTCTCCTCCCAGATTAATATCCCAACCATTATTAGCGCGGAATTTGAAAGCCTTTCCTGCTTCTAATGTCGTTGTTACAGTCCATCTGTTTGTTTCAGGATTATAATTCATTGGAGTGGAATTATCCCAACCTCCTTCCGTTGCATCGCCAATCAATCCCCAATCGGTCTTTACTGCGGAATAAGTATATGGCGATCCGGAAAGGTCGGCACTCAACTGGTAATAGCCGGCTTCAGTGACTTTCAGATTGCCTGCTCCGCCATCGTCGGAAAGGATACCATCGCCGCCATCACCGTAGTTGGGGCCGTTCCAGTTGGGTCCTGCCGTGAACTTGAACTCATGGGCCGCATCGAAATATACATATCCGTCATATTTGAAATCAAAATTACGGCTATAAAGGGTAGGCGCCGTTTCCGGTGACCACCCCTGATGGCCGCCCGGCACGTATAGCGTCAGATTCATTTCTCCGATAATCTCGATGGTGTAGGTGTACTCCATCATGTTCAGCGTAATTTTTACCCAGCCGGGTTCTGTAACTTTCAGGTTACCTCCATCAAGTTTTAGCTCACCTGTCAGCGCTTCAGCTTCATATGTGCCGAAAATACCATCCCAGGATGCTGCCTCTTTACTTGATTTAGGGACGATTTTGAATTCGCCTTCCAGGTTGTTCACAAGGATAGAGAAATAAGGATCTGCATAAACGTCATTACCACTATGATTAAATTTGTAATCATCCAGATCTCCAATATTCCATCCATTGATACTGCCAACAAGGTAATATTCTTCTTCAATTACTGGACCTACGGGCGTAACAGTAATGGGACCCAGTATTACGGAAGTGGGCATCATTACCGACGAAGTGCCGTCGGTAATGTAGTATCTTACCCGTACAAAAAGCTCACGTGCATTGGGTGCTTTTCCATAGAGATTCTTTACTGCCTCATCCAGGTCGACAGGGTTGATGGTTGCGGCATTTTCCCCGCTCACCGATGGAATTTCTACAACCTTTACAAACTCATTTGTAGATGACAATTCCAGTTTGAAGGTAACGGTAGCTCCTTCCGCCAATTGCGGAGTAGCTGTTGCTTTGACCGCTTCGAACGGGGTGTTCTCTTCCAGTGCTTCTTCCGTCAGTATGATTGGCGAACTGAAGCCTGATCCCAGTGCAATGGTGAACCCGTCAACCGATTGTGCATCTTCCTGCTCATTGGCCTGTGGTGGTGCGGCTACATGATCATACACATCGTCGCATGCTCCAAAACCGATCAACGCGAGCAGGGCTGTCAAAAGATATATTTTAGTCTTCATTGTATTCATTTTTATTGTTATTCTATGTTGCCTGTCCTGTTGGTAAAGTTGATGGATAATCGTTGTCCCACTGTTCCGGCTACACGATCCTGGTCGCCTCCTGCACCGCGAGGTATGAACACTCCGTCGAACACCATGAATTCGGTGTGCCACCATTCGTGTCCGGGCAATTGAATGCTGGCACGTATTCCTCCGTCGGCAGCAGTGGCAGCGGTAAACGCCGGTGAGACGAATTCGGCATCAGCGCCAAGGGATAAATCGGGTATCGCGAAGCGGTAGGCCTCATCGGTCGTTCCCCAGTGGCCACCATTTACATCCCCTTGCAGGTAGACATACGGCGGAAGGAAATCCACGCTGAACGTGTACCCACGCCCTTCGATGGCTGTGGTCACCACTACGATATACCATCCGGGATTGCCTATTGTTATATTGTTATCATCATTACCGGATATACCGTCGGAACCTTCCCCAATGGTCACATCATTATAACCGAACTCATTTCCATTCCATTCCTTGGCGTAATTGAATTTGATCTCTGCATTGCCTCCATCTCCGGTTTGTCCCAGATATTGCATTGCCCAGAACTTACCGGGAGATCCCCATACCGGGATCATTTCGGTAGAGCTGTTCCAATCCCAGTTGCCGGCTACATTTCCGATTATATACATCTCTTCCGGCATCGTCATCGCTTCGAGTGCGAAATAACCAAGCACCTGAGGAAGTGTGATTACATTCGAATAGACAGGACTAACCTTACTACCTGAAATAGTAGCGGAGAGACGAACGTAAAGTGGATGGGGATCGACAGGGTAATTACTCTCCTCTTCCACTTCATGTAGCGCAACCAATGCTACGGCTACATCTTGCGCAGATATATCGAATTTAGCGGTAGAGTAACTGCCCGCCAGGGTTGCATATTCTGCGAAATTCTGAGATAAGGAAATCTCTACCGCGTAGAGGGTTGCGGCAGTAAACCCGTAGTCGGGCTGAGAGGTGGTAAATTCGATCGTTTCGGTATGCTGAAGGTCATAGATCCCTGAAGCATATTTGGGTGTGTTAAGCACAAAACTCTCCGGTTGCTGCAGGACAATGTTGTCATTGTCCTCGCATGCATAGAAAAATCCTATACCGGCCAGTAGAATTATTAAACTAAATATATTTTTCATATGATTAAAACTTTTATTTTCAAAGGTATCATATGGAACTCGCTTTTAATCATGTTCTTGTGTGAGAACGGTTATCATGCTCGTTTCATACGATTATTTATTTTCAAATCAGTAAATCATCACATTAACACATTAATATCCCGGATTCTGTGTCAGGTTTTGATTGGCTCCTATGTCGTCAGAAGGAATAGGATAGATCTTATAGATATCGGCCACAGACCTTCCTGCCGGTACATTGCCTTTCCACGGCCATATATAGGAAGAGCCGGTAAATTTCCCGAAACGTACCAGGTCGGTGCGGCGTTGTGCCTCGAAGAAAAACTCACGTCCTCTCTCATCCAGAATAAAGTCGAGCGTAAGCTGGTTAGCAGTAATTGTAGCTACGTTGTCGTTTGTATAGGCACGCCGGCGTAAGTCGTTTACCAACTGCAATGCCGTGGCCTGATCGCCACCCGATCCACTTCTTAAAACTGCTTCCGCATAATTGAGATAGATCTCGCCCAGACGGAAGAGGGGGAAATCGGTAAATACGATATTGCTGGGCGGGAGCGTTCCGTCACTGTTGGTATTGAAGTATTTCACGATCGGTATTCCGTTATTGGTGAACAGGGAAGGATCCGTGATTTCATAGTTCTCGGTTTGGTCGATACGTACCATAGAGAAACGGGCATCGTCTTCATGTCTGTTCTCCCTTTCGAAATAGTTTAACAATGAAACCAATGCGCGATTACCCTGCCAGGCACCTACTGAATTTATTTCAGCCTGTAAAGCGGAGGGAACCGTACTGCTCATCAGAAAGGTCATCCCACCCCAGGTCTGGGTATCCTCTCCTTCGTAGCGGATAGGCAGAATTATTTCCACTGAATTATGGTTGTCAGCCGTGAATACATTGCGATAAACCGGATCGAGGGCAAAATTTTCGTCGAGTACCTTTTTGCTGTAAGTAATACTTTCCGTATACTTATTCACTCCAATATATGTTTCCGCATTGAGGTAGAGACGCGAGAGCAATGTCCAGTTGGCGGCTTTATGTGCACGTCCGTAGTAAGTTCTGTTATAACCCACAAAAGGATCAAGCATATCCGCTTCACATTCTGTCAGTTCTTTTTCGATATAATCGAACAAGTCTGCCGCCATGATCTGTGGAGGAAGCGTACTGCCTACCGGGCTGTTTTCGTCTACGAAAGGTACGTTCCTGAACATGTCCAGCAGATAGTAATAGGCGAGTGCACGCATAAAGCGGGCTTCGGCACGGTATGTTTTGATCTCTGCTTTTACCTCCTCATTTGCTCCCCTTGAAGAGAGATTTTCGTCGGTTGTTTCCCTCAGGAGTGCGTTGGCCAGGTTGATCTGATAGTAAAGACGATAATAAAATCCTTTGATAAAGACATTGTTTGCTGTCCATGTTATATAATTCAAATCAGGTATACCCACATCATTCCAGGCACAAAGCGCTTCGTCTGTGGGCAATTGCTGCAGGTTCCAGAGCCCTCTCAGAAAAGATGCCTGGCTTCCGCCGTCCACACCCGCCACATCGGGATCACCGTCACCGCCGCTGTTACCACTGATGGCCAGGCCGGCATAAATCTTGGCAAGCAGTTCCTGATAAGGCCCTATTTCACTTCCGAAAACCACTTCCGACACCAACTCTTCCTTGTCGAGCGGGATGGTGTTTAAGTCATCGAGACAGGAGGAAAGTCCTGCAACCATTATACTGATTGTTACGATGACCAGAAATTTATATTTTACTCGTTTCATATTTTTCAAGAATTAAAAGTTTAAATTAAACCCAAGGATAAATACGCGTGGGTGAGGATAGATATTGTTATCTATACCGTCGTTGGTGAATTCGGGATCGAGTCCTTTGTATTTCGTAATCACAAAGGGATTCTGCACAGTAAAATGAAGTCTGGCAGATTGAAGCCAGTTAGATATATTATTGAAATTATACCCTAGTGAGATATTATCCATCTTTAAGAAAGATGCATTTTGGATATAATAACTGGATTGATAGTGTACGGCATCAAAATTGGTGAAGGTCGCACTGTTCACCTTGTTCTTCAGCCAGCCGGAGGGATCGTAGGTGATCGATCTGGATTCACGATTCGATTGGATGTTATTATAAGCATAATTTCCGATATTGGCTCGCAATGAGAAATTGAGATCCCAGTTTTTGTATGACAATTGGGAAGAAAGTCCCATAAACACATCGGGTGCCGCATTTTTATAAACGATCATATCTTCTTCGTTGATCTGTCCGTCTGCGTTTTGATCCACAAACACTCCTTCCAGAGGTCTTCCGTCATTATCATATACCTGCTCATATACATAAAAAGAGCCGGAAGGATAGTTCACGCTGTGGATGGCAATATTATTTCCTGTACCGCCGTCGATACCGCCGAAGCGTACGCCCACATAACTGGGATCGTCGTTAATGGTCAGCTTTGTGATTCTGTTTTTGTTATAAGTAATGTTGTAACTTACATTCCAGTTCAGGTCCCTGCTGACGATGGGTCTGCCTGTGATGCTGAATTCAACTCCCTTGTTTTCCAACTCGCCCACGTTGGTAAGCAGTTGGTTGCTGAAATTTGTTCCGGCAGCTATACCCACAGTATTCAGCAGGTCGGTGGTCTTACGATAATACACATCGAATGTACCGTTAATACGGTTATTCAGGAACCCGAAATCTAATCCGGCATTGTAAGTGGCTGTTTCCTCCCACTTCAGGTTTTCATCATATGCCAGGGGACGAATCAGGGAAACTCTGGTATCTCCGAAGAAATAATTGGCTCCGGCCTGACTGTAACTATATCTTCCCATCCAGGGATAATCGCCGCTACCCAGGTTCTGCTGTCCGGTAACTCCATAACCCAAACGTAATTTCAGGTCGGACATCACATCTCCGGCATCCTCCATAAAAGGTTCGTTAATGATACGCCAGGCAAAAGCCGCAGACGGGAACAAACCCCATTTATTGCCGGGGCTGAACCGGGAAGAACCGTCGTTACGCAGTGTGAGTGTGAGAAGGTAACGCTCCAGCAACGAGTAGTTCAAACGGCCGAAGAAAGAGATCACATAGCTCTCCGTAGAATAATCATTCCCTTCCTTGTAAAATTCATTCCCCGTTTGGGCAGCCATTGCAGCCGAATAGGGATATGTATTTTCCTCTTCACGATAGAAGCGCTGCCAGGAGTAACCTCCCATAGCGTCGATTCTGTGTACGCCGAAATTGTTCGTATAATTCAGATAGAAATCGAGCAGAGTATTGCTCTTGTATTGATAATAGGTGGAATTTTCACCCCAGCCGGCCTTGTAATCTCCCCAGACCCAACTCATGGGAGAGTTGTCTGTAATAATCACATCGCCATTACTTTCGGAAATATCATAACCCATATTGAGGTTAGCTCTCAGCCCTTCCAAAAACGGTAGGTTATAATCGAGTTGCAGATTACCTATACTCCTGTACACTTTGGATCTGTCGGATTTCTGTTCCAGTATGGCTAATGGGTTGGCCAACCCGATATCGATGGGAGTCCCGTCGGCTTTGAGTGACATATAATATCCGTTTCCGTAAGGAGAATTGGTCTCGGAATAGACCGGCATGGTCGGATCGAACTGAGTGGCAGAGTTGATGGCGCCACGATCGGCAAAACGATTGGTATTGTACACCCCTTTCGCGTTCAACTGCACTCTCAGTGAGCCGTCGAGGAAGGTTGGCGACAAGTTGATACTTCCGGTGTATCTTTCTAAACCGGAGGTTTTCAGAATACCGTTCTCATTGGTATATCCTACGGATACGCGATAGGGCAGGAAATCCGTTATGGCGCCGGAAACACTGAGATTATGATCGGTGCTGGCGGCAGTTCTGAAAATTTTATCCTGCCAGTTGGTTTGGGTATTGCCTAACGCGGCCGCCTGCTGACTACCTTCACCAAAAGAGTTGATGACATAATTCCTGAAAGTGGGGGCATCCATTACATCCACCAATCCTGTTCTGGTACTGACAGACACATTCCCGTTGTAAGCCACCCGTAATTTTCCACTATGCCCTTTTTTGGTTGTAATGATGATCACGCCGTTTGAGGCACGTGAACCATAAATAGCGGTAGCAGACGCATCTTTCAACACGGTGAATGTTTCGATGTCGTTTGCATTGATAGTACTTAACGGATCGTCCATCCCGTTGATACCTTCAGTATCCACAGGCACACCGTCGATCACGATCAGCGGATCGTTGCTGGCCGACATGGACGAACCGCCACGGATACGGATGCTGGAAGACGATCCAGGAGCCCCCCCTGATGAAACCACGCTCAAACCTGCCACTTGTCCCGCCAGTAATGCGGAAGGAGAGGTGGCAAGTCCCCTGTTTATTTTTGTTGCGTCTACAGCAACCACTGAGCCCGTTGCATCATCTTTCCGTACGGTTCCGTAACCGATCACTACCACCTCTTCCAACAACTCCGTATCTTCCTCCATCGTTATATTGATGGTCGTTCTGTTGTTGACGGGGATGGATTGCGGCCTGTAGCCGATGTAACTTATCTCCAGGATGCCGTCCGCAGGAGCCTGAAGCGTGAAGTTACCGTCATAATCGGTGATTGTTCCCGATAAGGTGCCTTGTACAAGGATATTGGCGCCGATAATCGGTTCGCCGGCAATATCCGTTACCGTCCCTCTCACATTTATCGTAGCGCCGGTTTGGGCGTTGGCCGATAAAATCATTAGCATACCTGACAACATCGTCATCAGGAACGCTTTCATAGTTTTTTTGAAATTTACATACATGTTGCTAACATTATAAGATTAACTGATTAATACTCATTTCATCCTCTACAAAGTTGCGGGTATCACATAATAAAAAATGAAAGGTTAATAAACATTTTTCATTTATTATATTATTGTCACCTCACTTCCAGCATCAAAGTTAGATTTTCTTAAATGGAATGGCATTGAAAAGAAGTTAATTAACTCGGTTTGCTTGTGCAAACGATTGCATTTTTGAATGATAAAGATTGAATTATCAGTTAGTTATGATTTGGTGTGAGGGTGCGTGAAAATGTCCGGTTCAGGGGTGGGTATGCAAGACCGGTACGGGAATATTGGATGTATTCCTGTCTTTTTGATAGTGTGAAGAGGCGAATAAATGCCGGAGGTGCCTATTTTCTCTCTTTCCTTTTTTCTATACGCTTTAATTTCGGGAGTGTAACCTTTCTTCTTCCCGCACTACCGGCTATCCTTTTTCTGAGCAGCATAAGAAAACGTTTGCTGGGATTACTCTTGAGGTATGACTCAATATGACGGGCACGTTTTTCTTCCAGTATCTGGTCTATCTCAATGAGGATACCTGATTCTTCCACGTCGCCGAATTCGTTGTTGATGGCAGTACCGAAAAAACGCATGGTAGGTGATAAACTCATATAGGCATTAATCAGCGGAGGTATATTGTAGCCGAGGGTACGCACCTCTTTATTAAGTATCCTGTAATCTTCACTGAACTTTTTCCCGGTAAAAAGCTGTTTCATCCGGCTTATGTCGGTGTTTGTCATGAGCGGATCAATGGGAGTTACCAGTTTCTCGCTGTCGGGAAAATGCTTGTGAAGAAAATAGAGTATCATATTGCGTGCATCCTTATTATAGGTGCCATACATGGTTACCTTTCCAAAAAAATACCTGATCCCCGGATCGATAACGGTAAGGGCTCCCAACCCGTCCCACAGGTTATCGAGTGCAAAGATACCTTTTCTGCCCAGCAATGTCGACTGATATTCGAGTGAGACGAATGACCGGCCTAATTCCACAGTGTGAGGAAGATAATCCGTTATGAATTGCTCCGAAAAATTGTAGAGATGGGCGGTGGCAAGCATGGGCTTGTTTTGCTCGTTGAACTCCACATCCGAGCCGTAGATAAAACGATAACCTCCCAATATTTCTTCATTTTCGGGATCCCATACGATCAATTGCCGGTAAGGCACATCCATCGTGTCATATTGGTCGATGTCAGCTTCTAATCCTGTTCCTCCGCCATAGTGGCGGAACGCGATCTCTCGTAACCGGCCGACTTCCCTCATCAGGTTGGGTGAATCATGCGCGGTGAAGACATAAATTTCGTTATTGGCTTTGTTGGTCGTCCTGACTCTCTTCTGAACGGTCAGTTCACTTTTTATCAGATTTTTATCGATAGGATCTATGATCTTCTCCATAATACTTTCTCTTTTTTATTTTTAATGAGTCGTCATTAAGCCATCGAGTAAACCACTTCTTTTACGTATTGAGCCCACTCGGCTGGTGTTTTGGATTTATCGAACATTTGCCGGGGAATGGGCTTCCCAAAGGTGATGGTGAACGACTGGTTACTATTCTTGAACATTTCGTCCGGCAGATAGATCAGTTCTATATTGAATTTTATACCCGATACCTTGCGAAGATTGGCAAAATTGTAGAAAAAGTTGGAATTCCTGCCTGCAAAATGTACCGGGATAATATCTCTTTCATATTCAACTGCTTTAATAATAAAACTCTTCAACCATTCCGGATCTTTGATTACACCCCTCTGCTTTCTGGAGCAGAGGCCGGCCGGGAAAGTGATCATCTGGTTGTCAGATGCATAAGCCTCGTTGATTGCACGTGCCGAATCTTTAGCCTGGGAACCATATTTGTTGATGGGAACAAAGATAGGTTTCAGCGGATCAATATAGTAGAGCACGTCATTTACAAGATACTGAATCTTCCCGTTATATCTTTCACCCAGAATGGCAGAAAGACAAATGCCGTCGAGTCCGCCCAACGGATGATTAGATGCGAAAATAAATCTTCCCTCATCGGGTATATTCTCTTCTCCTCTGGTTTGAAGGGTAAGTTTGAACTCTTTGTCGATGAGGGCACGCATAAAAGCTACCCCTTCAAGCCCTTGATTCCGCTCCAGAATGCCGTTAATATCATCCTGATGGACAGTCCGCTTGAGGTAGTTGGTTAGAAATTTCGGAATTTTATTGTAATATCTGGGTGATTTATCTCTTAAAATACGGTCAATATCAACCCGAAATGCGTTGTGATCCATTACATCGTCTTCTCCTTCTAATTTGTCGCAAATGTACAAAAATAGTACATATAAGATAGCGATCAACAAAAAAATCTTCAATTACATTAGACTATATGTGTTCGCTTATCGAAAAAGTACTCGCTATGGCAGAAGATAAACTTGTTTATCTTCTGTTCTTGTGCTCGGCAATGTTTCAAGCGAGCTTGACATTGCCCTCGCTTAACCGTTATTTTAGCTTAACGAAATAATTCTCTTTAGAAGGAATAGAGAACATTTTAGAAAAAACCGGGTGAAACTCCCCACTTTTACTCTGATGATTAAATGTTTGATAATTAATGACTTTTTGAAGATGTGAGGATTGTTGAAAACTTTTTTATAAATTTTTGTGTGGAAATGTGGGGAAAAGTGGATTATTTTGTACTTTTACCGCGTTATATGTATAAATATGCTGCAGTTTCTTGGAAATATGGAAGCCAAAGCCGATGCAAAAGGGAGAATCTTTGTGCCGGCTATCTTTCGCAAGCGCTTACAGAGCGAGGGTGAAGAATTTCTTGTGCTCCGTAAAGATATTTTCCAGGAATGTCTCGTATTGTATCCCGGGAGTGTATGGGAGAAAGAGATTGAGATGCTCCGTGGCAGATTGAATAAATGGAATAAGGAGCAGCAGCAGATTTTCCGCCAGTTTGTGCTGGATGCCGAAAGGCTTGAGATGGATGCAAACGGACGGATACTTATACCGAAGCGTTATCTACAAATGGTTTCTATTGAATCGGATGTTCGTTTTCTCGGTGTGGATGAAACCATTGAGATCTGGGCGAAAGAGAAATTGGAAAAACCGTTGGTCGATCCCGACGAATTTTCTTCGAAATTACAGCAATTAATGGAATAGTGTATAAGGAGTAGAATAGCATTATGTCTTCACAAGGCGGACAAAATGGAACAGTGTATCATACGCCGGCGTTACTTGAAGAAAGCGTCGATGGATTGAATATTTGTCCCAATGGAGTATATGTCGATGTCACTTTCGGCGGCGGAGGACACTCCCGTGAGATACTAAACAGATTAGGTGAAGAGGGACGGCTTATCGCATTCGATCAGGATGAGGATGCTGCCGGGAATATTTCGGCCGATCCCCGTTTTACCTTTGTGCACGGCAATTTTCGCTTCCTGAAGAACTTTCTTCGATATCACGGCGTGGAGGCGGTGGATGGTCTTTTGGCTGACCTGGGTGTATCGTCACATCATTTTGATATTTCTGAACGTGGTTTTTCATTCCGTTTACCGGGTGAGTTGGATATGCGTATGAATCGCCATGCCCAAAAGAAAGCTGCTGATATTCTCAATGAATATGGGGAGGGGCAGCTGTCCGAAATTTTTTTCCGGTACGGCGAATTGAGAAATGCGCGACAGATAGCCTCGGCTGTGGTACGATACCGACAGGATAAACAAATCAGGGAGACTGATGACCTGCTTGCAATTCTGGAGCCTTTCACCCGTAGGGAAAAAGAAAAAAAGGCACTGGCACAGGCATTTCAGGCACTTCGTATTGAAGTGAATGGTGAGATGGAAGCATTGAAGGAGATGCTTTTACAGGCTTTACAATTATTAAAACCGGGTGGACGTCTTTGTGTGATCTCATATCATTCGCTGGAAGACCGTCTGGTGAAGAATTTTTTCAGGACAGCCAATTTTGAAGGGGAACTGGTGAGGGATTTCTACGGAAATGTGGAGACGCCTTTCACGGTGATAAACCGCAAGGTGATCATTCCTTCGGAGGAAGAGATGCAGCGTAATCCGCGTTCAAGAAGTGCCAAGCTGCGAATTGCGGAGAAAAGAAAATTAATGTGATGATTTACTGATTGGTTGATTGATTAATCAGCACATCAGCACATCAATAAATCAATTATAGGTGAAATTTAAGTTCGATAACATACGCAAATCGTTTGTCCGTGTTTTTGGGGGGAGTGTCCTTACTGAGGACTTCTTCCTCAAAAACATGAGATTTGTTATTGCTATCGTGCTGGTGATGTTCTTGTTTATCAGTCATCGATATAAAGTGCTTCAGCAGATGGCGGAGATCGAAAAGCTACAGCAGGAACTCAGGGATGCAAAATATGAATCGCTTACCATTTCCTCGAGTCTTACCGAAGCGAGCAGGCAGGGCGAAATTGAGCGACGTATTGAGGAGGCTGGTTTGGAACTGAAAGTGACAAATGAGCCTGTTTATTATTTGGATAAATAAGCAGAACGTTTTCGATAAGCAATATGAGCAGAAGACAAGCTTGCTTGGATTATGCCATTGCGAGAAAACGACTAATGTAATTGAACGTTTTCGATAAGCAAATTTATTTGTTTTGCCGAGCGTAGATTTGAAAATTAAGGAGCGAAGGTGATTCAAAACGACTAATGTAATTGAACGACTTACAGAAAATGAAACGACAAAATCGGAATAACAAACGGGCTATTTTGGGTAGATACGGTTTTATCGTTGCCCTGTTGATGGTGTTTGCCGTGATGATCATTTTTTCTGCCGGAAAGATCGTATTTACTGCCGAAGGGAAAAAATGGCGTGAAGTAGGTGAAAAGGAGACTGTGATCAGGGATCGTGTGATCCTGCCCAAAAGAGGCAATATTTATACGCACGACGGCAAACTTCTGGCAACTACAGAACCGCTATACAGTATCTATATGGATTTCTGGGCAGATGGGATGCAGAAAGATACACTTATTAAATATGTGGATGACCTCTCGGTAGCATTGTCCAAAAAATTCCCTGACAGGACCGCCGCCCAGTATAAGAATGTGATCATGAACGGGTGGTCGATGCGCGAAAAAGAAGAGCGTCAGATCCGTGAAAATCAGGAGAAAGGGATCGATAAGCGGGTGTCGATCCGCTCCCGTTACGTAAGAATATTACGTAACGATATCTCTTATGTCGATTTAAAGGAGATCCGTACCTATCCGTTCTGGAACCAGCGCTCTAACCGTAGCGGACTGATCGCTGAAGAGCGGAATGCCCGTAAAAAACCTTTCGGTAACCTTGCCAACCGTACAGTCGGCAGTGTCTATAAAGATATTGATAAGGGAGGTGCCAGCGGTCTGGAGTTGAAATACGACTCGTTGCTCAGAGGCGTTCCCGGTATAAAATTCCGCCAGAAGATACAAGGTAAATGGATGGATGTGGTAGAGCAACCGGCCGAAGAGGGTTGGGATATTGTTACTACCATCGATGCAGCCATACAGGATATTACCGAGCGTGCCTTGCGGGAGAAGTTGATTGAGACGGAGGCCGAGTCGGGTACAGCCATCATCATGGAGGTGAAGACCGGAGAAATAAAAGGAATTGTCAACCTCGACCGTATGAGTAACGGGGATTATGCCGAAGGAAATCCTAACGCATTCTCCTATATGAATGAACCGGGTTCTACTTTTAAGACAGTGACTACGATGGTGGCGCTCGATGACGGAGTGATCACTCCTACCGATTCATTTTATGTAGGGAACGGACTCTTTCAGTATAACAGGAGATGGGTGCGGGATCATTACTGGCGTAGGGGACAAGACAGGGGCTACATGACTGTGGCCGAAGGGATGGCTGTCTCATCGAATGTGGTAATGAGTAAAATCGCATTAAAAGGATACGAAAACAACCCAACAAAATTTGTAGAGGGAATAGACCGTATCGGTTTGAGAAAACGGCTCACATGGGATGTACCGCTTAACGGAATCGAAGGTACTTCATCTATCCGTTTCCCCGATGACAAAACCAATTACTGGTCGAAAACCACTCTCCCCTGGATGTCGTTTGGATATGAAACCCAGGTGCCGCCCATCTATATGTTGATGTTCTATAACGGGATTGCTAACGGCGGAACAATGATAAAACCCTTTATCGCCAAGCAGTTTTTCGAAAAGGGAAAAGTGGTGAAGAATGTGGAGGCTGAGGTAGTAAATCCGAAAATGTGTAAGGAAACCACCCTGGAGCAGATTCATCAGATGCTGTTGAAAGTGGTGGAAGATGGTACGGCTAAAGTGGTGGGTTCCGACTATTTCACCATAGCCGGTAAGACCGGTACGGCACAGATCGCTTCCGGAGGAGGTTATGGAGGCTATTACGTTTCGTTCTGCGGTTATTTCCCGGCAGAAGAACCGATGTACACCATCTTTGTAGGGCTAAGAAAACCGAAAGGTGTGCCTTCGGGTGGAGGAATGGCTGGTATGGTTTTTAAAAATATAGCCGAGCAGACCTATTTAAGGAAGGTGCGGTTAGATGTGGAGGCATGTAGGATAGACTCTACACTGCAAAAACAACCTTTACTGAAAAACGGTAACTGGGATCGTAACAGGTCGCTGTTGAACGCATTGAATTTACCGGCGGAAGGTCCGGCAGAAGCTGCCGATTGGGTGAAGATGAAATACGACAGTACTACTTACCGATCGGAACCAATTGCACTGAACAGTGCTCTGATCCCCGATGTTAGGGGGATGGGCGCCCGCGATGCAATTTATCTGCTGGAGAAGTCTGGGTTGAGGGTAAACCTGATCGGGGCAGGAAAAGTAGTATCCCAGTCGCTTTCACCCGGTCAGAAGCTGGTGAAGGGTACTACTGTCACTATTACGATGCGGTAAGGTGGTAAGGTGATTTTAAAATCCAAAATTCAAAAAAAATGAAACTGAGTAAATTGATTGAGGCTTGTGATGTTATTGCCCTGCGTGGCAACGGTGAGGTGGAGGTGACATCCATCACGTCCGATTCTCGTACGGTAACGCCGGGTTCCCTTTTTATTGCGGTAGAAGGGATCTTTACCGACGGTCATGCTTATATCGGTAAGGCGATAGAGCAAGGTGCCGTGGCAGTAGTGTATGACAAGCCGATGATCGAGGAGTATTTTTCACGCGTGACCTATGTACAGGTAAAACAGAGTGCTATCTCTCTCTCTCAGATAGCTTCGGCATGGTATGGTCATCCTTCGTCATTGCTGAAACTGGTCGGTGTTACCGGAACAAATGGGAAGACGACTATTGCCACATTGTTGTACGATGCGTTCCGCCATCTGGGCTATCCTTCGGGATTGCTTTCCACAGTGGCCAATTACGTGGACGGGGAACGGTATCCCACTACGCATACCACACTCGATCCTGTTACTCTCAACGATTTCCTGCGTAAGATGGTCGATGCCGGCTGTGAATATGCTTTTATGGAAGTGAGTTCACATGCTATCCACCAGAAACGGGTGCACGGACTTCGGTTTGCAGGAGCTGTTTTTACGAACCTGACCCAGGATCATCTCGATTATCATAAGAATATGCTGGAATACCGCAATGTGAAAAAGTCCTTTTTTGATGATCTTCCGGTTGATGCCTTTGCACTGACCAATATCGATGACAAAAACGGACCGGTGATGTTGCAGAATACGAAGGCTGCACAATACACTTATTCGGTGAGGGGAATGGCTGATTTCAAAGCCCGTATCTTTGAAAAGCATTTCGACGGTACAGATATAGAGATAAATGGAAAAGAGCTGACCGTGCAATTTGTGGGTACATTTAATGTGTATAACCTGTTGGCTGTATACGGGGCGGGGATCCTGCTTGGGCTCGATGAAGAAGAACTGCTACGGACACTTTCTCTGCTGAAGCCTGTGGCAGGCAGATTCCAGACACTCCGTTCGCCGCAGAACTATACGGTGATTGTCGATTATGCACATACGCCGGACGCTCTTTCCAATGTGTTGAGTGCTATTGATGGTGTACTGAACAGGAAAGGGCGGATCATCACCGTAGTGGGATGTGGCGGGAACCGTGACAAGACTAAACGTCCTATTATGGCACGGGAGGCGGTGCAACTCAGTGATAAAGCAGTCTTTACGTCTGACAACCCCCGGTTTGAAGAACCGGGGGAAATCCTTCAGGATATGCTCGATGGGCTTACCGAAGAGCAGAAAGGCAACACACTTACTATTGCCGACCGTCGGGAAGCAATCAAAACTGCCTGTGCACTGGCACAACCGGGAGATGTGATTCTTATTGCCGGCAAAGGGCATGAGGATTATCAGGAGATAAAAGGAGTAAAACACCATTTCGATGACAAGGAAGAGGTGGAAAAAATATTTAATAAACTAAAAACTAAAAGTGAAAAGATTGAAAGAGATTGAGTGAGATTGATCAAATCCTAAATCTCAAATCCCAAATCCCAAATTTGTATGTTATATTATCTATTTGAATATTTAGACAAACTCGATTTTCCCGGAGCGGGCATGTTCCAGTTCGTGATGTTTCGTTCTGCAATGGCAGCTATCTTCTCCCTGTTGATCGGGATTTTTGTCGGGAAGAAGATTATCAGCGTATTACAACGGAGACAGATAGGGGAAACCATACGGAATCTCGATCTGGAAGGTCAATATAGCAAACGGGGTACACCCACTATGGGAGGAGTTATTGTGATCCTTTCCATTTTAGCATCCACATTACTTTTTGGGAAATTAGAGAATATCTATATTATCCTGATGCTTGTCAGCACTGTCTGGCTGGGTACATTGGGTTTTGCCGATGATTATATTAAAGTATTCAAAAAGGATAAAGAGGGATTGAAAGGAAAGTTCAAGATCGTGGCACAGATCGGGCTGGGGCTGATCGTTGGCCTTACCATCTATTTCAGTCCTGAAATGGTTGTCCGGGAAAATACTGAAATCCGTGTCAATAATGTGATAGAGGAGGTGACTTATAAGAATGAGGATGTAAAGACTACCAGTACTACCATTCCTTTTGTAAAGAATAATAACTTCGACTACAAATGGCTTGTCAGGTGGATGGGAGATTATGCAGATACTGCGGTATGGATTGTTTTCATTCTGGTGGTGATCCTTATCGTGACGGCGGTCTCTAACAGTGCCAACCTGACGGATGGACTGGATGGACTGACCTCCGGTTCCTCGGCGATTATCGGGGTGGCATTGGGTATCCTCGCCTATGTTTCGGGGCGTGTCGACTTTGCCTCTTACCTCAATATAATGTATATACCGGGTGGTGATGAACTGATGGTTTTTGCTTCTGCCTTTGTGGGAGCCTGTGTCGGCTTCCTCTGGTATAATGCTTATCCGGCGCAGGTATTTATGGGCGATACAGGTAGTCTGACAATGGGAGGGATTATCGGTGTCTTTGCCGTATTGATCCACAAGGAGCTCTTGTTGCCAATTCTATGTGGTGTCTTTTTTGTGGAGGCATTATCTGTCATCGCCCAGGTAGCCTATTTTAAATTTACGAAGAAAAAATATGGTGCCGGTAAGCGTATCTTTAAGATGACCCCGCTGCATCATCATTACCAGAAACCGGGTGATGGAAGTATCGATGCTCTTATTCAGAAGCCTTTCGCTCCATTGGCAGAGCCGAAGATCGTAAGCCGCTTCTGGTTAGTAGGGATGATTTTGGCAGTATTGGCACTGGCGACACTCAAAATGCGGTAATGATGTTCCGGGTAAGGGAAAGGTAATGGTTGGGTAAGCCCGGGCGAGTATAGAACCGGTCGGCTTGTACAATTAAATGAAGGATCGATGGATAAAAAGTTAATAGTGGTATTGGGTGGCGGTGAGAGCGGTGTGGGTTCTGCCATACTCGCGCAGAAGAAAGGCTTCAGGGTATTTCTTTCCGATAGTGGTGTGTTGAACGATACACATCGTGAAACGCTTCAAGCGTACCGGATCGCTTTTGAGGAGAAACAACATACTGGGGAATATATATTGACGGCCGATGAAATTGTGAAAAGTCCGGGTATCCCCGATACTGCCCATATCATGCAAAAGGTGTTGGAAAAAGGTATTCCTGTTATCTCCGAGATTGAGTTTGCCGGTAGATATACGGATGCAAAGGTGATCTGTATCACCGGAAGTAACGGTAAAACCACCACAACCAGCCTGATTTACCATATCCTTCGCTCGGCAGGATTGAATGTGGGATTAGGCGGTAATATCGGAAAGAGCTTTGCCCGCCAGGTGGCGGAAGAGTCGTATGACTATTACGTATTGGAATTAAGTAGTTTCCAATTGGAGGGGGTATATGATTTTAAAGCCGATATTGCAGTGCTTCTGAATATTACCCCTGATCATCTGGACCGATACGATCATAATTTACAGCATTATGTGGAGGCCAAAATGAGAATCATCCGGAATCAGAGGACTGAAGATGCTTTCATTTATTGGATAGATGATCCTTTAGTGACGAAAGAAATTGAGAAGTTGAAGCCAGCGGCCACCACTTATCCCTTTGGAGAGAAAAAAAACGGTCATATGGCTGCATATACCGAAAACGGGAAACTGTACATTCAAACGAAAGAAAATATATTCGATATGGAACTGGAATTGCTTGCTTTGGAAGGGATGCATAATGTGTACAACTCGATGGCATCGGGTATTGTCGCAAAACTGATGGATGTCAGCGACGAACAGTTACGTACATCCCTGTCCGATTTCAAAGGAGTCCCGCACCGGCTCGAGAAAGTGGCTACGGTACGTGGAGTGCAGTATATCAACGACTCCAAAGCGACCAATGTAAACTCATGCTGGTATGCCTTGCAGAGTATGCGTACGAAAACAGTATTGATCCTCGGAGGAACTGACAAAGGGAACGATTATACCGAAATTGAAGAATTGGTACGCAGCAAGGTGAGGGCACTGGTCTTTCTGGGGAAAGATAACAGTAAACTGCACGCCTTCTTCGATGGTAAAGTGGATGAGATCAAAGATGCCGGTTCTATGACAGAAGCGGTAGAGGCAGCCTATCAACTGGCACAGAAAGGTGATACGGTTTTGCTGTCACCCTGTTGTGCAAGTTTCGACCTGTTTAAGAATTACGAAGACCGTGGTGACCAGTTTAAGGAGTGCGTCAGACGATTGTGATTGAGGTGGAAAAGTGCCTAAGTGGAAAAGGAGACTGGGGAGAGTGTCTAAGTATTTGGGTGATTTTATTAATTCAATCTTGTTCAATCTTGTTCAATCTTGTTCAATCTCAATCAATCTTGTTCAATCTCCCTCAATCTCTCAATCAATCTCAATCAAATCTCAATCAAATCTCTCAATCAATAAATCAACAAATCAAATTATGCTTAACGACAGTAATCAAATGGCCGATCCCGATCAACTTTATGAAGGGGGAATGGAGACGGAATCTTCGTTAGGTGATTTCGGACGTAAGATATTTAAAGGTGATAAAGTGGTCTGGCTGGTCTTTATCATTCTGTGTGTTATTTCATTGGTAGAGATATTCAGCGCTACCAGCACCATAGTTTATCGCCAACAGAATATATGGGGGCCGATATTGCGGCATGCCATGTTTCTGATAGGGGGGGTGGGGGTGATCCTGCTTATCCATAATATACCCTACCGCTATTTTTCATCGTTGATCTTTGTATTGATAGGAGCTATTGTATTACTCATACTGACGCCATTTATAGGGACCAGTGTCAATGGTGCCGACCGGTGGATATCTTTTATGGGTTTCACTATTCAACCTTCGGAAATAGCAAAAATATCACTGATGGGAACGATTGCTTTTCTCCTGAGCAAGCAGAACGGGGAAAATGACGGCATATTGTTCCGATGGATGATAGGACTAATGGTGGTTGTCTGCGGTATTATTGCCATGGATAACCTGTCGACGGCAGTATTGCTGTTTGGGATCTGTTATCTGTTGATGTTTATCGGCAATGTGAAGATACTGCGGTTGTTAAAAGTAGCCGGAGTGGGGATTTCGGTAGTGCTCCTGTTTATCCTGATGCTAAACGTGATTCCCGACAACTGGACCGAATCTGGCCCGTTAAACCGTTTGGGTACATGGAAGAACCGTATTGCCAATTTCAGTACCCATAAAGAGTTGTCGGAAGAGGAGTATTTTACAATTACCGATGAAAATTATCAGGTAGCACATGCCAAGATCGCCATTGCTAATGGAGGTATAGTGGGTGTATTTCCCGGGAACAGTACAGAACGCGATTTCCTTCCGCAGGCCTATTCCGATTTTATCTATGCTATCATCATTGAGGAGATGGGAATCCTGGGTGGACTCTTTGTCCTGATGCTCTATGTAATTATCCTGATCCGGGCGGGAATGATTGCGCGGAAGACCGAGAAACTCTTTCCTAAATATCTTGTGTTGGGATCTGCATTGATGCTTTCCATACAGGCTTTTGTCAATATGGCGGTGGCAGTCAACCTGATCCCGGTCACCGGACAGCCATTGCCATTAGTGAGTCGCGGTGGGACTTCCACGCTGATCACCTGTGCTTATTTTGGATTGATCCTGAGTGCCGACCGTTTCGGTATCGGTAAGAAGAAAGAGGAGAAAGCTCCTGAAACAAAACCCGGTCAGGATGAGGAGAATGATAATGATCTTCACAATCCTGCAAATGAAATAAAAGAGTCGGTCGACAAATTGGAAGATAAGGTTGAATTTGAAATTATTCAGGTATGAAACGGATAATCATCAGCGGCGGCGGTACGGGTGGACATATTTTCCCGGCTATAAGTATTGCCAATGCCGTGAAAGAGCGGTGGGCCGACAGTGAAATACTTTTCGTGGGGGCGGAAGACAGAATGGAGATGGAGCGTGTACCGGCAGCCGGATATAAAATCGTTGGACTGCCGGTTGCCGGATTCGACCGGAAGAATCTTCTGAAGAATTTCTCTGTGTTGATAAAGCTCTTCAGAAGTATGCAAAAGGCACGTAAGATCATAGATGATTTCAAACCAGCTATCGCGGTGGGGGTAGGAGGGTATGCCAGTGGCCCCACACTGAGAGCGGCAGCCGCGAAGGGTGTGCCGACACTTCTTCAGGAGCAGAACTCCTATGCCGGTGTAACCAACAAGATGCTGGCACGCAAGGCAGCCACTATCTGTGTAGCCTATGAAGGAATGGAGCAATTTTTCCCAAAAGAGAAGATTGTCCTTACCGGTAACCCCTGCCGGCAGGATCTGGTGGTATCGGAAGAGAATCGGGCGGAGGGATATGCTCATTTTCAACTGGATCCCGCCAAAAGGACTATTCTAATGGTGGGAGGAAGCCTTGGTGCCCGTACACTCAATCAAAGTATAATATACGCATTTCCAGAGTTGGCTAAAGCCGATGATCTTCAGGTGATCTGGCAATGCGGAAAATATTACTATAAAGAGATACAGCAACTGCAGTCGGAAGGTAAAATACCGTCAAACGTACACCTGTTTGATTTCGTCTCGCGGATGGATTACGCTTATTCAGTGGCTGACCTGATAATATCCCGTGCCGGTGCCGGCTCTATTTCTGAATTCAGCCTGCTGGGAAAAGCTGTCATTCTGGTGCCTTCCCCCAATGTAGCCGAAGACCATCAGACAAAGAACGCACGGGCACTGGTCGACAAAGACGCAGCTATTATGGTGACGGATACTGAGGCTCCTGATATTTTGTTTGATAAAGCGATAGCGCTTGTGAGAAATGACGGGGAATTGAAGAAACTCAGTGAGAATATCATAAAACTGGCACAACACGATTCAGCAAAACGGATCGTCGACGAAATTGCAAAGATTATTCTCTCGGGAGATTGAAGGAGATTGAAGGAGATTGAAGCAAATGAATTACGAATCGATATATTTTATAGGTATTGGTGGCATTGGCATGAGCAACCTAGCCCGCTATTTCCTTTTGAAAGGGAAAAAGGTGGGGGGATATGACCGTGTTGAAACGGTACTTACAAGGTCATTGCAGAAAGAGGGTGCATTTATCCATTATGAGGATGATATTCATGCTATTCCGGCATCATTTTTCGATAAAGAAAAAACATTGGTAGTCTATACACCTGCCGTCCCCGCATCACATGGCGAATTGCTCTATTTCCGGAAGAATGGTTATATGGTAATGAAAAGAGCTCAGTTGCTCGGTGAGATTACAAACAGTAGCAATGCTATTTGTGTGGCGGGAACCCACGGTAAAACCACCGTATCGAGCATGATCGCTCACCTTTTACGGCAGTCACAAGTGGATTGTAATGCCTTTTTGGGGGGTATCCTGAAGAACTATAATAATAATTTGTTGCTCTCGGAGAAGAGTAATATCACGGTAGTGGAAGCCGATGAGTATGATCACTCTTTCCATTGGCTGGAACCATGGATTGCTGTCGTCACTTCGGCTGATCCCGATCATCTGGATATTTATGGCACGGAGGAAGCATATCGGGAGAGCTTTGAGAAGTTTACCTCTCTCATCCGTCCTGATGGACACCTGATCATGAAAAAAGGGATACCGATGACCCCCCGTACCGGAGAAACGGTAAAGATATGGAGTTATGGTGAATCGGAAGGCGACTTTCATGCGAAGAATATCCGGATAGGAAATGGAGAGATTGTCTTTGATCTGGTGACCCCCTCAGTAATAATCAGTGATATTTCACCCGGTATTCCTATGAAAATCAATGTAGAAAATAGCGTGGCTGCTGCCGCAGTGGCGTTACTGTGTGGCGTTACTCCGGATGAAGTCAAAAAAGCAATACACACGTTCCAGGGAGCCGGGAGGCGGTTCGACTTTCATATCAAGAGCGACAGAATTGTTTTCATTGATGACTATGCCCACCACCCCCGTGAATTGTCGGCTGCCATCACTTCGATCAAAGCGCTTTATGCTGATAAGAAAATAACGGCTGTATTTCAGCCCCATCTCTATTCGCGTACCCGTGACTTTGCACTGGAGTTTGCAAATAGTTTGTCTCTTTTGGACGATGTGGTACTGCTGGATATTTATCCTGCCCGGGAGGAACCCATCGAAGGGGTTACCTCTCAGATCATTTTCGATAAGATAAGGTCGAAGGAGAAATTGCTTTGTAAAAAAGGGGAATTGATCGCATTGCTCAGGGAAAAAGATGTGGAGGTCCTGGTGACGTTCGGAGCAGGTGATATTGACCGATTGCTCCCTGAAATAGAGCAGGTGTTGAAAGAGAAATATCTGTCGGGAAGTAAATGATTTTGAAGAGTTCATGCGATTGAATAACAAATTGTATCTTTGCAGGTGATAAATATTTTTATCAGGTGAAAAAAATTCTCATCATATTGATTGCGGCGGTGGTCATTGGCTACCTGATCTTTTCGGCGTCTTATTTCAGGGATATGTCGAGAAACAGGGTATGTGAGAGTTTTGGCGTAGTGATTGAAGACAGTGCCCACTACCGGTTTGTATCGACGCAGGATATTGTGAATCTGGTAAAGCGGTACGACCTCGATCCGGTCGGCAAGACATTCGGCGAGATCAACACGCTGGCCATCAGGGATACTATCCTTGCCAACAGGCTGGTGGAGTCAGCCAAGGTATTCATTACCCCGGCCGGTTCCGTTATGGCGACAGTATCTCAACGGAAGCCGGTGTTGAGGGTTATTTCTGATGTAAAAGGTAATTTTTATGTTGATAATGAGCGCCGTATCATGCCCGTGTCGGGTAATTTCGCCGTATATGTACCTGTAGCAACCGGAGCTATCGACGAAGAGTTTGCCCGGAACCAGTTGTCTGATTTTGCACTGTTCCTCTCTTCCCATCCCGATTGGGATGCGTGGATAGAACAGATCGTAGTACAGAAAGACCAGGAGGTGGAGTTGATACCACGGGCTGGTGATTTTCGGATCATTATGGGAAGTCTCGATGATTACCAGGCTAAGTTGGCTAAATTTGCCCGTTTTGTGGATGAAGGGCTAAATGTGGTGGGATGGAATCGCTATTCTGCCATCAATCTGAAATATGATAATCAGGTAGTCTGTACGAGAAAATAGGTGTGCCGACGATTGAATTTCTTCTTTCTGCCGCCTTTGGTATAACTACCTTGATGCAAATGATGTTAAAAAGCAAACAAAAGGTATTATAAGTATGTTTGTTAAAAAAATAAAGTAACCTAGGGTTCATCTTTGACTGAATAATATGACGCAATCTGGATTTATAGTTGTAATTGATCTTGGTACTTCCAAAATCAAAGGGGTTGTGGGCCGCAAGAACGAAAATGGAGTTATCTCCATTCTGGCAAGCAGCTCTATCGACTCGGGGAATTCGATCCGCAGAGGAATGGTTTACAATATCGAACAGGCCGGTGCGAATGTGCACAAACTGGTCATGATGCTTGAAAACAGCCTGGAGAGGCGAATTGGAAAGGTCTATGTTTCTCTATCAGGGCAATCATTGCATACGATGGAATTCAGTGAGATGCTGCGGATCTCATCCGGAATGGTCACAGAGGAAGAGGTGAACCGGTTACGTAAATTGGCAGAGAAATTCCAGCCCGAACTGAAACGCAATTACAGGATTGCGGATGTGGAATATTATATCGACGATAAACCGGAACCCAGCCCGGTGGGAGTGACGGGTTCCGAGATAGAGGCCGGTTTCAAGCTGATCGTCGGGCGTCCCAATCTGCTGGTAAACATAGAAAAAAGTATTACGGCCAAGACCAACCTGGAGATTGTAGATTATATTGTAGGACCGATGGCATCGGCGTCAATTGCACTGAACGATGAAGAGAAAGAGCTGGGTTGTGCTTTTTTGGATTTCGGGGCAGGTACTACCACACTGTCGGTCTACAAGGGAGGTATACTCCGCCGGATGGTAGTCATTCCCTTTGGCGGAAAGAATCTCACGAAAGATATCTGTGCGTTGAACTTTACCGAGAATGATGCCGAACAACTTAAGATAAAATTCGGGAAAGCTTTCGAAAGCCAGGATGGACCTATGTTCTTGTCTCCTTTTTCCTCGAAACCGGATGTCGACCTTACCGAACTGAATAAGGTGATCGGTATGCGGCTGGATGAGATAACGGCCAATATCAAAGAGCAAATCGTCTTGTCGGGATACGAAGGCCAGTTGGGTGCAGGACTGATTATTACAGGGGGGGCCTCGCAGCTCAAAAACCTTGATCTTTATCTTACACAAAAATTGAAAATGCCGGTAAGAAGAGCATCTGCCAAAAAAACCTCTATAAATAATTCTCCCGACCTGATGCATGATCCCGCATTCACCCAAGCGTTGGGAATGCTTCTTTTTGGTGAAGAGAATTGTGAGATGATAAAATCAGAACCCGTCGAAGTTGAAGATGAAGAAAGCGGCAGATCCGGTGCTTCCGGTTGGTTCAGCGGGATAGGGCGAAATTCGAGACCCGAAAAAAAACCTAAACCCCCTAAAGTGAAGAAATCCAAGCCAGAGAAGCAGGAAGGGGGATTTTTCTCGAAAATGGAAGATGTATTCGGAGGTATTTTCTCTGAAGAGGATGATGAATAACACTGTTTTTATTTGCAGCAGATGGACGACGAATTATTGGATTTTCAGATAGAGAGCCGCACTGACGCTATTATCAAGGTGATCGGTGTGGGTGGCGGTGGTGGTAACGCCGTGAATCATATGTTTCAAGAGGGAATGCATGATGTCTCTTTTGCTTTATGTAATACTGATAACCAGGCACTGATGGAATCGCCGGTACCTGTAAAGGTACAACTGGGCGGACACACCACCGGAGGACTTGGAGCCGGCAATAAACCCGAGATTGCACAGCGTGCAGCTGAAGAGAGTGTCGATCTGATTGAAGATCTCCTGAACGACGGCACGCGGATGGTTTTTATCACTGCCGGGATGGGTGGTGGAACAGGAACAGGAGCTGCTCCCGTGGTGGCTCGTGTGGCAAAAGATATGGGAGTGCTCACGGTTGGTATTGTAACCATTCCCTTTATGTTTGAAGGCCCAAGGAAAATCGTGCAGGCATTGAAAGGGGTGGAAGAGATGGCGAAAAACGTAGATGCGCTGCTGGTGATCAATAACGAACGCCTGCGTGATATCTACAGCGACCTGACTATGTTGAATGCTTTTGCCAAAGCGGATGATACTTTGGCTACAGCCGCCAGGAGCATCGCCGAGATCATTACCGTGCACGGACATGTGAACCTCGACTTTGCCGATGTGAACACCACCCTGAAAGACGGTGGTGTGGCTATTATGAGTAGTGGTCTGGGTAAAGGAGAGGACAGGATCAACGATGCAATAAAGAATGCGCTGCACTCACCGTTACTCAATAATAACGATGTCTTCAGTGCCAAGAAGATACTTATCAATCTCTCTTTTGGCGAAGCACATCCGCTGATGATGGAAGAGATGAATGCGCTCCACGACTTTATGTCGAAATTCAGCAGAGAGATAGAGGTTATCTGGGGAGCTGCCGTGGAAGAGTCGCTCGACGAAGAGGTGAAGGTGACATTGCTCGCTACCGGTTTTTCGATTACCAGCGTGCCGGGTATCGAAGAGCATGAACAGGAAAAGAGCCGAGCCGAGCAGATCCAGCAACAAATCGAAAAAGATGCGAAACTGGCACAGGAGAAAAAAGACAAGGAACTGATCGAGAAATATTACGGCAAGACCGGGCTGAAGACACTGACCAGTGTCAACTACCGATTAGAGCCTTTCGTATTAACTATCGACGAACTGGATGACGATAAAGTATTGGAGGCATTGGAAAAGACACCTGTGTTTAAACGGGAGTCCACCTTTAATCCCCGTATTTTCTCATCTGATGTGCAGCAACAACAATCATCCTCTCTGTTCGATTAATCTGTATCATGAGATTTTGAAATCAACAAATCATCACATTATCACATCAACAAATCAAAAATATGTCACTAATAGATACCATTACCGATGAGATAAAGAAAGCCATGCTGGCCAAGGACAAGGTGCGGCTGGAGGCATTGAGGGCGATCAAAAAGGAACTGTTGGAAGCCAAAACAGCGAAAGGTGCAGGTGATGAACTTACGGAAGCAGTGACGACTGCCCTTTTGCAGAAGATGGTGAAACAGCGCAGGGACAGTGCGGAAATCTATACCGCGCAAAAGCGGGAAGATCTGGCCGGACCGGAGATCGCACAAATGGAGGTGATCCGGGAATTCCTTCCGGCACAACTTTCGCCTATAGAACTGGAAGCCGCTGTGAAGCGTATTATTGAGGAGATAGGGGCATCTTCCCTGAAAGAGATGGGAAAAGTGATGGGGATTGCGTCCAAACAACTTGCAGGCAAGGCCGAAGGAAAAGATATCTCCGAAACAGTAAAACGTTTGCTGGCATAACCGGCAAACGTTTTGTACAAGGAATTAGTTTCTCCTGTTATAGGGTATATAGACCTTTTTTAACCGTTTATCCAGTTTATTGGTTTTTCGTGCCCTTTTTTCTAATTTCTGTAGTTCCTTGTCCCTGTTTTTGCCGGTCTTAAAATCCTCTGTCAGCATCAGCAGGGAAAGGGTTTCCTCGTCAATGAAATTGATCTTGAAAACAACCGTCCTGTTTTCTATTATATCGTTCTCTGCAAGTCTTATCTGGTAATCTTTTCCCGGTGTGTAATCAAGGGAGATGGAGTTATATCCCAGTGAAGTGGCTGATATGGAGGCGATTTTATTGCAAGGGGTAAAGAATACTTTTCCGTCGTTACCTGTTACCTTGCCGCTGATCAGTTTACCCGACTTAGTTCGTGATTCCACAAGGATGCCCTGAACGGCATAGTTCTGTGAACTGACTGTATGCACGACACAAGTGTCTTTTTTCGAACCGTCCAACAACTCGAAATTAGTCTTATCACCGCTGTAATCCGTTGTGTGGATAAAAAGATAATCCCCCGATAACTCATACTTCCCTTCTCCCACGTGTGCTGAAGAGAGTCCTCCGAAACCGCTTATGCGGAAGGTCACTTTTTCACCCGAGAAAGCAATGGAGTCTGCCCCGATTTTATAGGTCCCGTCTAATTGTGCGAAGAGAGGTATTCCCCATAGGAGTATGCCCGCAAGTAACAGAATTTTTTTCATGTGTCGTGTTTTATATGAAAGGCAAAAATACGATTAATATTCGTGATGAAAAAAAATGAAATGTTAAAACGGGCCTTATCACGGATATCTTTCAACTCTTCTATGAGTAGTCTCAAAACAAAGAAGGAGAAAAACCCTTCGGTTCTTCTCCTTCCCGGTTATTGAATAGGATAAGCAGTGTAAATTGTTTCTTACAACCCTTTTTCTGCAAGATAACGTTCCGCATCTATAGCAGCCCTGCATCCGGTTCCGGCTGCCGTGACAGCCTGACGGTAAATGGGATCGGCTGCGTCGCCACAGGCGAAAACACCTCCGACATTGGTTTTTGCAGTAGGGTGTTCAGTAATGATATAACCTACCTTGTCCATCTTGATGAAATCTTTGAATATACTAGTATTGGGGGTATGTCCGATAGCGAGGAAGAATCCGTCGATGGGGAGGTCGTACCGTTCCTCATCCTGTTCGCCCAAACGTTTTACTAAATGGACGCCTTCCACTCCGTTTTCACCATAGAGGCCTACCGCGTTATGTTCGAAAAGTATTTCGATTTTGGGATTGTTCATTACCCGCTCCTGCATGATCTTCGAAGCACGCAGGTGATCCTTGCGGACAATCATATAGACTTTTGACGCCAGCCCCGACAGATATGTGGCCTCTTCACAGGCTGTATCGCCGCCACCCACTACGGCTACTACTTTTTTACGGTAAAAGAAACCGTCACAGGTAGCGCATGCCGACACACCTTGTCCGGCATACTTGGTTTCATCAGGAAGGCCTAGGTATTTGGCCGATGCTCCGGTAGAGATAATGACCGTGTCAGCTTCGATCACATGTTCATTATCGATCGTCACTTTAAGCGGACGTACCGAAAAGTCGACAGCAGTAGCCCTTCCGGAACGGACATCCGTACCGAATCTCTGCGCCTGTTTTTTAAGATCTTCCATCATCTCCGGCCCTGTGATCCCGTCGGGATAACCGGGGAAATTCTCCACTTCGGTGGTAGTCGTTAGCTGTCCTCCCGGCTCCAGGCCCTCGTAGAGAATAGGTTCGAGATTGGCGCGTGAAGCGTAAATGGCAGCTGTATAGCCGGCCGGTCCTGATCCGATGATCAGGCAACGTGTCTTATTTCTCATATCTGTTCTTGAATTTAAAATCCTTCCTCACTGTTGTTATACTGGGGGAAGGCGTATGGATTATTAATTAGTTCAAAGTTACAACTTTTCTTCCATATACCGCATCGGTTATTATCATAATCTATTTGCGGTAAACGGAAAATATGGACTTACCTGAGATCTACTATTTCAACGCCGGGATAATCGTTTTTGTCGAACCTGAATAGGGTATCACTAAATTGATGGTTCGTGTTGTAGCCGGAAATATCGATTTTATTTTTCATTCCATCGGCCATCGTAAGGATTACCTGTATGATATTGCCGCTTTCCTTATCAATGGCTGCAGTGATGGATTTGAAATCTTTATTCTGACTGGCGGGAACCATATCGATCAGGTGTGTGCTCCTTCCGTTGATTGTTTTGGAAGCAGGTGTTTTCAACGTAAATCCGTTCTTGTATATCCCCAGAAGCGCCAATGGGCTGATAGAAGCTATTTCACTGGCTGTAGGAGCACTGATATTTACTTCGTTCACATCTTTCATCAATACCCATTGGGTTTTTCCGTCGAACCAGATATCCATCGCTTCCATCTCGAGTTTGAATTTATCGCCTTTTATATAGGCTTCGCCTGACTGGGGTATATAGACTGTTCCATCCTTATCGGTCAGTGTCGATTTGAATGATAATCTGATGCCGCCGGAAGTCTCGTAAGTGGCATATGCTTTGTCCAAAAGCGCCTTGGCATCGTTTGAATTCTGGGCGAATGTATATCCTGACAGGAGAAAAATTAATAATATGGATGAGATCGTCTTCATTTTAGCTGTTTTGGTTTTGTTTGTTTGATGGATTGGACTGCAAAAACGGGAGTTAGTTTATTTTGGGAATTCACATCCTGAGAGTCTACATCCGAAAAACTATACCGGTCGCTTATCTCAATGAATCCAACAACTTTTCCAGTGAATATTCATCGGCAATGAATACTTCGCGGGGCTTGCTGCCCTGTACGGCACCTACTATTCCTGCGGCTTCGAGTTGATCCATCAGTCTTCCGGCACGGTTATAGCCGATAGAGAACTTACGCTGTATAAGCGAGGTAGATCCCTGCTGATGCACCACAATAAGGCGGGCGGCCTCATCAAAAAGAGGATCCCTGTCACCCAGGTCGGTAGCACCGGCTCCGGCTTCCATATCGGAAATCACCTCCGGAAGTGCGAAAGCTGCATCATATCCCCGCTGTTTTCCGATGTATTGGGAGATCTCTTCCACTTCGGGAGTATCCACAAATGCACACTGGATACGGATAAGCGAGCTTCCTTGTGAAAAGAGCATATCCCCCCGTCCGATGAGCTGGTTGGCCCCGCTCATGTCGAGGATGGTGCGGGAGTCGATCTGGGAAGTAACCCGGAAGGCCATCCTGGCAGGAAAGTTCGCTTTGATGGTGCCGGTGATGATGTTGGTAGTGGGACGCTGTGTGGCGATCACCATATGCATCCCCACGGCACGCGCTTTCTGTGCAATACGGGCGATAGGCATCTCGATCTCTTTTCCGGCCGTCATGATCAGGTCACCAAACTCATCAATCACTACCACAATATAGGGCATGTACCTGTGTCCCTTTTCGGGGTTCAGACGGCGTTTGACAAACTTTTCGTTATATTCCTTGACGGTACGGACATGCGCCTTCATCAGCAACTCATAACGGTCGTCCATCTCTTTGGTGAGTGAATTCAGTGTCTGGGTCACTTTGGTCACATCAGTGATAATGGCTTTCTCTTCATCCGGCAGTTTCGCCAGATAGTGCTTTTCGACAGCGGAATAGATATTGAACTCCACCATCTTGGGGTCGATCAGTACCATCTTCATTTCCGACGGATGCTTTTTATACAACAAAGAGGTAATGATGGCGTTCAAGCCGACCGATTTCCCTTGCCCGGTGGCCCCTGCCACTAACAGGTGGGGCATTTTGGTAAGGTCGAAGATAAAGACTTCGTTGGTAATAGTCTTTCCCAATGCTACAGGTAGTTCGTAGTCACATTCCTGAAATCTTTTAGAACTGATCACCGATTGCATCGAAACGATCTGCGGATCTTTATTGGGAACTTCAATACCGATGGTTCCCTTTCCGGGCATGGGTGCAATGATACGGATACCCAGTGCGGAGAGGCTGAGCGCGATATCATCTTCAAGATTCCTGATCTTTGAAATACGCACGCCCGCTTGAGGTACGATCTCGTAAAGCGTAATAGTGGGACCTACGGTCGCTTTGATAGAGGTGATCTCGATACCATAGTTGCGCAACGTATGAATGATCTTCTCCTTGTTTTCATTCTGCTCGTCCATATCCACAGCTCTGTCGCCTGTATTATATATCTTCAACAGGTTCATGGTGGGGAATCTGAATGAAGAGAGGTCTTTCCGTGGGTCGTAATCTTCTTCTAGTTCCTGTGTCATTCCTTCCGGGCTCTTTGTCTCCTCCTTTGGTTTATTCTCTTCCGCATGGGGTATGTGGATAGCTGTTTCATCATCCTCAGGAACGATCACTTCGAAATCATTCTCAACCGGAAATGGTCTCTTTGTTACCGGTGGCTTTGGAGATATGGTCGTGGACTCCGTAAAGTTGTGTGTAGTATTGGCAGTCGGGGTTTTACGTTGCACTATTTGGTCTGTCTCTTCATCCTCAGCTATTTCCTGCTCATGCTGCTCTTCCCTGAGCGGTTTTATTTTTTTCATCCATGTGAAGAAGCGTTTAAGCAATCCCGGTTTTTTTTCTTTTTCAGGCTCATACCAGTCGTCTTCCTCTGGTGCAGGAGATGTCTCATTTTGTGGTGCAAAAGAGGATGTGCCATTGATCAGTGTTTCCTGTATCTTGTACATCGAACTCTTTCGTAATGTTACGACTATTATTGTGATGAACAACAGGATGAGTAATATAATTCCGGGCCATCCTATGCTGTTCTCCAATATCCGTTCAATCTGGATACCGTGGGCGCCACCCCATTTCACATGCGTATTTGGGAAAAGCCTGTCAAGGATAAATGCGCTGGACACTGAACCGCCGATAAGGCCAAATGCGGTGATAAAAAGGGCTTTCAGGAATGAGAGACTCGTAGCGTTCATTATTTTCAGCCCGATATAAATTAGGAAGATGGGGATAAGTGCGGAGAAGAGACCGAACCAGTCATTTACCAACCTTTCAGCCATATAGGCACCTCCCGCGCCTGTCCAGTTATCTATATCGGATGTACCTGAACGGACGACCTCCATGTATGTTTTGTTTATTACTTTACTTTGGTCGGCTGCGCCGGTAAAGAAGAATGATATAATGGCGAGCAGCATAAAGATGCCGATGAAGGCGACAATCACCCCCCAAATGAAATGCACCCGTTCATTCTTCAAAAAGGAAACGATTTTCTTCTTTTGACCTTGTTTTGGTTTCTGTCTTGGGCTTTGCCTTTTTCTCTTTCTTTTGGCCATATAGGATTAATACATGAATTTCTACAATTATTTCAATTCCCTTAGCAAACGCTAAATGAAAGCTCTACTACAAAAATACAAAAAAATGTCACATAACTGGTGGATATATGGAAACAGTATAAAAGCTGTATTTCTATTTTTACAGTCTTGCAACTTCCAGCGCTTTTTCTAAATATTCATCCCGTCCTTCCCTTATAGCCTTGATGGTTTTATTTACCGGATAGTCGGGTTCAAAACCTTTTAGATCTCTCACTGATATCTCTTCAGGAAAACCTCTTCCTGAAGAGTATTAGTGTTGTTTAACTTTTTGGATGCAGCACTTTCTATGAAACATCAGAAAAACAATGGAAAAGGACGGATCGGTTAGTAAGGGCATATAATAACGAGTGGTGAAAACATAATACGGTTAATCTTTTCTATAATTACTTGCTAATCTGAAATAAATTACTTATCTTTGACATTAGTAATGTGAAATGATAGTATGATTATTTCATTTGGTTCAAAGGATACTGAAAAAATATGGGATGGAGGGCGTGTCAAAAAGATGCCTGTTGAAATTCAACAAATCGGTCGAAGAAAATTAAGAATGCTTAATAACTCGCAAAATTTATCCGATTTGAGAATCCCTCCATCCAACCGACTTGAAAAATTACAGGGTTCTGACTTCTATAGCATCAGGATTAATGACCAATGGAGAATTGTTTTTCAGTGGATTGATAATAATGCACACGATGTTGAGATAATGGATTATCATTAAAGCCTGGAGGATTAAAAATGGATAGATTAGCAAACATACATCCTGGAGAGATTTTAATAGAGGAGTTCTTAAACCCTCTTGGGATAACAGCATACAGATTATCTAAAGACACAGATATTCCGCAGACACGAATTTCTCAAATTATAAAAGGGAAAAGAAGAATCACTGCTGATACAGCACTCAGATTAGCATCCTATTTTGGGACAACAGCTAAATTCTGGCTTGGATTACAGGATGATTATGATATTGAGGAAGAGCGCGAAAGTAAAAAAGAAATATTGATAAGAATAAAGAAAAACGCACCACAACGTGCGGTATAGCCAAGTATTTATACTATTCAGCATTTTTCCTATTTTTTCTTACCTACCAGATAAATACCTCCGATAAGGAGAATAACAGTCCCGGCCAGTTGAATGTAGGCCGTCTGTTTGGAGCCTTTGTCTTCTGCTAAGAATGATGCCGATAATTGTTCTTCCTGCGATGTATGGAATAATCTTACCTGCTTAAAAGCGGAAGGTCCGCGAATCACTTCGCAGACCTTCCTTGTTAACACAATCTTCATGAAACAAACTACACTATCGAGTTGATTGCAGAATGATAATCCGGCTCCTGTGCAATCTCGGGAACCAGTTCGGTATATACTACTTTCCCATCACGATCCACTATTACCACAGCGCGGGCCAAAAGTCCTTTTAATGGGCCGTCGCTCATTAGCAGTCCGTAATTTTCGGCGAATGATTTGTCGCGGAAACAAGAAAGTGTAACAACATTTTCAATGCCTTCAGCCGCACAGAATCTCCCGGCAGCAAAGGGCAGGTCGGCAGAAATACAAAGCACTACCGTATCTTTTAATGAAGCGGCTTCCTGGTTGAAGCGACGCACAGAGGCGGCACATACTCCGGTATCGATACTCGGGAAAATATTGAGAACAACATTTTTTCCTCTGAAGTCCGATAATTTAGCTTCGGAAAGATCTCCCTTTACCAACGTAAAATCGGGTGCAGCCACACCTTTTTGGGGCAGCTCTCCGGTTGTGTGAACGGGATTGCCTTTAAATGTAATACTTGCCATTATATTATTGCTTATTTAAAATTGTTCAATTTCATTAGTCATTTTGAGTCGCCTTTGCTCCTCGATTTTCAATTTTCGCTATGGGAAAGTTCAAGTATGCTAATCGAAAACATTCAAACAAGTTTGACTTTCTCATTTAGCTTAACGAAAACATTCTTAATTGTCCTTTTTCTGTAATCTCTAAACAAAAAGTTGGTTTAAATGTTCATGGCTATGACATTTTTAACTTTAAATGCAAGTTATTATAACTCCTCTTTGAGATAAACCGCAGTATAACTTTTTCCGTTATTGACAATCTCTTCGGGAGTTCCTTTAGCGAGGATCTGACCTCCTCTTTCTCCTCCTTCCGGCCCCAGATCGATGATATAATCGGCACATTTGATAATATCGAGATTATGTTCGATGACAATCACGGTATTGCCCTTATCTACCAATTTGTTCAATACTCCCAGAAGTACGCGAATATCTTCAAAGTGTAACCCTGTAGTGGGTTCGTCCAACACATAAAGGGTATTCCCAGTATCGATACGGGCCAGCTCGGTAGCCAATTTCACCCGCTGGCTTTCTCCCCCCGACAAGGTGGTGGAGGATTGTCCCAGTTTGATATATCCTAATCCGACTTCTTGCAAAACTTTTATTTTATGTAATATGGTCGGCACATTTTCGAAAAAATCCACTGCCTCGTTGATGGTCATGTCCAGTACATCGGCTATCGATTTTCCTTTAAACCGTACTTCCAGTGTTTCACGGTTATACCGTTTACCATGACACTCTTCGCAGGGGACCATTACATCGGGCAGGAAATTCATTTCAATGGTTTTATATCCGTTCCCGCCGCATTTTTCACAACGACCTCCTTTCACATTAAAGGAAAACCGTCCCGGTTTGTAACCTCTGATCTTGGCTTCGGGCATTCCGGCAAACAGCAGGCGGATATCGGAAAAGACTCCGGTGTAGGTTGCCGGGTTGGAGCGGGGCGTACGGCCTATGGGGGACTGGTCTACACTTACTATTTTGTCGAGATGTTCGATCCCTTTCACAGATTTATAGGGCAGGGGATCTTTTAACGAGCGATAAAATTTCTGGCTGAGAATGGGTTGCAGTGTCTCGTTGATCAATGTCGATTTCCCGCTGCCGGAAACGCCGGTTACGCAGATAAGAGTACCGAGGGGGAACATTGCCGTCACATTTTTCAGGTTGTTACCCGATGCTCCTTCGATAATGAGTTTCTTGCCACTTCCTTCCCTTCTTTTTTCGGGAATGGCGATTTCTAACTTGCCATTCAGGTAGTTGGAGGTAAGTGTGTTTCTTTTCAGCATTTCTGAAGGAAGGCCTTCGAATACCACATCACCCCCCTTTTGACCGGCAAAAGGCCCCATATCGACTATATAATCGGATGCCAGCATCATATCTTTGTCGTGTTCCACCACTACCACCGAGTTACCCGAATCCCGCAGTTTCTTCAGCGAGTCGATCAGGCGGTGGTTATCGCGTTGGTGGAGCCCGATACTGGGCTCGTCGAGTATATAAAGCACATTTACCAGTTGCGATCCGATCTGGGTAGCCAGACGGATACGCTGGCTCTCACCACCGGATAGGGATGCCGATGAACGGGAGAGAGACAGGTATCCCAGTCCCACATCCAGCAGGAACTGGAGACGTGAAAGGATCTCTTTCTTGATCTCTCCGGCGATAAGGCGTTGCTTCTCCGTTATATCTGTTTCTGAAGAAATAATCCATTGATACAGCGATTGGATATCCATTTCTGCCAACTCGGCAATATTTTTTCCGTTGATCTTGAAATGGAGTGCTTCCTTGTTGAGCCGTTGCCCGTGACATTCGGGGCAGACCGAGGTGGTGATGAACTGGCCTGCCCATTTTTGGGCGGTGGCCGAAGCTTCATCTTCCTGCTGCATCTCAATATATTTGGTGACCCCTTCGTAGGAGACCATATAATTGGAGTTTCCCAGCGACTCGTTTTTTATTTTGAGTCGCTCATCGGTACCATACATGATCTCATCGATAGCTTCCTGGGGGATATCTTTGATCGGTGTTTTCAGTGTCACCCCATATTTCTCGCAGATGGCTGCGATTTGCCAGAAGAGCAGGTTGCTTCGTTCCTTCCCGAGTGGTGCAATACCTCCTCCTGCAATGCTGAGATTGGGATCGGGAATGACCTTTTCGACATCGATCTGATCGACCGAACCGATACCCTTGCAGCGGGGACAGGCTCCCTGTGGTGAGTTGAAAGAAAAATTATGGGGTGCAGGTTCATTATACGAAAGACCGGTGGTCGGGCACATAAGGCTGCGGCTGTAATGGCGCACTTCCCCGGCTTCTACATCCTGTATAAGGATCAGGCCGGAACCCTGCTTCATGGCGGTACGTACGCTGCTTTGCAATTTATCTGCAAACTTATTGGATACAACCAGCTTATCGATGAGTATCTCGATATTGTGGTTTTTATATCTGTCCACACGCATGCCGGGCATGATTTCCCTGATTTCACCGTCGACCCTCACATTGAGATATCCTTTTTTCCGGATCTGTTCAAACAGCTCCTTATAGTGTCCTTTCCTGTTTCTCACCACCGGAGCGAGGATATAGATCTTTTTACCGATATATTTCTCTAATATCAGTTCCAGTATCTGGCTGTCGGTATATTTCACCATTTTCTCTCCGGTGATATAGGAGTATGCTTCACCGGCACGGGCATAAAGCAGGCGGAGAAAGTCATATACTTCAGTAGTGGTACCAACGGTAGAACGTGGATTTTTATTGGTGGTCTTCTGTTCAATGGAAATGACCGGGCTTAAGCCTGTGATCTTGTCCACGTCAGGACGTTCCATCTTGCCCAGAAATCCACGGGCGTAAGCCGAGAAAGTCTCTATATAGCGACGCTGTCCCTCGGCAAAGATGGTGTCGAATGCAAGCGATGATTTCCCGCTGCCACTCAATCCGGTGATTACCGTGAGAGAGTCGCGGGGGATCGTTACGTCAATATTTTTTAAGTTATGTACGCGTGCGCCGTACACCTCTATTATCTGTTCAGTTTCGGATGCCATAATCTTTTTTATTTCACTACCCATGCCGGATTATGAACCTTAGGGCTTTCCCCTTTCTTGTAGTACAGGTCTTCCTGTGTAGGAATAAGCAGGGTGTAGGTCTTGCCCGACGGGTTGCTCAGGCTGGTATTTCGTAGCCATGAGTTGAAGTCTTTCAACTGCGCATAGGTGATGTTGTGTTGTTTGGCAAAAGTTGCCAGGTCGGGTATAGAGGAAGATACCTTCACCTCTTTGAACTGCATGGGTTTATAGAGATGATCCGGCCTTATAACGAATCCGTATTGCTGCGGATTTTCGAAGATCTGTTTGATGGCAAGCATGCGGTAGTAATAGCGGGAAGTCTCTTCCACCAACCAGAGGTCGAGCGAATCGTCTACCCCCTGGTCTCTTAACCCGTTAGTGATACGCGCTTGTCCTCCGTTATATGACAGGGCGGCGGCACTCCATGAACCGTGGTTGCGGTAGGCCTCTTTCAGATAGCGACAGGCGGCCACAGTCGATTTTTCTACGTGATAACGTTCGTCGACATCAGTCCTTGTTTCAAGACCGTATTGTTTGCCCGTACTTTGGAGGAACTGCCAAAGTCCTGCCGCACGGGCGGGGGAGACTGCCCTGGGATCGAGGCTGCTTTCTATTACCGCCAGATATTTCAGGTCGTCGGGAACCCCTTGTTGTTTAAGGATTGGTTCAATGATCGGGAAGAAGCGGTTGGCCCTTTTGAAAAGGAGTAGGGTGGTGGAATGGAAGTAGGTGAAACTATTCAGTTCCCGGTCCATCCGCTCCCGTTTATCATAGCGGTCAAAAGTGATCTGTTCTCCTGCAAATTCCATACTTTCCGGAATGGCTACCGAGGCTGTCATGGAGAGTACCAATGGTCTTTCCGATTCGGTTTTCTCGATGTTATTTCCCGATGTGAGGGCTATGAATAATACCCCCAATCCTATTATCAATATTGAGAAAGAGATCAATAGTGCCGATTTCTTCATTCTTTATTTAGCTTTGTGAATTCTTATAATATTTTTCCGGCGAGTGGGTGCCGGTATATTTTTGAGTAGAACAAAGATAATCGTTTTTTTGGAAATTTGGAAATGAGCAGTGAGAACTCAGATTTTTCATATATATTCGCACTTCGTGTTATTCGGCTTTGCCGATATTCATTCGCTCTGCTTATGTTTAACAACAGAGCAACAACTGAATAACAATCGAATAATAACTTTATTGCTTTATTCTAAAAGAATATGAAACTAAAAACGCCAGGGTCAGTAATTAAGGCACATGATATAAACCGGTTCAGATTCCGGGATACCCCGTTTGTGAAGTTGATGAACAAACGTATTTTCAATATATTGATGGTGGCTTCCAGGTATGATATGTTCATCCTGGAAGACGACGGTCGTGTCGATGAACAGATTTTCAATGAGTATACCTCACTCAACCTCCGCTATCCACCGCGTTTTACACAGGTTGGGAGCAGTAAGGAGGCACTGGCAGAGTTGAAACAGAATCGTTATGAGTTGATCATCTGCATGCCCAACATGGACAATAGTGATACTTTCGATCTGGCGAAGCAAATCAAAGCGCGCTACCCGGATATTCCTGTAGTGTTGCTCACACCTTTCTCCAAAGCGGTCACACAATCGTTACGGAAGTCAGATCTGAGCGGTATCGATTACGTATTCAGTTGGTTGGGGGATACGGATCTGTTGTTGGCTATCATCAAGATTATTGAAGACCGGATGAATGTGGAACACGACGTAAAGACGGTCGGTGTACAGACTGTGATGTTGGTGGAAGATTCCGTTCGTTTCTATTCAACGGCATTACCATTGCTTTATAAGTTTGTGCTCAGTGAATCGAAAGAGTTCTCGAAGGAGGCCCTCAACGACCACCTGAGAATGCTCCGCATGCGCGGACGTCCAAAGATACTGCTTGCCCGTAACTATGAGGAGGCAATCACCTATTACAAAAAGTATGGTGATAATATGCTGGGTGTGATCAGTGATATGAGTTTCAATATTGAAGGGGAGAAGGATAAATTAGCCGGCAAGCGGCTCGGTGAATGGATCAGGAAGAAAGACCGTTATATCCCGATTATTTATGCTTCTTCGGAGTCGGAAAACCGGAAATATGCAGCCGATGTGGATGCTGTATTTATTGATAAAAATTCCAAGACTTTTCCACAGGATCTGCGTAAAGCAATCAAAGAGAATCTGGGTTTTGGAGACTTCATTATAACCGATCCCATTACCAAACAAGAGATATTCCGGATCAAGAATCTGAAGGAATTGCAAATGAATATCCGTAATATTCCTGATGATGCTTTATATTACCACCTTTCAAGAAATCATTTTTCCAGGTTTTTTTATTCCCGTGCCATGTTTCCCGTAGCGGAGATGCTCAAGAAGATAGATGTTTCGGAATATGCCAATATGCATGATGCAAGAGAACTTATTTATGCCACTATCGTGCAATACAGGCGTATGAAGAATACCGGAGTGGTAGCTGTTTTCGAGAAAGACCGATTCGACCAGTATTCGAACTTCGCACGTATCGGAGAGGGTTCACTCGGGGGTAAAGGAAGAGGACTGGCTTTTATCGGTTATATGGTGAAAACCCATCTGGAGTTAAATAATAATCACAACTTTCCTGTGACTACTCCGAAGACGGTGGTGCTTTGTACCGATATCTTCGATGAATTCATGGAGGCCAATAATCTCTATCCGATGGCTCTTGCGGATCTGGAAGACGAGATGATCCTGAAGCATTTTCTTGCTGCCAAACTTCCGAAGCGGTTGGTGAGTGATTTTCTTGTGTTCTTTGATGCGATAGAGACGCCTATTGCCATCCGTTCTTCAAGTTTGCTGGAGGACTCACAGTATCAGCCTTTCGCCGGTATTTATTCCACTTACATGATCCCTTATGTGAATGATAAATATGAGATGGTGCGTCTACTCAGCAATGCTATCAAGGCAGTATATGCTTCTGTTTTCTATAAGGATAGCAAGGCCTATATGTCTGCAACGCAAAACCTGATCGATCAGGAGAAGATGGCGATTGTCCTGCAGGAGGTGGTGGGATCGCAATACGGAAACCTGTTCTATCCTGCCATTTCAGGGGTAGCCCGTTCCCTTAACTATTATCCTATCGGCAATGAAAAACCGGAAGATGGTATTGTGAGTATGGCATTTGGATTGGGGAAATATATTATGGATGGGCTTACGGGACTCCGTTTTTCCCCACTCCATGCATCTAATATTCTGCAATTGAGCTCGCTCGATCTGGCGTTGAGTGATACCCAGACCCGTTTCTATGCCCTTGACCTGAATTCGGAGATAAAGGATTTTATGATTGATGATGGTTTTAATCTTTTGAAACTTCGACTCAAAGAGGCAGAAAAAGAAGGGCCACTCAGGTATGTGGCTTCTACTTATGATCCTCAGGATCAGATTATACGGGATGGATATTATGAAGGAGGTCGTAAGATTATCTCCTTTGCCAATATTCTACAGCATGAAATGTTTCCACTTTCGGAGATCCTGGATAAACTCCTGAAAGCAGGACAGAAGGAGATGGGGCGTCCCGTAGAGATAGAATTTGCCGTGGATATTGAGGACAATCAGTTTGCTTCTTTTTATGTATTACAGATCCGACCCATTGTAGACAACAAGGAGGTGGTGCATGAGAACCTCGAAGAGGTGGAAATAGCCAATACTATACTATTTTCAAAGAATGCCCTTGGAAACGGAATATCAAACGATGTATATGACGTGGTTTATGTGAAAACTGCGGCTTTTAACGCTTCCAGGAATCCACTGATAGCTCGTGAGATTGAGTCCCTGAATAGCAGGTTCGCAGCTGAAGGAACCAATTATGTGCTGGTTGGTCCGGGTCGCTGGGGTTCTTCCGATCCCTGGCTGGGTATCCCGGTGAAATGGCCGCATATTAGTCAGGCAAGGGTAATTGTGGAGTCGGGAATGGAGAATTACCGTATAGAACCGAGCCAGGGGACTCATTTTTTCCAGAATCTAACCTCCTTTGGCGTGGGATATTTTACAGTGAATCCCTTTGCCGAAAATGATGGATTTTTTGATGAGGAATTTCTCAATTCGCAATCCTCCGTCTATGAGACGGAATTTATCCGTCAGGTACATTTCGACCAGCCGGTGGTCATCAAAATAAATGGTAAAAAAAGAGCGGGAGTAGTGATGAAACCGGGAAAATGATTTGTTTTGGCTTTATGTTTTGATAGTTAGATTGTTGCGGAATGAAATCGAGCTGATTTTTGCCGTTAACAGGAGTTAAGAGTGGGTTATCTGTGGTTAAAATTTATGTAACCATGCAACGTTTCCATGTCTGTATTCGTCTCTCCTTATGTGTACACGAGATCTCAAACCACACAGATTACACTATTTTTTAACTATTAAAAAAGAGAGTTATTATGAAAAGAATTTCTATTTATCTATTGAGCCTGATGGTATCAGGCGCGTTTTTCGCGGCATGTGACGATGATGAAAGTAATGGCAAATTGACTTTCGATAAGAATAGCGTTGAAGTGATTATTGGTGAGGAAGATGCCGTGAAAGTGAGCGGCGGGGTAGCTCCTTATGAAGCGACGCCGGCCGATGAAACGGTTGCCGAAGCAACGGTAAGTGGCAGTGATATAACTATCAAGGGTCTAAAAGAAGGCAATACCACGGTAAAGGTGACCGATAAGAACGGCCTGGAGGCTGTCATAGCCGTTGCCGTGAAAGCGGATCCCTATGAGGAAGAAAAAGAAGATGCCACCGTACGGATCAAATGGGATACCTATGAGAAGATAGAAGGTACGGATGAGGGAACTTTTACGCTTACTAAGGACGCTGAAACCAAAACTGTTACTTATTCATGGACGAATGAAGAGGAAAATGAGTCTTTGGTACTGATATTTACTGACGCTGAAGACAAAATAGGCGGTAACGGTGATGGAGAAGAAACTGCTTCTGTAAAAGCGGAAAATTCCGAACCGGTAGGGAAACTCACAGTAACGGTGGAAGGGGAAGATCCCGTTGATTACGACGTGACTGCTTGGAGCCTTTTGCAAGCTCAACCAGCAGACGATGAAGAAGGAACTCCCGATACTTACTGGATCGCCTTTACGGCAGATGGTAAAACCGGACTCTGTGTAGCTCCGTTGACAGTGGAAACAGAATAATAAAAAGTTTATTTTTTACTTTACCGGTATCTTCTTTCAATGCATGCTATGGAAGAAGATACCGGTTTTCGGTTTTTGCCGGTCACTCCCCTTCATTGCCCTATCCCCTTTTTAATCAAAACAAAAAGTTTCTGAAATTGTTAAATGGATAGTTGATTCTTGATCCAATTATTCGCAAACAACACCCCTATGAATAAAATTTTCCTCACACTGCTCCTTGTGGCACTTGCTTCAGGAGTTTTTTCCCAGACTAACCGACCAATGAACAGAGACCATTATGCAAACGAATGGGCAAAAGTAGCCGAATTTGAAAAGAAATCACTTCCCCGGTCAGCTTCGGCTACCGTAAATGCTATTTTGCAACAGGCTGTAAAGGATAAAAACAGTCCTCAAATCATCAAGGCCTTGATCCATCAGGGAAAGTATGACCTGACGCTGGATGCACAAAATGATACGCTTATCTTCCGGAATCTGAATGAAATGCTGGGGAAAAGCGGCAGTGTAGTAGAAAAATCGGTATTGCACTCCATGCTGGCAGAGTTGTACCTGCAATACTATCAAAAAGACCGGTGGAATATCGACCAGCGTACCGATTTAGGCGATTTTGTGCCGGCCGACATGAAGGAGTGGACACGCAATATCTTCTTCAACAAAGCCGTGGAACATTTGGATGCTTCTGTTGCTGCTGAGGAGGAACTGGTGGAGGCGAAAGTGGAGTCCTATGCTGCTGTAGTAGAATTGGGCAAGGCTTCGAGACGGTTTTACCCTACCATGTATGATTTTTTGGCGCGGCGTGCCATAGAACTATCGGGACAAGTCAATCAGGATGAAGACCTGAACCGTGTGCTGGCAAGGAAGAATATCTCGCAGGAGTCGTTGTTTGCTCCGGCGGATGAGTTTGTGAAATTGTCGTTCACTCCCCAACAGGCGGAATATGGATTATTGGTACTGGAAAATTATAGAAAGTTGTTGAGTTCCCTGTTGCAGCGAAATATGGATAGCTCGGTTTTGCTGGTCGAACTGGAAAAATCGGATTATTTGAGGGGTCTCTATTATTCTACATATATTTCTCTGGCACGCCCGGCATTGGAGAAGTTACTGGCAAAATGGGAAGGGGACGAAATGAGTGTGGAAATTATCGACAAGCTGTCTCAATTTTATCTGCACGAAGTCGATCTGACCAATGCAGAAGATACAATTCAACGGAGAGAGAAAACAGGAGAGGTATATGAATTACTGAAAAAAACAATAGCGGATTTCCCGAAATACGAACGGATATCGATACTTCAAAACAGGTTATCGCAACTTACACAGCCGGCTTTTACAGTCACAGGAGCGGGTACTTTCCCTAAAGAGGGTAATAAAGAGTTAAAAGTGAATTTCAAAAATATACGGTCACTCACCGCAAAGCTGTATCGCGTTAACTCACCCATAGAGATGTTGGAAGAGAAATTGAAAGTGCGAGGCCGGATAGCCGGAAAACGTGTATTGATCAAGGAAATACCTATATCTTTGCCGGATACACCTGAATACTGGCATGGAGAAACAACGTTTACGGTCAATCCCGGAGGTTTCGGTAGCTATATGTTGACTTTCAGTTCTTCACCTGAAACCAATGATACCCGAGGATCGGAATATTATTTTTCAGTCTCTGATATGGCTGTTTTCGCCCGGGGATCTTCTGATAATCAATATGATTTTTTCGTGGTGGACAGAACGACCGGTGTTCCTGTTCCTAATGCCAAAGTCGGTATTTATAAACTGCCGGGTAACTGGAACAATTCGCAGCTTACGTTGGATCAATCAATCACTACCAATGAGTTGGGATTGGCTGTGTATAATAAAAAAATTCCCAACAACGATGTCTTTTATCATGCTGTTTCAGGGAATGACAAAGGCTCCGCATTGAATCGATTGCCATCGGCTTTTTATAGTTACTCCGACCGGAAGATCGAACCGCGGGAAATGACAAATATTTTCACTGACCGAAGCCTCTACAGGCCCGGACAGACAGTTTACTTTAAGGCGATACAGGTTCGGGGAGGTGCCGGTGAGCAATCCGTCATTGCCGGTAAACCTATTGAGATTGTATTGAGAGATGCCAATCGCAGGGAAATATCGAAGCAGACCATAACGACGAACGAATTTGGTTCTATAGCAGGTGAATTTGTGTTACCGCAAGGTGTACTGCCGGGACATTTTACGATCGGATCCGGGGAGGGAACCGTAGGTTTCCGGGTAGAGGAATACAAACGCCCTACCTTTGAGGTGAGGTTCGATAAAATAGAGAAAACATATAAATTCGGTGAGGAGATCACACTCAAAGGAAAAGTGGAAAGTTTTTCAGGTATCAGCCTTCAACAAGCGAATGTGGAGTATGATATTACGCGAATGCAAATGTGGTGGAGGATATGGAATGGAAGAACTATAGACCACTATACGTCAGGCAGTGTAACCACCGGGGAAGACGGTGGTTTTGAGATTACCTTTACTCCGGAAAAACCTGATGGCCAATCTTCTTCTAAAGTGGTTTATTCGTTTGAAGTGGCAGTTACGGTGACCGATATTAACGGCGAAACACAAACGGCTTCTTATACAGTGACGGTGGGAGATGTCTCCATGATGTTATCGCTGGATATACCCGATAGGTGGGCAAAGGAAAGTGATGGAAAGATCATTATTTCAGCCAAAAATCTGGACGATAACGATGTGGTAGCCGGTGGAACCTACCGGATTTTTTCCCTTCAGGAGAACGATTCTATCCGTCAACCGGAAGCAGAAGGGGAATTCAAGACAGGTGACCAGCCGGAATTGAAAAAACGACTGACAGGTTTGTCATCGGGAAAATACCGTGTGAAACTGGAATCGAAAGACGACAGGGGAAATTCCATTGAGACAGAAAAAGATATTATCCTCTTTTCTTATTCCGATAAGCGCCCGCCAATAAAAACCAACGAGTGGCTTATACAAAAGAACAGCAATTTCTCGCGCGATAAAGACGCGGAAGTGATACTGGGAGTATCTGACAAAGTGCATGTTTTGTATGAATTATGGCAGGAGGATAAATTGCTGGAGCGGAAATGGATCGGATTGGATGATGAAAACCGGCTCTTTTCGATCCCCTATAAAGAACAATACAAGGAAGGTGTCACCCTGATGCTTACCTATGTAAAGGACGGAAAGTTCTATGCGCACAGAGTGGATCTCCTTCCCGAAAAGGAGAAGAAGGACCTAAAGGTGAAATTGGACGTGTTCCGTGACAAGATCCGTCCCGGCGCGGAAGAGGAATGGCGGATCACGGTAACCGGTGCGGATAATAATCCTACATTGGCAGAGGTGCTGGCGTCGATGTATGATTTTTCGCTCGACAATATTTCTCCATCACAAACATGGAATTTCTATCCCTTCTCGTATACACGCTATTTCTCGAGGATGGGATTCACGAGTGATCAATCGTTCCATACCGTTACGGCCCATAGTAATATACCCGTGCAGTGGAAGAATGTTACAGCTTTTGAGTTCGACCGTTTTAACTGGTTCGGTTACTCGCTGTTCTACTCCGGTAGGATTATGCTGAGAGGGGCTAGAACAGGAGCAGTACAAACACAGGCATATTCGCTACAAGCAAAGTCCGTAGATGAAGCGTTTATGGTTCAGGATGTGTTGGCTGAAGAAGAAATAGAAATAATGGCTCGTTATTCCACACCTCCTCCGCCGCCTGCACCTCCCGCAGCTGCCTCCGGAGAGCCCGGGCAAGAAAATGAAGCCCTTCAGATACGGCGCAATTTTAACGAGACCGCTTTCTTCTTCCCCCATCTCAAAACCAATAGTAAAGGAGAAACTCAAATTGCCTTTACCGTTCCGGAAAGCAATACCCGGTGGCGTTTCCGTGTGCTGGCACACGATAAGGAACTGAATACCGGAAAGGCAGAAGCTTTTACCGTGTCGCAAAAAGAGCTGATGGTGACTCCTAATCTGCCGCGATTCCTTCGTCATGGCGACAGGACGGCTGTTTCTACCAAAATATCCAACCTTTCGGAGGATGCGATCAGCGGTAGTGTGAAGCTCGAATTCTTTGATCCTGTCACGGAAGAGGTCATCAATGATATATCGTTTGAGAACCGGGAACAGGCATTTTCCTTAGAGCAAGGCGCCTCTTCCGATGCATGGTGGACGTTCGATGTGCCGGTCGATATCGATATTCTCGGTGTGCGTATCGTAGCCCGAAGCGAACAGTTCAGCGATGGCGAACAACATGCGCTCGCCGTGCTTCCCAACCGGATGCTGGTGACCGAAAGTATGCGGATGGACCTGAGCGGGAAGCAGACGGAAGAGTTCACCATGGACAGGCTGATCAACAAATCGTCCCAAACCATACAGGACTACCGGTTGACGCTTGAGTTTACTTCTAACCCTGCATGGTATGCTGTACAGGCCTTACCGGTGTTGGGTGAACCGGAAAGCGATAATGCAGTTTCATGGTTTGCCTCTTATTACGCCAATTCTTTGGGAGCGCATATCGGAAAATCATTTCCCAAAGTGAAAGCAATGGTGGAAGCGTGGAAAAAGCAGGGAGGTAGCAAAGAGACTTTCCTCTCTAATCTTGAAAAGAATCAGGAATTAAAAAATGTGCTGCTAGAAGAGACTCCTTGGGTAATGGAAGCTCAAAACGAATCGGAACAGAAAGAGCGATTGTCATTACTGTTCGATTTAAACCGTAGCCGTAACCTCACAACTACAGCTATAGACAAATTGCAGAAGTTGCAAACCAATCAAGGGGGATGGAGCTGGTTTAAAGGTTTTAATCCGAGTGTGAGCATTACGCAATATATCCTTTATGGATTTCACCAGTTAAAAGAACTGGATACTGCGGGGTTCTCGCAAGATGTCCTTTCAATGCAGGAAAAAGCAGTTTTCTATATCGATACAGAAGCCCAACGCCGTTTCGAGGCATTGAAAAAATATAACAAAGAGTGGAAGAATATCAAAATCATTTCTACTACTGATCTCGAGTATCTTTATGTGCGTTCCGGTTATACCGATTGGGTGCAGGACAAAGAAGGCAAAGAGATGACCGATTTTTATTACTCGGTCATAGAAAAAAACTGGACGCAGTACGGACTATATGAGCGCTCATTGATTGCCATGCTGATGAGTCGGCAAGGGAAAAACGGTGTTGTGGAAAGTATTTTGAATTCTTTCCGTGAGCACGCCACCCGATCTGGTGAAATGGGTATGTATTGGGCGAATAACCGTGCGCGGGTATTTATGTCGCAATCGGCTGTTTCGGTGCATACCTTTATCATGGACGCTTTCCGTATCGGAGGAGTTAAAGCCGTTGAAATGGATGAAATGAAACGTTGGTTGCTGAAACAGAAACAGACACAGTTGTGGGAAACCACCCATGCTACTGCAGATGCCGTATATGCGTTACTGAGTACCGGAAGCGACTGGTTTACGACAGAAGGAGAAACAACCGTTACATTGGGTAAACTGCGCGTGGAACCGGAGAACAAGGAATTGGGAAGCGGCTATTTCAAAGAGTCGTGGAGCCGTACGGAAATAAAACCTGAAATGGGTAAGGTAACAGTGGCGCATCAGGGAAATACTCCTGCATGGGGTGCACTTTACTGGCAATATTTCGAAGATATGGACAAGATCGAAAAAACCGATGCTTCGCTTGACATAGAAAAGCAGCTTTTTGTGGAGCAGACTACCGCATCCGGATTGCAATTGGTACGTATTACGGAGGAAACTCCTTTGAAGGTTGGAGATAAAGTAATAGTGCGACTGGCAGTACGAAGTGACCGGGATTTGGAGTTTGTCCATTTGAAAGATATGCGTGCAGCTGCTTTTGAGCCGGTTAATCAGGTTTCAGCTATGGGGTGGCAGAACGGGATTCCCTATTATCAGACATCAAAAGACGCCTCTACCGGCTTCTATTTCGATAACCTGCCTCGGGGGACCTACCTGTTTGAGTATGGGGTGTATGTAAGCCGGCCGGGCAGCTATTCCAACGGTATCACCACCATTCAGAGTATGTATGCCCCTGAGTTCACCTCACATACCGGCGGAATGAGAATTATTGTTAAAGAATAAACAAGCTTTAAACGAATTTGTTACTTTTGTATCTTTGAACATTGAGAATATTGTAGTTTACAAAATAGACAGGATGATGGGATCGATATTTTTTTGAACAGTGAAGATTCCATGTCCTCGGAAAATAAAATGATTGTATGATGAAGAAAATCAATTTAATAGTATTATTCGCTGTACTAATGAGTAGTATTGCTTTTGCACAGCAGAAACCGGAGATGGACTTTAAGAGAACAGAACATAATTTCGGGACTATCAAAGAAGAAATGGGATCGGTTTCCACGCAGTTTGAATTTACCAATACAGGTAAGAGTCCTCTTATTATACAACGGGTATCGGCATCGTGCGGATGTACCACTCCCAGTTATACAAAAGAGCCGGTGTTGCCGGGTAAAAAGGGAACCATCTCCGCCACTTATTCTACCGTACGTCGTCCAGGCACATTTAACAAAACCATCAGAGTGTACACGAATGTTCCCGATACGGTATACGTACTCACTATTAAAGGGAATGTAACGCCTAAACAATAAATACCGTTTCAATTGATAATACAGGCCGAATGAGCTATCTTTGCAGGAGTTCATTCGGTTTTTAATTTGCTTACAATATGATGGAACATCCCGAGAATGATCCGAGATATAAAGGACTTATTGTCAATAAAGGTGTCGCCCGCCCGCCCAGTGTGAATCCTTATTTACAGAAAAGGATAAAAGAGCATGAGCGTTCTGTGGCGGAATATGCAGAAGGTATTTTGTCAGGCAACAGGGTAGTGCTTAGTCAGGCTGTGACGCTGGTGGAGAGTTCGCGACCCGAACATCAGGAGAAAGCGCAGGCTATTATTGAACAGTGTCTCCCCTATGCCGGTAATTCAGTCCGTGTGGGTATAACGGGTGTTCCCGGAGCCGGGAAAAGTACCTCTATCGATGCATTCGGGATGCATCTTTTGCAGGAAGGCCACAAATTAGCGGTATTGGCGATCGACCCTTCGAGTGAGCGGTCGAAAGGGAGTATCCTTGGAGATAAGACGCGGATGGAGAAACTCTCTTTAGAGCAGGATGCTTTTATCCGTCCTTCTCCTTCTGCAGGGTCCCTGGGAGGTGTGGCGCGCAAGACACGCGAAACTATTGTCCTTTGTGAAGCGGCCGGATTCGATTACGTGTTTGTGGAAACCGTGGGAGTAGGGCAGTCGGAGACTGCAGTCCACTCTATGGTGGATTTCTTTTTACTGATCCAACTTGCCGGTACAGGTGACGAGTTACAGGGTATCAAGCGTGGGATCATGGAGATGGCCGACGGCATTGTGATTAATAAAGCTGATGGAGACAATATTGAAAAAGCCAAGATGGCTCAGCGCCATTTCAGCAATGCATTGCACCTTTTTCCGCTTCCCGAATCCGGATGGCTACCCAAAGTACTGACCTATTCCGGATACTATAATCTGGGTATTGCAGAGGTATGGGAGATGGTGCACAAGTATATCGATTTTGTGAAGGAAAACGGTTATTTCGAACGTAAGCGTCAGCAACAGGCGAAATACTGGATGTATGAGACCATTAACGAGCAGTTGCGCAACAGCTTTTACCGTGATCCGGAGATTGACCGGTTATTACAAAAACTGGAGGATGATGTCCTTGGTAACCGGAAAAGCTCCTTTATCGCAGCCAGGGAGGCGCTTGACAAATATTTTGAATTGTTTCTCAGGCAATGAATAGCGGTTCGATTCCGCTGTGCGCTACTTCTCCGGATAATGTGCGATGCCCGATATTTTTTCATTTTACTCCCCTTCCGCCATATTATGGAACACATTCTGGACATCCTCGTCCTCCTCAAATTTTTCCAGCAGTTTTTCGATCTGAGCACGTTGCTCTTCGTTGAGATCTTTGGTGTCGCGTGGAATGCGCTCGAATTCGGCTGAATGAATTTCAAATCCGTTTTCTTCCAGATAACTTTGAATGTCGGAATAGGACTTGAAATCGCCGTAGAGAAGAATATCATCTTCTTCCACTTCTACTTCATCCACTCCGTAATCGATCAGTTCCAGTTCCAGGTCTTCCAACGAAATACCGTCTTTAGGTGCAATTTTGAATACGCACTTATGGTCGAATAAAAATTCCAGGCTGCCGGAAGTACCCAATGAACCCCCATGTTTATTGAAATAGCTGCGGACGTTCGCCACGGTACGCGTGGGGTTGTCGGTTGCTGTTTCCACTACGATCGCGATGCCATAAGGTCCATATCCTTCATATACCACTTCCTTATAATCGGAGTGGTCCTTGTCGGTCGCCTTTTTGATGGCACGCTCCACGTTGTCTTTCGGCATATTCTCTTTCTTCGCCTGCTGTATCAACACACGTAAGCGGGGATTGGTATCGGCATCAGGACCACCTTCACGGGCGGCAATAGTGATCTGTTTCCCTAATTTAGTGAATACGCGGGCCATATTTCCCCAGCGTTTCAGCTTGGTCGCTTTTCTATATTCAAATGCTCTTCCCATATTGTTTATATATCCTTTTATCTAATAGTATTAAAATTCTAATTACCAATTACTAATTACCAATTACCAATTTTACCAGAAATGTTCACTTTTAATTCTTCACTCTTCACTCTTCATTTTTCTCCCTTTTCCCCAATCATCAAGTCTCCCCAGTCCTATCTCAACTGAGCCCCCAATTCCTCTTCCAGACTTTTTTGGATCCTCTGCATTACGTTGTCGATCTGTTTATCGTTGAGCGTTTTTTCTTCGTCCTGTAACAGGAAGTTGACCGCATAGGATTTTTTGCCTTCAGGCAGGTTTTTTCCTTCATAGACATCAAAGAGTGATACCTGTTTCAGTAGTTTCTTTTCTGACTTGAGGGCGATCTTCCGGATCTGGGCAAAGGTGATTTCTTTGTCGACCAGCAGTGCCAGGTCTCTGCTTACGGCCGGGAATCTGGCTATTTCGGAAAAACGTACCGATTGTTTTTCGGATTCTTTCATCAGCAGATCCCAATTCATCTCGGCGAAGAATACCTCCGTATCGATATCGAATTTTTTGCATATCTTAGGAGAAACAATGCCAAAGAAGCCTATGGTGCGTTTGTGGGTTTTGACACTCATACCGGCAGAAAGGAGTTCGTTTTGTTCTGTTTCAAAGAACACCTGATTCCCGCTGATCCCCATTCTTTTCAGGATATTTTCCACATGCGCTTTCAACTCGAAGACGGAACTTTGTTCTCCTGCTGCCGCCCAATTCTTATGGGTACGTTTACCACATATCCATAGTCCGATATGGAATTCTTCGGAATATGGGGCAAGAACATTCTCTTCGCTTTTTTTGGCGGCATCAAAGAAATAGCAGTTGCCGAATTCATAGAACCGGAGGTCGCCATGTTTGCGGTTGCGGTTGTAAGCAATGCTCTCCAATCCCCCGAAAAGTAATGTCTGGCGCATCACGTTGAGGTCATTGCTTAGCGGATTTACCAGCGGTACGCAGTGTGAGGCAGGATAAGTTTCGAAGCTCTCATAATAACTTTTTTTAGTAAGAGAGTTATTCAATATCTCGTTAAATCCGTTTGCCGTAAGTTGTTCAGAGATGAGTGTCTGCAATTTCTGCTTGCGGTCCGCAGGCATTTGAATGGAAAGATTCGCCTTTAATGAGTCACTGATCTCCACATTGTTGTATCCATAGATGCGGAGGATATCTTCAATTACATCCACATCGCGCGTTACATCCACACGGTAAGTGGGGATACGTAGGGTGAGTTGATCATCTGTCTCATTTTCTATCTCAATTTCAAGACTGTTCAAAATGCTCTTGACAGTCTCTTTCGGTATTTCTTTGCCTATCAGCTTCTTTGTTTTGTCATAAGAGAGGTATACCACTGCTCTTTCGATAGGTACCGGATAAATATCACGAATGTCGCCCTCTATTGTACCGCCTGCCAGTTCCTTTACCAGCATGGCTGCCCGTTTTAGTACATAGACTGTATTGGCGGGATCGGTACCCCGTTCGAAACGGAATGAAGAGTCGGTGTTCAGCCCATGGCGACGGGCAGTTTTCCGTACCCATGTAGGATTGAAATAAGCCGATTCCAGGAATATATCGGTTGTTTTTTCGGTTACGCCCGACTCCAATCCTCCGAATACGCCGGCAATACACATCCCCTCTTCAGAGTTGCAGATCATCAGGTCGTTTTCGTTTAGTTCGCGTTCTTCTTCATCCAATGTGATGAATTTGGTCTTTTCGGGCATGGTACGTATTATCACTTCGTTTCCGGTGATATGTGCAGCATCGAATGCATGCATCGGATGTCCTGTCTCGTGGAGTACGAAATTGGTGATGTCTACGATATTGTTGATGGGACGAAGCCCGATCAACAATAATTTATTCTTCAGCCAGTCGGGGCTTTCTTTCACTGTTACATCACGGATAGTCAGTCCCGAGTAACGTGGGCAGGCTTCCCTGTTCTCCACAATCACCTCGATACCTCCCTGTTGGGTATCCACGGCAAATCCCTCTACCGACGGTTTTGTAAGCTTATAAGGTTTACCTGCCTGTTCCAGCCATGCCGCCAGATCACGTGCTACTCCGAAATGGGAGGCAGCATCTATACGGTTGGGAGTGATATCTACTTCCAGTACATAATCGCTCTTTATGTTATAGTACTCTTTAGCAGGCATTCCTACTTTTGCTTCATCAGGTAAAACAATAATACCATCATGAGAAGTGCCTATCCCGATCTCGTCTTCGGCACAAATCATTCCGAACGACTCTTCACCACGTATCTTGGAGCGTTTTATCGTGAACACATCATCACCCGAATACAATTTCGTGCCGATGGTGGCAACCACTACTTTCTGGCCGGCTGCCACGTTGGGTGCACCACATACGATCTTCAGCGGCTCTTCACCATTACCGATATCTACGGTAGTCAGGTGCAGATGGTCGGAATTGGGATGAGATACGCATGTCAGCACTTCCCCGATCACTAAACCTTCCAATCCCCCTTTGATGGTTTGTATCTCTTCCACACTCCCGGTTTCCAGTCCTATGGAGGTGAGTGCATCGGCTGTCTCTTGTGGCGACAAATCAAATTGAAGGTACTCTTTGAGCCAGTTGTACGAAATGTTCATTCTTCTAAAATTGCAATGGGATTTATGCGGATTAAAACAGATTAAATCTTACTGATACAGATCGATTCAGATTGATTCAGATTGATTTAGATCGATTCAGATTGATTTAGATTGAAAAAGATTGATGATCGTTTGGTTTTTCAATCTGTCAATATCAACCTGTTAAAATCCGGAATCCTGATTCTTTTTGAAATAAGGTTCAAAATTACAAAAAAAAGCGATAACCTCTCTATATTTGGATTTAAGATTCAAAATTCAAAATTCAAGATTCAAGATTTGTCAGTGATGCCATACGATCATTAGTTGAAAGCCTTTACCCGCAAAACGACCGGATGTTCCCATTTGCGAAGGTATTCCGAATTGTTTCGGGTTCCAGTAAGCGATTGTATGGAAAGTAATGTTGTTGAGCTGATGCTGCCAGTTGAGGAAGTTGTAGAAGTTCTGCTCTTTCCAGTCGTAATAGATCATTGCACTGAGATTGTCCAGCAGCGTGAGAGGGTAGGAGATATGGAGTCCGGAAAAATTAAGGGAGTTGTGAGGATCGATCCCTTTCTCGCTATAGGAGTAGAATAATTGTTCAAATGTTGTTGCCATAGAGAGACCACAACCATAAGGTGCTGTTATTCGGGAAATAATATCGGAACAAACCACCCCAGACACCATCGGTGAGCTGCAGCGGATCACGCGGATCCATGCTGTCGAACCACATCAACGGTCGGAACATCTGCGCTGATCCGAAATTAATTTTTTGTAGTCCGATCCTTGCTTCCATTCTTGTGGACGAATAACGTGCCCATGCCCTGTATGGTTTTATCTTTCCGTCCGTAGAAATATTACCGGATTGTATTCCCATGTCACCGAATAGATTTGCTGATGCTTCAATATCAAAGAGTTGGTTGTTTTTTAAAGGGATGCTGAAGTTCAATTGCGGGATATAACGTCCTCCCAACCAGAATTTTGTTGGGATATCGGGTGAAAATTGCCCCCATGCAGATAGTTGTCCGCTGAACAGGAGCTTTTCGGGTTTGCTGTTTTGTGCAAATATTAAAGGGCTGCAGAAAATAAGTGCTATGCATATGTAGATTCTATTCATCGGAATTTTTGTTGATTGAAGTCTTATCCATCTTTGTTTTCGGCGATACCATACATAAATAGTCTTGTGATAATGCGGGCGAGTTCGTGGGTTGTCCCGAAAAACTTCATTGTTTCATCATTGAAAGTAAAATCTTGTATGGCATTCACGTATAAAATAAAAACCGGGAAGCTTAGCTCTTTGATGATCTGTCCGCTTTGCTGCATTTCGATAAACCATTTTTTTGTAACATCTAAATTTTTCTGTCTCCATGCTTCTAAATGTTCTCTGATTGTATCGTCGGGATACTTATACAGGTCTGACACAAATTCCATATCCAAAGTTGATGCGTTTTCCAGCTTTAATTCAAATGTTTTCCTGACCTTCTCTTCAGCCGTTAGGTCTGATTGCATCATTGCTTCATATTTGTCCAGTGCAGTAGAATAATAATTGTCTATAACGGCTTTGACCAACTCTATCTTGTTGGGGAAATATTTGTAAAAGGTCATTTTGCTGACATTTGCTTCCTCACAGATTTCCTCTATCGTAACTTTCTTTACACCAAATTTGTAAAAAAGTCTTTTTGCCGCTTCAAAAATATCGTTCTGTTTTTTTGTCATGTTTAAATTATTCAAGTTTCCCACCTCTCCTTATAGCGATAATTGAAGTGGTTTGATTTTATATTAATCTCATATTTAATCATTTATCAAGAAGCTTTATTGGATTTAACATTGCAGCTATCTAAATGATTTACTGCATTTAGCAAAACAAGGATCTCTTGGGATGTCTTTTCTGAAGAAGTCAACTTGTAAAGAGTCCTTTCGATGTCAATACATAGCAATTCCAATAAATCCCGCAGTATTTTCAATATAACCAATTCAATCCGTTCACATAGCGTTTTTTCCAACATCTCTTCCCGTGTGTCCCGGAACAGGGCTCCCAACGTCTCATATGCCTGGAAACGCTTGTATAGTGATAATATGGTGTATGTTATCATCACTAAAGTGGTATCGGCCACCTGTCCGCAAAAATCAGTGTTTTGAGATTTTCCGAGCCGCAGGTATTGTTTGCATTCCTTGAACAGGACCTCGATACCCCAACGTATTTGGTAGAGTTCCATTGCCTTGACAAACGTCAGGGAGGTGTCGGTCGTGAGCAAAAGCGCCCAGCTTGTCGCATTTTTATATTTGACATAGAATAATTTAACCGGCGTACCCTTGTAATTGGCAACAACAGAAAAATACCGTGACTTGTACTTGTGGCAACTATGTACCTTATTGGAGCGGGATTCATTAATCCTGACGATTGCCTTCGAGTTAAGCTCTTTCCCGTCTACCTCAAACCGGCGCTTGTCCATTTTGCACATGCCGACCACATGCAGCATCCCCTTGCCAATCTTGCGGATTTCCCTGATCATGCCATCGGTCACGAACCAACTGTCCATCAGCACATAGCTTGCCGTAATGGCCCGTTTCACACATTGTTTCAACATCTTAACGCCCACGGAGAGTTTGTCTTCGTCCAGTTCGCCATGGCGTTCCCCGAAATGGCTTTCGACGTCCCTCTTTCCTGCGAACTGCCGATCCTGCGAGTTTTTATCCAACCCGTACCCATTTTTCTTGTTTTCCCGATGAAACGAAAAATCGCAAGGGATCAAACTTTTGCCATCCCAGAAACAAAGCAGCAACAGCTTGAAACCGAACAGGAACCCATGTTCCTTGTGGCTGTAGATTTTGCTGATACCCTCAAATGTCCTGCCACTCTTTTCAATGTCGGTATCATCAAGGACAAAACATTTTATGGACTTACTGTCCAAATCGCCTTTGCGAAGGACACACCGGATGAATTGCCGGGCAAACGACATTAGAACCGACCTCCAATCAACAAGCGGGTTGTTCATCAAACGGTATACCGTGTTGTCGTCAAATCCGATATATCCCGTTTTTTGCGCGGAGTGGACGCTAAATCCGCCCATACGGCTCAAAATCATCGCTACCAGCATCCCTATTAACGGGTAACCTTGCTTTTTTGATGTTGAAAAAGGCTTTAATAGCTGCCCCATATTGAATTGTCTTGAAAAGGAGAGGACCTTCTCCCCTGTCTTGTCTTTTTGCCTTAGGATGTTGCTTAATTCGTCTAATTTGCCTACTTTCGTACTCATAAGTGATGGTAGTTTTAGAATTGTTATATTTTCTGTTTAACTACCTCAAAAATAGCAATTTATTTTAAATTACCATCGCTTTTTCCCTATTATTTTAACTCATTCTCAATCTTTTATAAAAGGTGGGAAACTTGAGTTAAATTATTCAAGATTCAAAATTCAAGATTCAAGATTCAAGATTTGGCTTACGCCGATTTTGGCTCTCCTGAAAGTTCTTTTCATTTTGATTTTATTTATATTTTGGTCCTCGAAGCTCAGAAGTTTTCAGATATTTGATAAATCCGGATAAGGATTGAGATATCTGTAAAGCTTCCTGATATAATTGCTCAAATTCTTCCTCGCAAATATATCCAATATCTAAAGCCCTATATAGTTGGCTGCGGATTTCTCCACAAGAACCTTTTGCAATAAAGAGGAATTGGACAAATTCCTTGTTACCGCTACGTTCAAATCCTTCTGCAATATTATCCATAATTGATCCGGCAGACCCTCTTATTTGATCTCTCAATCTATAGTCTTTCGAGAAAGACTCTTTCTCCAATATCAGATATATCTTCTTCGAAAAGGAACGAGCCATTTTCCAGACTTCCAAATCTTCAAATTGTTCTATCTTTGACATAATCTTGAATCTTGAATTTTAAATATCGAATTCTATTGTTTCAAACTTGCTTTTGAAAAAATATGTTCCGGGATTTTTTTGTCGAATTCAATGTAGGTGATACTCCATTCGGTTCCCTTACCATCTTTCAGGACATCCTTATATACCATTTTTATGGGAAACCACCGGTTGTCGATACGTTGCACATCGCTCAAAGTGATCTCCTTGAGTAACTGGCCGCTTTTGGCGTATAATTCTTGTCGTAATGGAACGAGCCGTTCGGTGTCTATCCATTGTTTTTGGGAGTGATAAGCCACATCATCCACTTTGGCCTCTAGGTGCAGGACATAGCATTTGCGTCCCTCTATTATCTCTTCGCCCATCAATGAAGGGGTGTACATATCTGTCAGTTTCCTGTCTTCCATCATATCTTCATAGGAGAGGTCGGATCCCATCACCGATTGACGTAACATGTGTCCTGAGATCATTATGGTGCGGTCAGTCGAAGGGGAGTAGAGCCACATTTCTTTCCCAAGTTTCAACATCTTGGTTCCCTTTTCGCGTGCAGGTGAGAGGTACTCTGTGAAAGATTTTTCATTCCCGACGGTATAGCTTTTCGAAGTCATCGTACGACTGCTGCGTCTGCCATGTACTGTCATGCTCGATTCCACGATCCTGCTTTCGGCAGAAAGGTTTCTGTCCACATCCCTGATAATCTGTTCCGCATCCTGCGCGTGGAGGGTACTCACGACAAGTATTGTCAATAATAATAGTATAAACTTCTTCATATGTTTTATCTTGATTTTAAATCTTAAATCTTGAATTTTTGAATCATTGAATCATTGAATCTGAAATCAATTAATTCTCCCTTTTAACGCTTCCACCACATTACTCTTGGCAATCTTACGTGCCGGGAGATAACTTATCAGCATGGATAGCGATATAATGATGACGATGCTTGTCAGGATAGTATTTGGTTGGTATACCGGAAACATGGTGTCTCGCATCCCTAAGCCTATCTCCGTATAGCTCTGAGGCAGTTTTATACCTGTCTTTCCATACCAATATAGCAGGGGTGTTCCCCAGATAGCCCCGATAAGTATGGCCAACAAGCTATAAGTAGTGCCTTCTAAAGTGAACAGCCTTGTCACTTGCTTAGGCGTCATCCCGAGGGCGATATATGTACCGATTTCCTTTTGACGGCGGAAGATAGAAAGCGTCTGTGTGTCAAACACCGCCAATAAGGCAATCGAAAGCAGGATGATAAAGATGATGAGCGACTCTATCCGGCTGCTTTGTGCCAAAAGGTAGAGATCTTCCAGCAGGAAATCGGAATTTTTATAGCTCCAGCCTTTGATATCCTGCTCAATGGGGAAGTCTTTGGATCTTACCAGATAGGTTGCCTCTCCTTCCATACCTGTCATCTGTTGAAGTTTGTGCAGGTTGACCCATATCTGCCCTGCGTCAACTGTCGCGATACTGGTATCGAATATCTCTGATATAACAATCTCCTGTGCATCGAATGCACCGTTTTTGTCACGCCATCGTATAAGTAGATTGTCCCCCACACTCGCATTGAGTGTACGTGCCATCCTTTTTCCTATTATTGCCTCAATGGGTTCTTCTTCCGATTGTAAATATTGTGAGGGGATTTCCAGTATTTGCTGGGACGGCTCTATGCCTCTCAGCAGGATGTTCTGCATATTTCCCGACTCATATGCTACTGCTTGAATAACCAGAATGGGAGTCAAGGATTGATCATTGATATGGGGGATAAACTCATTGGGAATGGGGCCATGTGCATCCTGTAAGGTAAATACATCATACCTGTCATAGTTTTCATGCCAGAACTGCCCCGCTCCCGTTTCCCAGTCACGGGTATCCGTGATCGCATCGTTTACCCATCCGTCTATCAGTCCGTTAAACGCTGTCATCAGGATAAAGGTGAAGGAAAGTACGGATACATTTAACCATGTACGTCTACCTGCCCCAAGGATATTTTTTATTGCTGTTTTGAGTAGCATGATTTAAAAATTCAAAAATTTAAAGATTCCAGGATTCAAAGATTCAATTAGTGTTGGGAACTTTTGTATTTTATCCCCTTATATTCTGATTCCTTGAGATATTTTATGAAATTGGATAAAGATTGGGATATGTTTTTAGCCTTATCTGAAAATTCCAGATATTCCTTTTCGGTGATCAATTCGATGTCGAATGCCCTCTGTAATTGGCTGCGTGTTTCACCACATGACCCCTTGGCTATATAAAGAAATTGTACAAATTCTTTGTTTCCGTTGCGCTCAAATCCTTCAGCGATATTATCCATTATGGAACCGGAAGAAGCTTTTATCTGTTCCTTGAAACGAAATTCCCTGTAAAAACTTTCCTTCTCCGTCAGCAAGAAGATATCTTTTGCAAAAAGCCTTGCCTGTAGCCATACTTCCAAGTCTTCAAAAAATACGATCTTTCCCATAATCATTAAATCATTAAATCATTGAATCCTTTACTACCTTTCCGTCTTCCAGATAAATGATCCGTTTCAAGTACTGCATCACTTTCTCGTCATGCGTGGCAAAAATAAAAGTGGTGTTAAGTTCTTCATTTAACCGGCGCATGGTTTGGAGAATGGTATGCGAGTTTTTTGCATCAAGGTTTGCCGATGGTTCGTCTGCCAGTACAATATCAGGCCGTTTCACCATCGCGCGGGCAATGGCTACCCGTTGACTTTCACCACCCGATAGTTGGGACGGACGGGATTTTGCCTTGTCAGTCAGTCCAACCCATTCGAGCGCATCCATCACCGCTTTATTCCGTTCTTCATCTGAAATTTTTTGTAGAAGTAACGCGAACTCCACATTCTCGTAGACGGTATAGACGGGCAGCAGGTTGTAGCTTTGGAAAATAAAGCCGATACTTTTGTTGCGGAGCACAGCCGATTCCTTGGCGGTCAACAAGGATATAGAGTGTCCCAACACCATGGCTTCTCCTTCAGATGGCGTGTCAAGCGAGCCGATGATATTCAATAGCGTAGTTTTCCCGATCCGCTGGGACCGACCAATCCGAGGAATTCTCCACGCTCGATATCCAGGCTAATCCGGTTAAGGGCTGTGAAAAATCCGTTTCCTACCGGAAACTGTTTGACCAGATCGGTCAGCCGGATGATCTTCTCTTTTTCATTCATCATATTTTATGTTTAAAATATACTTTATGTGTGTAAATATACGAAAAATGTATTATTATACAAATATAGTATATATTTATTGGTTAATTTGAATGAAACTTTCAGTTAATTTTTTGCTAACTTTGTTTTTTCTGTGTATTGAGTATCGTTTAACTTGCGGAATTTTCCGCCTTAATTTGTAGATAAAAAATTGAAATAATCATACAATGATGAATGGACACATGGCTGAGTCACTTATCATAACCCTGATTCATCATCCCAAATTCGGTTATATGCTTCAACCTGCATTTGCATTGTTCCGGCATGAAACTGAAGTATATACCATTACCGAAATAGCAAGCATCTCCTCTTCCACTTTTCCCCTATTGGGCGATGATGAGCAGGAAATTGTGAGGTGTGCCGAACGCTATACCGATAAAAATTTGATGGTATCCTATTCACGTGAGAAAAGTGAAGCCGCTTTCCTGCAAAAGGTGACAGAAAAGGATATCGACCTCTATATCCGTCCGTTTATAGAAAACAGGCATAAGGAAATTGCGGCGTTGCTTTTGAAAACAAATTCCCCGGTCTTTATTCGTAATAAGATACAAATTCGTGATTTCCGTATAAACCAAGCATTGGAGCAGATGAAAGAGCCTTCACGTATAGTATTTATTTTTCGAAATAAGGAGATATTCACCTATACAGCCAAAGTGCAGAATGGAAAATCAGAGATAGTGCTCGACGGCCGTTTTTTTGCCCCGCTTGTCTCAAACCCTGCCCTTGCGGTGATTGGTAGTCAACTGCATCATTTTATTGATATCGGTGTAAAAAAGCTGATCCCTTTTCTCAGTAAAAAACAGATAACAGTCCCGGTAAACAGTGTCGCCACTTACATTCGTAAGTTCGTGGTGCAATGTGTGGAAAATTATGAGACGATAGGGGAAGGATTGACTATTTTCGAACAGAAACATGATCCGGTAGCGGTTCTGACACTCGAGAAAGGAATGGATTTGCTCCCGGTGCTCCATCTGCGTTTTCAATACGGAAATAACCTTTTCTCTATGAATAAACCTTATAAGAAAGAGGTGGAATTGAATGATAATGGAGGTGACTTTTCGATTGGATGGTATTATCGCGACAGAGATTGGGAGGAAAGGCATATACAAATGCTTACCGATTCAGGGTTATGTAAAACTCCTATCGGACATTTTGTGACGACGGCAATGGCTGCGAATCTCCCTGATCGATTGGATTATACAGATAAAAATGGTACCGGACCTTCAGGAGTGGTGGAGTGGTTGAATTTGCACGGCGACTTGCTGAAAAACTTCGAATTGAAACAGTCGTTCGGTAAAGTGTTATATTACACGGGTGAGATTGATTTAGAAATGGATATCAGTGACAACAACGACTGGTTCGATATTCAATGTCTGGCATGTTTTGGTGAGGTGACAATCCCTTTTGTGGAATTTAAAAACCATATTCTTAATGGTATCCGCGAGTATGTTTTGCCTGACGGGCGCATAGCGATACTACCTCGGGAGTGGTTTTTCCGTTTTGATGAGTTGTTCCGGTTTGGGAAGGTCACAGGCGACTCTATTCGCCTTGGAAATACTCATTTCCGTGTAAAGGAACTGGCTGAAAACGGTCGTTTTTCAGAAATAAAAACCGGAGAAAGATTGCTTTCGGTCGAGCCTCCTCCTTCATTGAATACCACGTTACGCCCTTATCAGGAGAGCGGTTTCCGTTGGTTGGTCTATCTGCAGAAAAACGGTTTCGGTGGATGCCTCGCCGATGATATGGGATTGGGTAAAACTTTGCAGACCATCGCACTGTTGTTACATCTGTATGTGGATAGTTCAGAAACGCCGGGAGGGATTGCTATGCATGGAGAGGTAAAATCGTTGGGTGGCTCCGGAACAACACGTGCACAGGGGAAGCCGGATATAAGGAGAGGAGTGCCTCAGCAGCTTTCTCTTTTTGATAATTTTGCAGAGGATACCGTGGGTGATGGAGAGAAAACGGCTGACAGACAGTCCGGCTTGAATAAAAACCTTCCGCCGACACTTATTGTAATGCCCACATCGCTTGTCCATAACTGGTTGAACGAGTTGAACAAGTTTGCCCCGCAGTTGAAAGTCTATGCGCATTACGGAAGCAATCGTCTTCAGGGTGATGGTTTCAGAAGAAGGATGAACCGTTGCCAGGTGATACTGACGAGTTATGGTGTTGTAAGGCAAGATATCGACCTGTTAAGCCATTATCATTTTTATTACCTCGTGCTGGATGAAAGCCAGAATATCAAAAACCCGGAATCAAAGATATTTGAGTGTGTAAAACAGCTGTATTCCTCCGGTAAACTCGCATTGACCGGTACGCCCATCGAGAATTCACTCTCCGACCTGTGGTCGCAAATGGATTTCTTGAATGAAGGTATCCTCGGGAAACGGAGTACATTCAAAGCGCGTTTCAACGAGCGGGATGTGATCAACGATGAAGAGGCATGCCTCAAACTGTTCAAGATTATCGACCCGTTTATTCTTCGCCGCACCAAAGAGGAGGTGGCGCCCGAGTTGCCGCCATTGACGGAGGAGACGGTCTATTGCGAGATGGAAGAGGAGCAGGCGGCATGTTATAATGAAGAGAAGAGCAAAATCCGAAACGTCTTGCTGGAGCAATGGAACAAAGCGGATAAGTCTTATACAGCTGCCGCATTGAGCAGCCTTACGCGGTTGCGTCTATTAGCCAACCATCCCGCGATCTCCTTCCCCGGTTACGAAGGATCGTCGGCCAAGTTCGATCAGGTCATCTCGCAAGCCGAGACCATCTTTGCAGGAAAATACAAGGTGCTGATCTTTTCCTCTTTCGTGAAGCATCTTCAACTCTTCGCCGATTATTTCGACCGGTGCGGGTGGCGTTACGCATGGTTGACCGGCAGCACGACCGACCGGCAGGGAGAAATCGAGAAGTTCAATAACGATGATAATGTACAGACGTTCTTTATCTCGCTCAAAGCGGGTGGGACTGGGTTAAACCTCACCGCCGCCGATTATGTATTTATTCTCGACCCGTGGTGGAACCCCGCCGCCGAGATGCAGGCCGTGAGCCGTGCCCACCGCATCGGTCAGGATCGGAAAGTGACGCTATATCGCTTTATCACGAAAAATACGGTAGAAGAAAAAATCCAGCGGTTACAACACTATAAGAGTTCGTTGTCGGATGCACTTATCAGGTCGCAACTTTCTATAGAGGAGATGAAGGAGTTGTTATTCAAATAAATCATCCATCGTTACCTCTGATTGAATATCGTTCCAATACTCGTTATGTACGAGTCCATACGTGGTAATCATTGTCAGGTGGACGGCTTTACGGGTTTTAGTCTCATTGATAAAGACCGATTTCTTGTGCATCAGGTTTTGATGTGTCTTTTTGTCCATGCAAAATTTTTCCCTGCTGAATTTCATTTCGCACAGGTTGATCACATTATCATTACGGTCGATAAGCAAATCTATCTGTGTCCCCTCTTCTTTGGATTTACTCCGCCAGGAATGTGAATAAGAGATAATGCCATGGATACCTAACTTTTTACGAATTTGATCTTCATGCATCAGGCAGACCTGTTCAAACCCGTAGCCGCTCCATGCACGATGCTTCGCGTTGTCAATCAGGTTTGTCCAATGGTTTGTGTAGCTTGCATTCGATCCTTTGATATAATTGAGATAAAAAAGCGTATAGAAGTCTATTAACTGATAGAGTGTTTCTCTTGATATTTTGCCGATGGGATTGTATCTTTTGATAAATCCGCACAACTCAAGTTCTTCGATTTTTGCCGATAAGTTGCCACTGTTGTGCAATCCGGAATATTGTATCAGTTCGTTTCGTGTCAGACCCATCCTTTTCTTGCTCAACGTTTCGACAATTTTTACATACTGTTCTGAGTTTTCAAATAGTGAAGAGTATAGCCTGGAAAATTCTTGTCGCAACATACCCTCTTTTCGAAAGAACAGATCATCGATGTTTTGTGCCAGGCTCTTCGATTTGTCTAATTGTTCGAGGTAATAGGGTATGCCTCCCATAATCATGTAACATTCGATAATCTGATGCCGGTTAAAACTGATCTTCATCTTCTTGAGAAAAGCCTCCGTTTCTCTCAGCGTGAAAGGATTCAACTGGATTTGGCGGGTAACACGGTTGTGTAGGCCTCCTCTGTTCTTTATGATATTGTTGATAATCCATGATGTTGCCGATGCACAAACGATTAAAATCACATCTCTCTGAGCCGACGCGTATGTGTTCCAGAAATATTCCAATGCCTTGGTGAAATTGGAACGTTTGGTGTCGAGCCACGAAATTTCGTCGATGAAAATTATTTTCTTTCCTCCTTCTTTGGTATTATCGAGTAAATTGATGATCTGCTCAAACACTTCGAACCAACTGTTCACAGCCGGATATTTATAATCGGAATAGCGATTAATAGCCGATTGAAAATTGACCAGTTGTGATTTCTTGTCAAGATTTGCTACGCCGGAAAAATAAAGCGTGAATTTGTTTTGAAAAAACTCCCGTATCAAGAAGGTTTTGCCAACGCGTCTGCGCCCATAAACGGCAATGAACTCCGATTTATCGGTTTCGAGATATTTTTGAAGCATCTCAATTTCATGCTCCCGTCCAACAATTCTTGTCATAATGTTATATTTTTATTGGCTGTAAATATATAAAATAATATAGATATAGCCAAGTATAAAATATTTTATTGGCTTTAAGTTGATCAAATTATATAGATATAGCCAAGTAAAAAATATTTTATTGGCGCTAAGCATGTAAAAATATATAGATACTGTGACTTTAAAACTATGCGATGCTACTGAATAATTGGACGAATTGTAGACTTTTCAAATTCGCGTGAGAAACTTAGCTCCTTTATATTTCTGAATCTCCGTTGTTTTACTTAATTTTGCCTTACATTCAAATAATTGACCTTTGTGGGTGTCATACATTGTGATAAGATGGACAACAACCAATTAGCATTTGATTTTGCACTTCACACCAACCGGAATTTGTTTATTACCGGAAAAGCAGGTACGGGAAAAACAACTTTCCTTCGTCGCCTGAAAGAAATATCCGGAAAGCAAATGGCGGTGGTGGCACCTACGGGCGTGGCGGCGATCAATGCCGGTGGTACTACTATCCATTCTTTTTTTCAATTGCCGCTTACCCCTTTCTTTCCCACACCTGAAGGACGGAAACAATTGATCAGCCAGACAAGGATGCGGGGACATCGGCGGCGGGTATTACAGGAGTTGGAATTGCTTGTGATCGATGAGATAAGTATGGTGCGGGCCGATCTGCTGGATGCGATTGATGCTTCCTTGCGCCATTTCCGATACAGGAGTGACCAGCTTTTTGGCGGGGTACAGGTCATTTTTATCGGTGATATGTTCCAGCTCTCGCCAGTAGCGAAAGAGGATGAGTGGCGTTTATTGTCTGAATATTATCCGAGTCCCTATTTCTTCCACAGCCGGGCGATTATGCAGGACTTGCCTGTCTATATCGAATTTGAGAAAATTTACCGTCAGACAAACAGCGATTTTATACGGGTATTAAATGAGATACGGAACGATTGTCTCTCCCCTGAAAGTTTCCGGATGCTGGAAAAACGTTATGATCCGCTGTTTACACCCAGGGATGAAGATGACTATATTGTCCTCACTACACATAACTACAAAGCGGATCAGATCAATACCCGTGAATTGGCGAAATTAAAGGGGAAAGCCCATAAGTTTTCTGCCAAGATCGAAGGTGATTACCCCGAGAAGAACTACCCCACCGAGCCGGAATTGGAACTGAAACCCGGTGCAAAGGTGATGTTCCTCCGGAATGATACCGAGGCGGCACGTTTCTATAATGGTAAAACAGGTGTGGTCGATAGAATTGATGGAGACACTATTATTGTGTGTTGTGATGGGAATGAGTATATCGAGGTGGAACGTACCCAGTGGGAGAATATCGGTTATTCGGCCAATCCCGAGACAAAGCAGATAGAGGAAAACACATTGGGGCGTTTTATACAATATCCCTTACGTCTGGCATGGGCTATTACGATCCATAAAAGCCAGGGGCTTACCTTTGACAAAGTGATGATCGATGCCGGACAAGCCTTTGCACCGGGGCAGATATATGTGGCATTGAGCCGGTGCCGCTCGTTGGAAGGTATTGTACTATTGAGCAAGATCCATCCTGATAGTATCCGTAATGACCGTCAGATTATAGACCATGAGAAGAATAAGCTGACCGTTGATGTGCTTGAAACCCAGTTGGAAGAGTCGCGCAATGCTTACCGTTCCCATCTTCTGTTGTCAATTTTCGATTTTATGGGCATTTTGACACAAGTCAGGCGTTTGTCGTCGAAAATCAAGGAGTGGGGAGAGTCCTTCAACGATGAGACACAACCCTACTTGCGAAATATCCAACAACAATTGGAGGAGACAGAGCGGGTAGCGGCTAAATTTCAGGTACAGTTGAACTCAATTATTCGTCAGCAGCCCCTTAGGGAAGACTATTTAAAAGATCGGTTAAGCGCTGCTGGTGATTTCTTTATGGAGAAGATAGACCTGTTGATAGAGGAACTGCGGCAATCTCCGGCTTCGACCGATAGCCGTGCACATGCTGCCGAGTATAACGAAGCGATACAGGATGTTTTTTCCGATCTGGCATTGAAGAAGCATCTACTCGGTAAATTCAAATCCGATACAACAATTGAGGCCTATTTTGAAGCAAAAAACAATTTCAGGCTTCCATCCTTTAGTGTGAATGCTTATGCTATATCGGCCTCCACAAAATCCGACCTGTCGCATCCCGGTTTATACCGTCTGCTGGTAGAGGAACGAAATAATATCTGTGGACCACGGGACCTGCCAATTTATTTGGTAGCTGGCAGTAAGACACTCTATGAGATGGCGGAATATTTGCCTCAAAATAAAAAAGAACTACTCCAAATCACCGGATTCGGGCCGGCCAAAGTAGAGAAATATGGACAGGCTTTCTTATCGATCATTCAGGATTATTGTGAAAGGCACGGCTTAGAGTCCCGTTTAACGGAGAAGGGAGTATCCAGGCGAAAGCAAAAGGAGAAGAAAGAGAAAAAAGAAAAGAAAAAGAAAGGTGACAGCCGGCGACTCAGTTTGGAAATGTTTCGGTCCGGAAAAACCATTGAAGAAATAGCCGAAGAGCGGAATCTGGCAATTTCTACTATTGGTACGCATCTTGCAAAATATGTGGAGACAGGCGAGTTGGTCATTACCGACTTTATTCCCCGGGAGCGGCTGCGTCTGGCCGAAGAGAAGTTGAGGACTGCTTCGCCCGACGACCCCGTATATTACACATTGCAACCCGATTTTTCGAATACCGAAATCATGGTGATACTTGCACATAAAAGAAGAGGAGGCTCCGAGAGTTCATTTCTGTAAACATTAAAGGGTGGAAGCTCATGGAGAGCTCCACCCTTATCATCCTTATGCTTTAGAAACAAGAGCCAAGAATCAAGAAACAAGACTGATTACTTTACTATAAGGCTTTGTTATATCCATTTTTCTAAAGAAGATCAATATCCCCTTATCGCCTTGATTCCCGGAAGCACTTTGCCTTCGATCATTTCGAGCAGGGCACCGCCGCCGGTAGAAACATACGATACTTCATCTGCCTGTCCGAATTTATTGACGCAAGCTACAGAGTCGCCACCTCCTACCAGTGAGAAAGCTCCTTTTTTGGTGGCATCTACAATGGCATCGGAAACAGCGCGTGATCCTTTGTCGAAATTGTCGAATTCGAATACTCCGACCGGTCCGTTCCACAAGATAGTTTTGGAGTTTTTAATCACTTCGGCGAAAGCTTTTTCCGATTCCGGACCGATGTCAAGGCCTTCCCACCCGTCGGGTATCTCTTTTACGGATGCAAAACCGGTCTTGGCGTCATTACTGAAGCTGTCCGCAATTTTTGCATCGGTAGCCAGTACCAGGTTTACACCTTTCTCTTTTGCCAGTTCCACAAGTTCTTTTGCCAGATCCAGCTTATCGTTCTCTACGATAGAGTCGCCAATCTTTCCTCCGAATGCTTTGGCAAAAGTATAGGTCATTCCTCCTGCAAGGATCAGATTGTCTACCTTATCCAGCAGGTTCTTGATAATCTCTATTTTGGTAGATACTTTAGAACCACCCATAATGGCTGTGAAAGGACGTTGCGTTTCATTCATCACTTTTTCGACGGCAGTGATTTCGTTTTGCAACAGGTATCCGAATAATTTATGATCAGCATCGAAATGGTCGGCGATCAGCGCTGTGGAGGCATGGGCACGGTGAGCAGTTCCGAAAGCGTCATTTACATATACATCGGCATAAGAAGCCAATTTTTTGGTGAATTCTTTCTGCGACTCTTTCACCTCTTTTTTTGCTTTCGCAGTTTCTTCTTCAGTAGCGTCTGCGGCTAAGCGGGGTTTGCCTTCTTCTTCCGCATAAAAACGGAGATTTTCGAGTAACAATGCTTCACCGGGACGTAATGCAGCGGCTTTGGCTTCAGCTTCTTCACCTATGCAGTCGTTGGCGAACTGTACATCCACTCCTAACAGCTCCGATACACGGGGAAGGATATGTTTGAGTGAAAATTTATCGGTTGGTCCTTTCGGTCTGCCTAAATGCGATCCTATGATTACGCTGCCTCCATCCTTCAGGATTTTTTTCAGTGTAGGAATAGCAGCGCGGATACGTGTATCGTCGGTGATGTTGAAATTCTCATCGAGAGGAACATTGAAGTCCACACGCACAAATGCCTTTTTACCGGCAAAATTAAAAGTGTCCATTGTTTGCATAGTTCAGTATATTTTATAAAAAGTTTTGCGAAATAACCCAATTACGGCAATGCCGAATAAAGTGCAAAGTTACAAAAAATGTGGAATTTTTTCCATAATAGCTGTAGGGAAAATTCAGGAGTTCTTTATCACCACTTCATAGGTTACAGGTACCGCTTTTTTATACATGGCCAATACACCGCAATAGTTGTCGAACGAGAGTTTACATGCCCGTTCCAGTTTTTCTTTCGGAAGATTATCCCCTTCAAATTCGTAGATCACTTTTAGTGATGTATATTGTTTAGGATGTTCTTCGCTCATTTCTGCGTCGATACGTATGTCAAAACCTTTCAGGTCGATTCTCATCTTACGGACAATTTCCACCACATCCAGTCCCGTACATCCTGCGGCTGCAATCAAAAGGAACCTCTTCGGCCTTGGTCCCGCATCATTGCCTCCTGCTTCTTTCGCCAGATCAATAGTAATCTTGTGTCCGTCGATCTCGGTATCAAAAATATTATTTTTTCTCCAAACTGTTTGAATAGAATGCATTGCCATTTTAGCTCTCTCTTTAATGATTATCCGACTATCTAATTAAAACAAATTATTTTCCCTTTTGGTTCGGAAGATGAAAAAGTAAATTTTTAAGGTGTTAAGTTCGTTATTATGATTAAATTTATGTCAAAAAGATAATCATTTAATTACAAATTGCTATTTTTGCGTAAAAAATATGCAAATATGATTGATAGAAATACGAATGTACTCCTTATTTACACAGGGGGAACCATTGGAATGGTAGAAAATGTAGAAACAGGTGCTCTCGAACCGTTTAATTTCAGTCATCTTCGCTCTAACATGCCGGAGATAAAGCGATTGAATTTCAATGTGGAAACCTACCTGTTTGATCCTCCCATTGATTCATCGGATATGTCTCCTTCGATCTGGCAACAAATAGTTAAAGTGATTGAAGATCATTATGATGAATATGACGGATTCGTGATTCTTCATGGTACAGATACGATGGCTTATACTGCTTCAGCACTAAGTCTGATGCTGGGTAATCTTACCAAACCGGTAATCCTGACCGGATCACAACTTCCTATCGGTAAACTCCGGACGGACGGGAAGGAGAATCTTATTACCGCTCTTGAGATTGCAGCCGACAAAAATGCTATCGGCCGTCCTATCGTTCCTGAGCTGTGCATTTATATGCAAAACCTGCTGATGCGGGGAAACCGTACTACCAAGGTCAATGCCGATCACTTCAGTGCTTTCAATAGTCCCAACTATCCTTATCTGGCCGAGGCGGGCCTGGATATCCGGTACAATGACCAATTCATCCTCAAGCCCGATTACGAAAAGCCGGTATACTTCAATTATGCGATGGATTCCCATGTGGTGATCCTGAAACTATTTCCCGGTATTTCCGAGGAGTCGGTGCGGGCACATCTCGGAATTCCCGGCCTGAAAGGGGTTGTATTGGAAACATATGGCACAGGGAACTCTCCTATTCATCCATGGTTTACGGACTTATTGCAGGATGCAATAGAGCGGGGTATTGTGATTTTGAATGTTACCCAGTGCCTCTATGGAGGTGTAGAGATGCATCGTTATGAAAACGGACAACGTCTGGAGAAATTGGGTGCAGTGAGCGGACACGATATCACTACCGAAGCTGCTCTTGCCAAGCTGATGATCCTTTTCGGGGAGGGTAAAACGCCGGCCGAAGTAAGCCGCCTGATGTCTGTCTCCCTCCGTGGTGAATTGACGGTGAGAGGATAAGGAATTTATGTGAAATATTTGGGTTATTAGATATGGGGTGAAAATTATGTTGTATATTTATTGCCAGGATAGGGGAGATTCATCGAAGTAGTTCAGGAATATGCAACATGAAGACTATATAATCCGTGAAATAAAAAAGTTTGGACTGATAATAAGTGCCTTCCGGAATATGCTTTTTGGAGATGGGGAGAATCTTGCAATAACTATAGAGAATAAAGTGGATGAAGCAAAGGGGATGCTTCTGGACGAAATTAACTTTGACCTGGAGATGTTTCTGCATCTAAACGATGAAAAAACAAGTGAATATTTATTGGATTTTGACGGTTTCAATACTGAAAATATAGAATCCTTGGCAAATGCTATGGCAGAAATAGGTTTTAATGCCCAATACGGGAGTTCCAGGAAATATTTGGAGAAAGCATTGCAGCTTTATAGATTCTGTAGTTTGAAAGATAATACTTATTCAATTGAACGAGAGATAAATATCATGGCAATAAATAATGAACTTCAAAAATGATCAACAACTAATAATGACACTATTATTTAAAAAGCTCAATTTCAAACAACATAAAGCAAGTTATATGGTTTAGTCGAATACATCTGCCAAGCCGATTTGCGAAAGTTGAGTAAGACAACAAGTGATTCACTCTTGGAAGAGGGGAATGAATATAAAACTGATTGTAATGAGATATTTAATTTTAACACTGACATTCTTATTGTGCATAACGGATCTGGCAGCACAAAAGCCCGTCAAAGTAGCCTGTGTGGGTAATAGTATCACCTATGGTGCCGGAATTATAAACCGTGAAAAAAATTGTTATCCTGCACAACTCCAGGCATATCTGGGTGATAATTGGGAAGTGAGAAATTTTGGAGTATCTGGCAGGACAACTCTTTCCAAAGGTGATCACCCTTATATAGAGACGGATGCTTACCAACAATCTTTATCTTATCAACCGGATATAGTTCTGATTAAGTTAGGGACTAACGACACTAAACCCCAGAATTGGAAGTACAAAGAGGATTTTCTAAAAGACTATCAGACACTTATTGATAGTTATAGGGCGTTGGGATCTCATCCCCGTGTTGTTTTACTTACGCCGGTACGTTGTTTCTTGCCGGAGGGCTCTTCTATCAACTCACAACTGATAGAGAAAGAAGTGCGCCCCATGCTTGAAGAACTGGCCTGGAGAAATGATCTGGAGATCATCAACATGTTCAATATATTTGGGAATGATTGGAAATCTTATCTTATGCCTGATAAACTACATCCTTCATCTATCGGAGCAGGAGTCATGGCAAAGAAGATATATAATTTCCTCACTTTGAATTCTTCTCTTCAGGCAAAATCTATTGAGTCGGTCGTACCGCGTGATGCACAAAAATTCAACTTTCATGGTTATCAGGGGTATGAATTCTATGATAAAGGTGTACTTTGTAAAGTGGTCAAACCATATATAGAAGCCGAAGGGAGGCCATGGGTAATTCGTGCACGTTTCTGGAATCATGAACCTCAGACAGATATCGATCTGTTGGAACAGGGGTTCTATATCACTTATTGTGATGTAACAGATATGTATGGATCCGATAAGGCTGTTAGACGATGGGATCGATTCTATAAAAAGATGGTCAAAGCCGGATTTAACAAGAAAGTAGTACTTGAGGGAATGAGCCGTGGCGGTTTAATTGTGTATAACTGGGCAGCAAAAAATGCGGATAAAGTGGCATGTATTTATGCAGATGCACCGGTAATGGATATTAAAAGCTGGCCGATGGGAAAAGGAGGATCTACCGGATCGGTAAATGATACCCGGAAGCTTTTGGCTGCTTACGGTTTTAAAAACGAAGGAGAAGCACTTGCATGGAAGCGTAACCCGCTGGATTACGCTTCGGTCATAGCAAAAGCGAAAATTCCTGTGATCCATGTAGTAGGAGATGCTGATGCAGTAGTGCCGGTGGATGAAAATACAGCTGTTTTTGAACAACAGATGAATAAGTTGAATGCTCCGATTACTGTAATTCATAAACCGGCTGTAGGACATCATCCTCATTCCCTGAATAACCCCGAAATGATTGTCCGTTTTATCCTTACTGCTACCGGACGAAATAAAAATGATTGCGTACATCCTGTCCCGGGAAATGAATTCCGTACGACAGCGGGTTGGGTTGAAGGGGCAGACTGGTATGGAGTCGCTGAAGAGATCACAGAGACCTTACAGGGTAAGAAATTGAAACTGCTTTTGTTAGGTAATTCTATAACACAAGCCTGGGGCGGTACACGTAAAGCCATTACCAATTTTAAGGGCAAGCAGGCTATGGATGATGCCATCGGTGAAGGGGTATGGGAAAGTGCCGGTATTTCGGGTGACCGGACCCAACATCTCTTATGGCGTCTCCAACATGGCAATTACAATGTTTGTAGGCCTGAGAATGTGGTCATAGCTATTGGTATTAATAATTTAGGAGGGACGGATACTCCGGAAGATACTGCAGAAGGGATTATAGCTGTGGCGAATGAAGCCCGGAGACAATTCCCCAACTCTCATATTATCCTTTTAGGCCCTTATCCTGCCGGTAAGGAAAAGCAGGCTGCATTACGTATTAAATGTGATAGAGTTCATGACATCTTAAGTACATACCCATTTCATCAGCTAGAATATGTCAATCCTACCGGTTGGTATGTTGATGATAACGAAACAATCAGAGAGGGGCTCTATGGCAATGATTATATCCACATGACAAGTGAAGGATATAAAATCACAGCGGAAAAGATTGCAACACTTATACGAAAATAAATACCCGAAGAAGAAGGCTAAAATCAAACTTTCCGGTAGTTAATTTGTGAACAATCTAGCACAGTGTACGTTCATTTCTGTATATATAGATGAATAAAATTGTTGGCAATGAAATATTTATTTGTAGCAATAACACTGTCGTTGGTGAGTGCGGTTTTTGGTCAATCCGATCCTCAAAAAAACAGTGAAGTAGCATTGCAAAGAGATACAACAATCTCAAATTCCAATTACGACAAGGCATTGGCCGTGAAGTTGGGTGCAGATGACTACGGGATGAAAAGTTACTTCTTTGTTATCCTGAAGACGGGGACGAATACTACTACAGACAGAGACTTTATTAGCGAAAATTTCAGAGGCCATTTAGATAATATCCAAAGACTGACGCAAGAAGGGAAATTGGTTGTGGCAGGCCCATTAGGGCAGAATGAAAATAGCTACAGGGGAATTTTTATTCTGAACAATATTGATTCAGCGGAGGAAGCGCGAGAGTTATTACTCACTGATCCCGCTATCAAAAGCGGATTGTTGAATTTTGAGATTTTCACTTGGTATGGTTCTGCTGCGTTACCCGAATATTTGTCCGTTTCCGATAAAATATGGAAAGTCAGTCCTTGACAATAATTGATACTCTGTATAGTATCAGAGAAATTCGTTTTATATGTTTGTGTTCCTTCATTTTTCTTTTTCTAAGAGGGTTTTCCTATCTTTGTTTTTACAGAAGATAGAAAACCACAAAATTGATTGGAATGAAAAATTTGGATTACGGAATCATCGGGAACTGCCGCACCGCGGCATTGGTATCGAAAACCGGGAGTATAGACTGGTTCTGTCTCCCCGATTTTGATTCCCCATCTGTCTTTGCGAAACTGCTGGACGAGGAAAAAGGGGGTAGTTTTCATTTTGAGGTGTCGGATGAATATACCATTACCCAGAGTTATCACGGGCATACCAATATGCTGTTGACAAGGTTTGAGTCGCCTGAGAACGGGTTTATCGTGTTCGATTATATGCCCCGTTATCAGACCGAGGCGAACCGCTATTATATGCCGCCGGAAATTCACCGGTATATCAGGGTCACGAGAGGACGGCCGTTAGTCAAAATAATTTACGATCCAAAGATTAACTATGCCAGGGAAGAGGTCCGCCATGAAATAGTGGGGAGTTATATTAAAACGCATTCAGCAGAAGATTCAGAAGATAAAATCTATCTCTATAGCAGTTTTGATCCGGAAGTAGTGATCAGCCGTGAGGAGATTGAGCTGGCCGGACATCATTTCTTTCTTTTGTCGTATAACCAGAAATTAATGACTGTGGATATCAACCGTATCCTGTTGGAGTATGAACGCACGAAAGTGTATTGGCTCAATTTCGTGAATCGCTCCAGGGATTATCTGCAATACAACGACATGATCAAACGCAGCCTGCTTGTACTTAGATTGTTGTCATACCAGGAATCGGGAGCCATGTTGGCAGCGGTGACTACCAGCCTGCCCGAAAGCATCGGGGAAAACAGGAACTGGGATTACCGCTTCTGTTGGTTGCGCGATGCTTCCATGTCGATAGATACGCTGCTGTTCATGAAACAGCGGGCAACGGCAGAGCGTTTTATCGGTTTTGTGAAACGCATCCTGAAGTCGTCCCGTAACGAAACCATCCAGATCATGTATGGTATCCGTGGCGAACGTGAACTGACGGAAGAGGAACTGCCCCATTTAAGCGGTTACGAGGGATCACGTCCTGTAAGGATCGGGAATGCGGCCTACTATCAGGAACAAAACGACTCCATTGGCTATCTGTTGGATGTTATTTATAAATACTATCTCTATTTTCCCGGTACGCTGGACGAAGTGGAGGAGATATGGGAGATCATCAAGAATCTGGTGCGCTCGGTATTGGCTGCGTGGGACAAACCGGACAGAAGCATCTGGGAATTCCGTACAAGGAAGATGCATTTTGTCTTTTCGAAAGTGATGAGTTGGGTAGCTGTTGACAGGGCATCGCTGATTGCTGAACTGTTACATAGGGATAGCTATGCCGAGAAATGGCGCCGGAAAGCGGATATGATCAAGGCGGAAGTGCATGAAAAGGGATGGAGCGAAGAGTTGCAATGCTTCACTCAGGCCTATGGTAATACCGATTATGATTCTTCGTTGTTACTTATGCAGTTCTATGATTTCATCGAACCCGACAATGAGCGGTACGTAAAAACGGTAAAGGCCATCAAAGAGCACCTTTATCATGAAGGACTTATGTACCGTTATAAAGCAGAGGATGATTTCGGTGTGCCTACCTCTTCATTTACTATCTGTACTTTCTGGCTGATCGAGGCGCTTTTTAAGATCGGCGAAACAGAGGAGGCACGTGAAATATTTGAGAAGATGATTTCCTATTCCAATCATCTGGGGCTCTACAGCGAAGATCTCGATTTTAAGACCAAACGTCAGTTAGGCAACTTCCCGCAGGCTTATTCACACCTTGCATTTATTAACACAGCAGTGCTGTTCTCGGAGGAGAAGCACCTTTCCAAATTTATTCGTCCGTAACAGCTGGAGTCCCTTTTTCTCCCGTAGCGGCAGAGTTGATCTTTGCAAATGAACCGGGATAGTACCGATTGATAAAATCGATCAGTTTTTCGCGGACAGCTACCCGGAGATCCCAATTGCTGGATGAGTTGTTACTGCTGACCAATACCCTTATCTCTTTGCACCACTGCTTGCTTTCGGTGACTTGGATGTTATGGACACGTCCATCCCAATTGGGGTCATCTTCCACTATGCGTGCCAGTTCTTCACGCAATGGTTCCAGAGGCAGGTCGTAAGAGACATACAGGAATACTGTTCCCAATATATCGGAAGTGGTTCTTGTCCAATTTTGTATGGGGTTGTTCAAGAAATAATCGATGGGTATGATTAACCGTCGCTCATCCCAGATCTTTACCACGGCGTATGTGATATTGATTTCTTCAATACGCCCCCATTCTCCCTCGATGACTACTACATCATCCAGTCTGACCGGCTGTGTAAAAGCAATCTGGATACCGGAGAATATCTGTCCGAAACTACGTTGGGCTGCGAATCCTATAATGATCCCCGCCACTCCTGCCGAAGCCAGCAGGCTGACACCCAGTTGCCTGACTGAATCGATGGTCATCAGTGCTATCGAAAAGAAGATAAAGGCTGTGAGTATGATCGTGATCCTCTCGATCATACTCATCTGTGTAAGCCTCTTCCTAGCTTCAAGATTATTGGGATTATTGATGTCGAGCTTGTTCTGCCAATAATGAAAGGTACCCCTGATAATCTGTACAATTATCCATCCGAGTGTGAGAATCAGCAATATCCGGCTTATTTTCTGTAAGACTTCAAAAGTGCGTGCATCTTCCTGTAACAGCGTACTGAATATATTTAATAATATAGCGAAAATGATCCATATCCCGGGAACTCTGAAAAGGCGGACAATAAAATCATCAATGTGGCTTTTACTTTTTTGTGTCCGAATCCTCCATTTCCTGATGATAAAATTAAAAACAAGGACCAGTATGATGAATAATGCAATAAATAGCAATGCAATAAATGGGTATCGTAGTGAACTGTTGGGGATAAGATGGTCAATAAAATCCATAGGGAGATTGTTATTTAATTAAGTTGGATAAAAATGGAATTACAGATGACTGTAAAGGGAGACGATATTTCGCTGCAGGAGAGAAATTACCTACCTTGATGCTGATACCACCCGGAGGAAGTACCCTGAACATATCCTCATCGGTAGTGTCATCGCCGATAGCCATCACAAAGTCATACGCCCCCTTGTCCAGCCTGCGCAGCACTTCGCTGCCTTTATTAAAATCGGGAGGTTTGACTTCTACGATCTTATTCCCCGGAACGATCTGTAAGTTCAACCTGGAGCAGGGGCCTATGAGGGCGTTGATCAATTGTTGTGCCCGCAGCTCGGCAAGCCAGACGTCTACTTTGCGATAGTGCCACACCAGGGCGGCATCCTTTTTTTCCAAATAGGAGCGGGGAGTTTTATCTATCGTATGTTGGATAATGTCAATGATCTCGTCATCCCATTCCACTTTCTCCTGTATGTTCTTATACCATTGCCCGTTTTCCTTGTAAAACATACCATGCTCGGCGGCAAAATCAAGATCCAGACCCTCAAACCATTGATCGAGTATTTGACGGTTCCTGCCACTGTTGATCACCACTTTGTTTTTTTTGTCTGAAGTCATCTTTTGCAAAAGATCCAGCAATTCGGCAGATGGAACAGCATCCTCAGGTTTTTTGACGAACGGGGCGAGAGTGCCGTCGTAGTCGAGCAGGATCAGGCGGGATGTCGCTTCGTCATAGGCGCTCTTGATCTGATTAAGCTGTCTCTTCCCCACGATTTTCTGCAATATCACTTTATTCTGGGCTTTGATTGACTGTAATTCTTCCACAAAATCGTTCGCCCATTTCTTTACCGACTGCTTGGATATCCGCTTCTGCATATTATGTAATCTCTCTATCTTTTCCTCTTCAGGCATGCGCAGGGCTTCCAGTATGGCCCTTTCAATCTCGTCGCTATCATTGGGATTGATGGTGATGGCATCCTGTAATTCAATGGCAGCACCTGCCATCTCGCTGAGGATGAGGACACCACTGTGACTGTTCTTGGTTGCCAGATACTCTTTGGCTACCAGATTCATTCCGTCACGGAGAGGGGTTACCAGGGCAATTCCGGCGATGTCATACATGGCAATCAATTCTTCAAACGAGAAACTGCGGTAGAAGTAGTATATAGGAGTCCATCCCAGTCCGGAGTATTGACCGTTGATCTCACTAATAGCCTGGTCGATCTTTGTTTTCAGGTCTGCGTAAATATCCACACTGTCGCGTGAAGGCACCACTATCATAGTCAGCGATACCTTCTCATGATATTCGGGATGATTATCCAGAAACTGTTTGAAACCCTGCAGACGATGAAGGATACCTTTACTGTAATCGAGACGGTCAACAGACAGTATTACAGTGGTATCACCTAACTCTTCGCGGAGCATCTCCGACTTTTCCCTCACTTCCTGTAATGCAGGTGCGTTATGGTATTGTTCGTAATTGATACCCATCGGGAAAGCATCGACATGTACGATCCGGTCTTGGAGATTGATCTCATCGAGACTACAGTTCAGGTCGAGTACGCGATAGATGGCACTGATAAAATGCCGCATATAGTCATGCGTGTGAAAACCGATGAGATCTGCACCGAGCAACCCTTCCAGTAACGCTTCCCTCTTTGGAAGTACCCTGAAGAGTTCGTAAGAAGGAAAAGGAATATGGTGAAAATAACCAATATTTGCATCCCGCTTTTCTGTACGAATCATTTTGGGCAATAACATCAGTTGATAATCCTGGATCCATACCATATCATCCTTCTCTATAAAGGGGATCGATTCCTGGCAAAATAACCTGTTCACTTCCTGATAGGCTTCCCAATACTCCGTCTTGTATTCTATGTAGGAAAAAAAGTAATGGCACAACGGCCAAATGGTGCTGTTGCTGTAACCTTCGTAATAGTGTTCGATCTGGCCGGCCGACAGAAAAACCGGATGAAAATCCATTTCATGTAGTTTCTCTGTGATCTCCTTTTTTTCCTCCTCATCCTCAGTATGAATACCTGGCCAACCGACCCAGAATATTTCGGATTCAGTCTCTAATGATCCGAGGCCGGTGGCAAGGCCGCCTTCACTTCTGACGATGCAGAACCCTTCCTCTTTTCTTTCTATTTTAACCGGTAACCTGTTGGCTATTATTATTATCTTCATAAGTTAAACTAAAAACTAAAAGTGAAAAATTAAAAATGAATTCTGGACTTCTCCACTTCTTATTTCTAACTTCCTATTACCACATTATTCAATACTTCCCGAAGTCGGGATTGGCATATTGGCGCATTGGTATATTAATAATAACATCATATTCCCATGAAAGATTATTTTTTAACTTTATTTTATGAATTTAACTGTTTTTCCTCTTATTCTTCATGAACAAAAAATAGTATGGTTTGTTGCTTCCACTTTTTTATAGTAATTTCGTCGTTCAGATTACAACTATGTCGTTGCGTAAATTGGAAATCGAGGAACGACTCAAATAATTTGTAGAAAACAAACTATTGAAACAGATCTAAATTAGGGATTGCAATTTTATAGTAACATCATCATATAATTATGGCAAAACAAAAAACTTACTTAACCTGCGACGGTAATCAGGCCGCCGCTCACATCGCTTACATGTTCAGCGAAGTAGCTGCGATCTATCCGATAACCCCTTCCTCCACCATGGCCGAATATGTGGATGAATGGGCAGCATCCGGAAGAAAAAATATTTTCGGACAGCCTGTGTTGGTACAGGAGATGCAATCGGAGGCGGGAGCTGCCGGAGCAGTACATGGTTCTTTGCAGGCGGGTGCACTTACATCCACATTCACTGCTTCACAGGGCTTATTGTTGATGCTCCCCAACATGTACAAAATAGCAGGAGAATTACTTCCCGGAGTATTTCATGTTTCGGCACGTGCATTGGCATCACACGCTCTTTCTATTTTTGGTGATCATCAGGATGCGATGGCTGCAAGACCTACCGGTTTCGCACTCTTCGCCACCGGATCGGTGCAGGAGGTGATGGACTTGGCTGCAGTAGCCCATCTCTCCGCAATAGAAAGCCGTGTTCCTTTTCTCCATTTCTTCGATGGATTCCGCACATCACACGAGATCCAGAAGATAGAAGCTTTGACGAATGACGATCTTGCACCGCTCATCAATCAGGAAGCACTGAAGGCTTTCCGCGACCGTGCACTGAATCCCGATAATCCTGTTACAAGGGGAACGGCACAGAATGACGATATCTATTTCCAGGCGCGTGAAGCTTCCAATCCGTTCTACGATGCAGTACCAGGTGTTGTGGAAAAATACCTCGAAAAGCTGGCTGCAGTGACCGGCCGTAAATACGGCCTGTTCGATTATTACGGTGATCCACAAGCTGAAAGAGTGGTGATCGCCATGGGGTCTGTAACGGAAACCATCCGTGAAGCGGTGGATTATCTCAACGAAAGGGGAGAGAAAGTGGGAATGGTGGCAGTTCATCTCTATCGCCCCTTTAAAGCCGAAGCATTCCTGTCGGCCATTCCTGAAACGGCGAAACGTATCGCAGTGCTCGATCGTACCAAGGAACCCGGTGCTGCCGGACAACCGCTCTATCTCGATGTCAAGGATTGCTTCTATGGAAAAGAAGGAGCTCCAGGGATTGTAGGAGGTATTTACGGCCTTTCCTCTAAAGATACAACCCCCGCACAGATCGTATCGGTATTTGAAAATCTTTCGATGAATATACCAAAGAACGATTTCACTATCGGTATTGTAGATGATGTGACATTCAAATCACTTCCTTTGAAAGAGGAAATCACGATAGATGAGACTACTTATGAAGCCAAATTCTACGGACTGGGATCGGATGGTACGGTAGGAGCCAATAAGAACTCTATCAAAATCATCGGTGATAATACCGATAAATATGTGCAGGCCTATTTCGCCTACGACTCCAAGAAATCGGGTGGATTTACCTGCTCGCACCTTCGTTTTGGAGACAATCCTATCCGTTCAACCTATTTGGTGAATACACCCAATTTTGTGGCATGCCACGTACCGGCCTACCTGCATTTGTATGATGTGACCCGCGGATTGAAAAAGAACGGTACGTTCCTGCTCAACTCGGTATGGCCTAAAGAAGAGGTAGGTAATCATCTCCCCGACCATATCAAGAAATATTTTGCCGAGAACAATGTCAGGTTCTACATTATCAATGCGACGAAAATTGCCAATGAAATCGGGTTGGGCAATCGTACCAATACCATTCTGCAATCGGCATTCTTCAAGATATCCAATGTAATTCCTTATGAACTCGCTGTGGAGCAAATGAAGAAATTCATTGTGAAATCCTACGGAAGAAAAGGGGAAGAGGTGGTGAAAATGAATTATGCTGCTGTCGATCGTGGGGGAGACGTTGAACAGGTGGAAGTACCTATTGAATGGGCATCCATCCAGACCACTGCCGATCTTTCCGATGATGCTCCCGAATTTGTCCGCAAAGTGGTTCGTCCGGTGAACGCCCAGCGCGGTTACGACCTGCCTGTTTCTGCATTCAGTGGCCGTGAGGATGGTACTTGGGAGATGGGCACGACTGCTTACGAGAAACGTGGAGTAGCAGCAAAAGTGCCGGTATGGAACCCCGAAGCATGTATCCAGTGCAACCAATGTGCTTATATTTGTCCTCACGCTACTATCCGTCCGTTCGTACTCACTGAGGAAGAACAGAAGGGATTGGGTGCTGATGTGGAAATATTGAAAGCGCAGGGTAAACAATTCCCGGATATGGGTTATCGTATTCAGGTCGATGTGCTTGATTGTCTTGGTTGCGAGAATTGTGTGGATGTATGTCCCGGCAAGAAAGGACAAAAGGCGCTTCAAATGGTACCGATCGGTACACAGTATGACAACCAGAAGAACTGGGATTACATGATAAATCATGTGACCAGTAAAGCCCATCTGGTAGACGTGAAGCTGAATGTGAAAAATACCCAGTTTGCCACGCCGTTGTTTGAATTCTCCGGCGCTTGCTCTGGTTGTGGTGAAACACCTTATGTGAAACTGATCACCCAGCTCTATGGCGACCGGATGATGATCGCCAATGCCACAGGTTGTTCTTCTATCTATGGTGCTTCTGCCCCGGCTACCCCTTATAGGAAAAATGAAGAGGGAAAAGGACCGGCATGGGCTAACTCGCTTTTCGAGGATAATGCCGAATATGGATATGGTTTTGCAATTGCCCACATGAGCATGCGTAATCGTATCCGGAGCTTGATGCAACAAGGGCTTGTCTCCGGAGAATTTAACGAAGAGCAACAAGGGCTGTTCCGTGAATGGATCGAAAATGGTGAGGATGCTGAATTATCAAAAGAACTGGCGCCGAAAATCGTTGCTTCTCTTGCCAGTGTGGATAACCACATCGCAACTGAGATTATTTCATTAAAGAAATACCTCTCCAAAAAATCGATCTGGGTATTTGGTGGAGACGGTTGGGCATACGATATCGGATTCGGAGGACTCGACCATGTATTGGCGAGTGGGCAGAATATCAATATATTAGTGCTTGATACAGAGGTGTATTCCAATACCGGAGGTCAATCATCCAAATCTACTCCTACTGCTGCGGTCGCTAAATTTGCCGCTGCCGGGAAGCGGATACGTAAAAAAGATCTCGGAATGATTGCTGCTACCTACGGATATGTATATGTAGCTCAGGTGGCCATGGGGGCTAATCAGGCACAAACCCTGAAAGCAATCAAAGAGGCGGAGTCTTATAATGGACCTTCAATTGTGATCGCTTATTCACCCTGTATCAGCCACGGATTGAGAAGAGGAATGGGGTATGCACAGTCTGAACAGAAGGATGCGGTACAGTGCGGATATTGGCATCTGTGGCGCTATGATCCCCGTCTTGAAGATGAGGGCAAGAATCCTTTCCAACTCGATAGTAAGGAACCTGACTGGAGTCGCTTTAAAGACTTCCTGCTCGGTGAAGTGCGTTATACCCAATTGATGAAATCATTCCCCAGGGAGGCAGATGAACTTTTTGCTGCTGCAAAGGAGAATGCACAGTGGAGGTATCGCTCTTACAAACGTATGGCTGAAGCATCATTTGCTACACCGGTAGCAGAAGGACCGGTCGCTGGGACGATCGATGATGAAGCGAACTAAGTAACGACATAACTGTTATATTTTCGGGGGTATTACTTATTGTAATGCCCCCGATTGTATGTACCTTTGTGCTCTAAATAGATATACAGTTATGAAAATTCAAATCATCAATGGACCAAACCTCAACTTATTGGGTGTTCGTGAGCCGGAAGTGTACGGAGGCCAGACTTTTGGAGATTATCTGGATCAGTTGAGGAGCGATCATGCAGGAATAGAGATCGATTACTTTCAATCAAACGTGGAAGGAGAGATTATCAACAAGATACAAGAAGCTGGATTTGAGAGTGATGGTATTATTCTTAATGCGGGTGGTTACACCCATACTTCCGTGGCTATTCGTGACGCCATTAAAGCGATTCCTGCTCCGGTAGTAGAGGTGCATATTTCTAATGTACATGCCCGGGAAGAGTTCCGGCATCACTCTATGATATCGGCCGTCTGCCTTGGAGTGATCGCCGGCTTTGGAATGGACTCCTATCGCCTGGCACTGAGTGCGCTGGTAAAGTTAGAATTTTCTTAGGAACGAGGACAGAAGCAAACTTGTTTGCATTTTGCCGAGTGACGACAGAAAATGGACGAAGTCAAATAAGAAATAAGAGATAAGAAGTTAGAAGTTCAGAATCTTGAATTTTGAATCTGGAATATAAATAAATATATATGTATAAACATACTAAAATTATTGCTACGATTTCCGATAAGCGTTGTGACATACCCTTTTTGGAACAACTCTATGATGCAGGAATGAATGTTGTAAGGCTTAACTCGGCCCATCTCGATGAAGAAGGGTTCCTCAATATTATTAACAATGTACGGACAGTCTCCGACCAGATTGCTATATTGGTAGATACCAAAGGCCCGGAGATTCGTACTACCGTCCTGGAAGATCCTATTGAGTTGAAAATAGGAGACAAAATAAAAATTGTGGGGAATCCTGATAAGATATCGTCAAGGGAGACCTTATATATCACCTACCGGAATATCACCGATGAGATGCATATAGGAGATGATATCCTGATTGATGACGGAGAGGTAGACCTGGAAGTGATTGGGGTCACGAATGATTCTCTTCTTTGTTGTGCTAAGAATGATGGTGTGATCGGAAGCCGTAAGAGTGTGAATATCCCCGGTGTACGTATCAATCTTCCTGCGATTACTGAACGGGATAAGAAATTCCTTGAATTAGCCGCCAAAAATGATGTGGATTTTGTAGCTCATTCATTTGTGAGAAGCAGGGAAGATGTTGAAGCCGTACAGGATATCCTGGACGAGTTGGGAAGCCATATCAAAATCATAGCCAAGATTGAAAACCAGGAAGGTGTGGATAATGCCGATGAAATACTGGAAGCAGCTTATGGTATCATGATTGCCCGGGGTGACCTGGGAATAGAGGTCGCACAGGAGAAAATTCCCGGTATACAACGTGTACTGATCAGAAAAGCCATCCATCATAAGAAACCGGTTATTGTAGCTACTCAGATGCTGCACTCCATGATCAATAATCCCCGTCCTACACGGGCTGAGATCACTGATATTGCCAATGCGATCTATTATCGTACCGATGCCGTGATGTTGAGTGGTGAAACAGCTTATGGTAAATATCCGGTAGAAGCGGTACGTACAATGGCAAAAACTGCTTATGAGGCCGAATTGACCAAACTGTCAGAAAATGATATCCGTGTACCTTATGATCCGGCAGACAACCGTGAAGTGACGGAGTTTCTGGCCAAACAGGCAGTGAAGTCATGCGCACTTCTAAATGTGAAGGCAATCGTGACCGATAGCCACACAGGCAGAACTGCCCGGGTTTTGGCGGCATTCAGGGGAAAGAGTCCCGTTTACGCTATCACCACTACTAAAAGGCTGGCGCGTGAGTTGGCGTTATCATACGGTATTTGGGCAGAGTTCCAACAGGGAAAAGGTGACGGTAATACCAAGGAAAGCCGCAGGGCTTATTTTACAGAAGCCATCCAGCAGTTGGTAAATAAAAATACAATTGAATCGCAGGATAGGGTAGCTTATCTGGGAGGGAGCTTTGGGGAGACCGGTGGGACTACCTATTTGGAGATTATAGATGCCTGGAGAATTCTCGAGGCAAAAGAGAAATATAATCTGCCCGATTATACGATGTAGTCTCTTTGAGTGAATGATAATGCCTTCGGCGATATGCGCTTCGCACGATAATACTTTCAGTGATAATGCATTTCGTGCGATAAAAATAATTAGTAATTAGTAATTGAAAAGGGGGCGAATGAGTAAAATAGAAGAATACATACTGTCCCATATAGATGCGGAGCCGGAGGTGCTGAAAAAGATCGACCGGGATGCGCATATGAAACTGTTGCAGGGAAACATGACTTCCGGGCATCTGCAGGGACGCTTCCTGAAAATGATCACGCAAATGATCCGTCCGAAGCGGGTACTGGAAATCGGAACCTTTGTCGGATATTCAGCTCTCTGTTTTGCAGAAGGCCTTGTAGAAGGCAGTGAACTTCACACCATCGAAATTGATGATGAATTAGAGGATCGGATACGCGATAATTTTGCACAGTCTGAACACGGAAACAAGATTATCCTTCATATTGGTGATGCGTTGGATATCCTCTCCGGTTTTCCGGATGAAAGTTTCGACCTCGCTTTCCTTGATGCTGATAAGGAAGATTATTGTCTTCATTACGAAGACACCCTCCCGAAGATCAGGAAAGGAGGTTTTATCCTGGTCGATAATACCCTTTGGTACGGAAAAGTAATAGAAGAGGTGAAAAGTAACGATTGGGCAACCCGGGCGATATTGGATTTTAACAGGAAACTGGCCGACGACGACCGGGTGGAGAAGGTGATCCTACCTCTCCGCGACGGATTAACATTGATAAGAAAAAAATGACAATAGCATGGATACGAACAGACAACAAAAAGTAAACCGGTTGATACAGAGAGAACTCAGTGAGATCTTTTTACTTGATGCCAAAAAGATGCAGGGGATATTGATCTCGGTAACCAACGTACGGGTATCGCCCGACCTGGGTATCGCTCATGCCTATCTGAGTGTGTTTCCGTCGGAGAAAGCAGAAGAGCTGGTTAAAAATATCAATGAAAATGTGAAGACCGTCCGTTACGATCTGGGTAAGCGGTTAAGAAACCAATTGCGGGTGATCCCTGAACTGACGTTTCATGTGGATGACTCGCTCGATTATATCGAAAATATCGACAGGCTATTGAAAGACCAGTAAAATCCCGGCCGGTGAACGTCTCCTTTTTCATAGCGCGCAGATATCTCTTCTCAAAGAAATCACACAATGTCGTCAATGTGATTTCCGCTATATCGGTGTGCGGTATTGCTGTCGCTACTGCGGCTATAGTATGCGTACTTTCTATCTTTAATGGTTTCGGAGGTATTGTGGAGGGTACCTTCAATGCTTTCGATCCCGATCTGAAGATCACGGTGAAAGAGGGAAAAGTGTTCGATTATCATACGCCGGAATTTGAAAAGGCGTTACAGATAAATGGTATACAGATCATCTCCGAATCACTGGAAGAGAATGCTCTTTTTATGTTCGGCGAAAGTCAGGCTCCGGTGCTGATGAAAGGAGTATCGGAGGAGTTCAAGTTGATGACCGACATGGAGAAGTTATTACTGGAGGGATCGTTTAACCTGCGCGAAGATGTAGTGGACTATACTACGCTGGGTTCCGGATTGGCAATGACACTTGGCGCACGTCCCGGTTTTATCAATCCGATTGAAATATATGCACCCAAGCGTGACGTAAGGGTAAACCTGGCTAACCCGGCAGCAGCATTCACTAGAGCATACATTCAGATTGGTGGCGTGTTCAGCCTCAATTCCCCGGAATATGACGAACAAATGGCTATCGTTCCTATTCAACTGGCGCGGGATCTTTTTGGGTATGAAAACCAAGTGACATCACTGGATATCAAATTGGAACCCAACGTCTCGGTAAACAGAGTGAAGCGTGAAATAGAACGTATCCTGGGAGATGATTTTCTTGTGGAAGACCGGTATCAACAACAAAAAGAATCGTACCGGATGATGCAAATTGAGAAATGGGTGACCTTCCTTATCATGGTATTCGTCTTGTTGATTGCTGTTTTTAATCTGGTGGGTTCGCTTTCAATGCTGATCGTGGAGAAACGGGACGATATCAAAAGCCTGCAGAATATGGGAGCATCCGAACAATTGATATCGCGTATCTTTTTGTACGAAGGATGGCTGATTTCGTTTATCGGTATCATCTCCGGGATAATTACCGGATTGGCATTATGTTTATTACAACAATATTTCGGATTGCTTCAGTTAAGTGATACGCCCGGTGCTTATATTATCGATGCCTACCCGGTGATCGTCAAAATGACGGATGTGGTGATCGCCTTTGCGGTTGTGAGCTTGATAAGCCTGTTGACAGTGCTTTATCCCGTCAATAACTTGAGAAAGAAACTCCAACAGTGAAGTTGACGGGATAAGGTGGGTGACTTAACGATGTGATGATTAATCTGCCAATGAGTCAATCTGCCAATCCCGATAAATCGGGACAGGGGATGCCAATGTGATAATAGGACTAATGATTCGATGATTTGAAGATGTGATAATTTGACGATTTGATGATTGAGAATTTTGAATTTTGAATTTTGAATCTGGAATTTTAAATCTATTAAAATATGAAAATAGCTATTGTTGGAACCGGTTATGTAGGGTTGGTTTCCGGAGCCTGCTTTTCTGAAATGGGTGTCGATGTGACCTGTGTGGATATCGATAGTGAAAAGATAGAGAGACTGAAGAAGGGAATTATTCCCATTTACGAACCGGGGTTAAAGAATATTGTGGTACGCAACTATGAAGCGGACCGTCTTCATTTTTCGACTGATTTGCCGGCTATACTGAACGATATGGAAATTGTGTTCATCGCGGTGGGTACTCCCTCCGGCGAAGACGGGACTGCCGATCTTTCTTATGTGATGACGGTGGCAAACACTATTGCCGAGCACATGTCCAAACCCTTGTTGATTGTCACCAAAAGTACTGTACCCGTTGGAACTTCATATCGTATCAGGGATCTGGTGAGAAAACGACTTGATGAACGGGGATTGACCGATCTGCGATTTGATGTGGCTTCCAATCCCGAATTTCTGAAGGAAGGTGCGGCTGTAAACGACTTTATGAGCCCCGACCGGGTGATTGTGGGAGTGGAAAGCGAAGAAGCAAAAAACCTGATGACTAAGCTTTACCGTCCTTTTGTGCTGAATAACTTCCGGGTGATTTTTATGGATATCCTTTCGTCGGAGATGACCAAATATGCTTCCAATGCCATGCTGGCTACACGTATCAGTTTTATGAATGATATCGCTAACCTGTGTGAGAGGGTAGGGGCCGATGTGAATATGGTGCGCCGTGGAATGGGCAGCGATTCCCGTATCGGCAGGAGTTTTCTCTATCCCGGTTGCGGTTACGGGGGAAGTTGCTTTCCCAAGGATATTCGTGCGTTGATCAAGGTGGCGGAAGATGCCGGTTATGAGATGAGTGTCCTGAAGGCAGTGGAAGAGGTGAATAACCGTCAGAAAGATATCCTGTTTCAAAAATTCAAACGCCATTTCAATGGCGAAATGGAAGGGAAGACAGTTGCGATATGGGGACTATCGTTTAAACCGGAGACTGATGATGTCCGCGAAGCACCTTCACTTTCACTGATTCACAGCCTGAGGGAAGCAGGGGTAGCTGTGCGTGCCTACGATCCGGCAGCCATGGAGGAAGCACGTCGTTATTTGAACGACTCCATCTATTATGCGACCGATATTTACGATGCCGCCAACGGTGCTGATGCGCTGATCGTACCTACCGAGTGGAAAGAATTCCGGCTGCCCAACTGGAGTATCCTGAAGAAGATCATGAATAACCATGTCGTGATAGACGGAAGAAATATCTACAATATGGAGGAACTTGCCTCCTACGGATTTGCTTATAGCGGTATCGGGCAATAGTAGGAAATTGTTGTTTACAGTTTTTCTCTTTTCTCCATATTTTGTAAAACGTCCTGCCTGGTCAAAAATGCGGGACGCAGCCTGTTTTCGGAAAGCAGTTGCAACTGATCGCCGATAAACTTGCTGCCCGGCTGAGTAGCATTGCCATAGCTTAGTAAAACCTTGGCTTTCACGGTCTCTCCAAATTCAACAACCGCTACAAACGTGTCGCCATGGTATGCATAGTTTTTATTGTTCTCCCCGTTTGGTTGATAATACATAGTTCTGAAAACGCCGTATTTGTCGGGCCCCCCATTCGCCGGAAATTCATATTCACCTGCTTTGTACCGGTTCACATCACCCCAGGCAACATCCATTGAACCATAGGTCTCTTCTACCTCCCTGGCAGCACTTACCAACAGCTCGACAGCCTGCTTTGGATTATTTAATCCTTCAGGAGTGGAAACAGGTCTCTCGGCACTCCATGGAATTGCAAACATATCACTGTCAAGCTTGTCAAGCCATCTTCCAAAAAGGACAGCTCCACGACTATCTACATTGGTAGCTCTATCCCACTGTTCCAGTACCAAAGCAGCTTTCAGTGCCGTTGAATCGGGGTGTTGTTTTACTGCAGCCAGCAGGTTCTCCAAAAAACGGTCGGCAGCCTCCATTCCCGTGTTTAACTTATAATCAACCAGTTCATCAAAACTGATGGAAGCATCATCTTTAATCAGGTTCACCGCACGTTGCGCCCTTAAAGATACCGGCATATCCTCCGGAGACATATAAGGAGGAAAGTCCTCAAAGTCCAGTAAAAGCGGATAAGTAGATGTCCAGGGGGGATCGTTCGCATTTTGTACAAAACCCGAAGAGGGATTAATCAACTTCGGCAGATCATCATAATCATGGTACCTGTTCCAGATATATTTCGACTGTGTACCATCCACAGTACCATTCCAGAAAACCCAATCACCTTCAGATCTTACAGGAACATTACCATTAAAGAGATAGAGAATGTTACCCTCTTTATCGGCATATATGAGATTGAACATTGGAATTTGCATCATTTTTAAAGCATCTTCAAACTCTTTCATGTTTTTAGCTTTACCCATTTCATGATACTGGGAATAATATGAACTGTTTTCAAGTCCTGCAACCCTTACGGCATAAGCTTTGTTGTCTTTCTCACCCATTACAGGCCCATGTTGGGAGTACCTTAATTCAATATCCTGCTGTTGAACCGTGCCATCTTTTTGCAGTACTTTTAAAGGCACTCTCTTTTCCTGGAAAGGCACACTCTTGCCATCAAGCAGGTAACCACCCTGCTGCAGCGTTAACTCGTATCTGTCCGAAGCATCAATGGTGTTTACAGTATGCGTCCATCCTAGCTGTTCGTTAAAGGCGATGTTTAACACAGGCATGCCTACCAAAGTAACACCATACACATTAAAGCCGGGAGCGGTTAACTGTGCTTCAAAAAACAAGTAAAAATCACTCCATGGGAGATGAGGATTGGCAACCAACATCGCATGCCCTGATTCGGATTTAGAAGGGGCAATGGCATAGGAGTTAGAGCCCGGCGTTGTTTCTTTCATGGTCTCGGCTATATCGTTTCCGCCAGTAAATTCAAGACATATAACTCTTTTACCATGAGCCAGCACATCCGTGGCTAAAACAGGTAACACCTGTTTCACCCTATCATCTATTTTATCGGGATACGCTTTTGCATAATCGTTGAGACCCTTTACGAATGCATCTAAATACTGTTTATCTCTGCTGCCGGATTTGTTATAGTGCGCCTCTGCAGAATCGGGCAGGTTGAACAGATGGACCAGTTTATCAGAATCCATATACTCCTCGCCGAAATATTCCGATGCCCTCCCCCGCGCCTGGGCATATAATTTCAAGATCAGGTTGGCATGGTTCTGCATTTGTGCCCATCCAAAAGCATAATACATCTCCGCTTCATTATTGGCATACACGTGCGGCACGCCGTAATTGTCCCAGATGATTTCCGTGTTCTCCGGTTTTTGCGGGTTAGAGCAGGAAAAAAGAATAAAGATAGTGAAGACTATCGTTATCACTCCTGTTTGTCGCGTTACATAGGTGTCCCAGGCTGCTACTTGCATTTTATCTGAATTTGTACATTACGTGTAAAATTGCTGCTGCCAATCATAATAACAAATCATAGGTGGCATAAGTTTTTAATTCGTGAGCCAGGCGAATTTTTATTTATTTTTTTGATTTATTGAAGTTATTTTTATCTTTACCATAAATTAACCGAAAATATGGAGCCAGATATTCCGCCGGGCTTTGACTTCCGCTTGTGAACGAGGTTTGCAGGTGGGGGAGTTGTATTATTACCTTCGGGTGCTTGTTTAACGGGGGCGTGTTCCTTCCCGCGAAATCGGATGCATTTAATACTATCTCCGAAGGCTCGCCCATCAAAGAGTTAGGATCATAATTGACAGATATTATCAATATCTTCTGTCTCTCATTGAAACGGAAGCAGCGCCGGACGAACTTACAGGAGATCTCCTTTTTCCGCGGCGATTTACTTTCTGCTGTTGAGGAACAACAGAGTGGTTCTCCTGCATCCATAGATTCTTTTCGAAATTGACCAGTTCCTGTTCAATCCTCTCCTGTTCGGCTTTCATCTCTTCAGGAGTGGAGGTGTACTGCGAGATGGCAAGGTTCCGTGGATTCTGCGCTTTGTAGATCTCGCCGTCGTACTTTCTCATGCGAAAAAAATCATCAACGCTGCCGCTCATGCTGTTATTGAGTGAAGAACTCATGACCGGTATACGCCGTGCATAAGGAGCTATTTCGTCGTAAGGGATCCAGAAGAGAGGATAACGGGTGGTGGCGCCATAATCGTCCCGGCGCTGTAAGACAGGGCAGATGGCGATCGGTCTTACCTTGAAAGAAGAGCTACCGGTATCGAAATAGTAAGCTTCTTTCACGAAATAACCTTCTATCTCATTACCGGGGAGGTCGGCATCATTGACAACGATCCTCCCTTCGGCGGTTTCATAGTAGATCCCGAACCGGTCCAGCAATTCCTGAAAATCTATCCGGTACTCTTCTGTAAACTCTTCCCGCCCGTCTAAGTACTCATAAGCAGGAGTGGTTTCTTCCTGCAGTAGATTAAATAACATAGTAAAGAGACTTATTCTTCCATCTACGGGAGTGACCGGATAATAGAGTGGGGCATTGGCCTCTTTAGTGAGGTCGAGATAGCGGTAGATAATACGAGACCATTTGGCATTTTGTATACTTTCCTCACTGTGGCGGTTCTGCTGTTCTATGCGGACGTTCGTATCGGTAGCCTGTTGCTGCACTGTGCTCTGCCGCCGCCGTTCTATTCTCTCCCTCGCTGTCTCTTGGGCGGAAAGGGTAGTAACTCCTACTGTCAACAGAATGAATATAAGTAATCGTTTTGTTTGCATATCTTTATTTCAGATTCAAAATTCAAGATTCAAAATTCAAAATTTCTTTACTTCTCAACTTCAGACTTCTTATTTTGCCTTTCCACTTTTTCACTGTACCCTCACTTCCATCACTGCGATTTCCCGCTCAGTACCATCAGGACCGATCGCATGTACGCCCGAAATATAGAAATAACTGCCTCGTGCAAGACGTCTGATCTGCTCTTTCTGCCTATCAGAGAAACGGCTCCCATCGGAAACTTCGGGAATAGCATTTCCCATGGAGTCGAAGAAGACGGTACGGAAACTGATCACCCGGAACGGAATGGAAAGGATGCCGTCGTCAATGGCTGCCTTGATCCCGCTGGCATTCATTAAAGCCGCTTTCTGGAATCCACCTCCCCTGAACATCACCGGATTTCCGTTCGCATCACTGTATTCAATATATGGAGTGGGATCGGGGAGCGCGCGTACCCTGAACTCTTTAACGGCCACACGCCGAACATCTCCACCCGTGGTACGGGCCGATACCGATATCGTGACATCCTGTCCTATGGCCGAGGGACGGGCAATCCACATATTTCCCCGACGGCTGAGGGTGCCGTTGGTGATAGTCGCACTGACATCTTGCGGAGCGATACCGGGTACGGAAATGCCGATCTCGTTGTCGATGCCGGCATACAATACATTCATCAGGGTAGGAGCGATGGTAGCGATCGGTTCAATCACAGTGTAGCTGCCCGCAAACGGGCGACGGGTCACGCTACCCTCACTGCCGGTCATTTCTAAATATCCTTCTACAGGGAATGTTCCGGTACGGTCGGCCCGGACGGAAAAGGATCCGTTTTCTTCTGTATCGAGAATCTCCCCGTTGACCATAATAAGAGGTTGCCGGGTAGAGTCTTCTGCCGAGAGTACAATACGGGCATTATAGGAACCGCCCTGGATGACGATATCGGACTCGGGGATGATATAGGCATTCAGCCGGTTTACACGGAAATCGCCAATATCCACATTATACAGGATATTGGAGAGTGCTTCTCCTTCCGATGAACGGATATCATTCTCTATCTTGGTAAGCATGGTGATAGCTGCAGCCAGCGGCATTTGTTCAAAAAGAGAGGCTTCCCAGCTTTTATTGGCTGACCGTGGTTGTGTGCTGAGATTTTTTTCGATAATTGCCCGGCGGGCGGGATCTGTTACGAGTTGCGTTACTGAGTCGCGGTAGGTATCGATTGTATTCCTGAATTTTCTTCCTTCACCATTTACCGGGGAGAGCATAACCACCGAAGCGGCTTCCAGGTCGTCTTTGTGTTTGATGTTATTGATATCTGCTTTTCTTCCGTCGGCTTCACGCACCATACGCAGTTTCAGTTCTCCAATATACCTTGTCAGCGAATCGCTCATGGCGCGCACCTGCACCCCTTTCCGGAACCACTCACCGGCCTTTTCCGGGTTTTGTGCATGGTAGGCCGTTAATTCATCCATGATCAGCCTGTTGCGTTCCAGCATCGTGCCGGATGAATTTCCCAGACTATTATCCACCATTTCGAATCCGTCGAGTACTTCGACCGATACGTTCAACGCCAGCATTGCAATGAATACCAGATACATCAGGTTGATCATTTTCTGACGGGGGGAATTGGGACTGTTGACTGCCATGGATGGGATTATATGTTGGGGTTACCGGGATTGTTCTGTTTGTTGACTGTCATAGCATTCAGCATACGCGCATAGACTTCGTTCAGTTCTCTGAGCTGATCCGCCATTTTCTCTGTTTCTGCTTTAATAACTGATCCGTCGGGGAGTGTATCGCCATACATAGTTCTGAGGCGGGCCAGCCCCTGATTGATCTGCTCGATGGCGCCGATTTGGCCGCTGATACTTTTTAACTGTATTTCATAGATTGAGTTGAGTCCCGATAACGTGCGGTTAAGATTCTCCATCTGTTTGCCGTACTCTTCGGTATGTGCCGAGAGATTGTGAGGGATTTCATACCCCGGTTCGCCGGGAGAACTTGCCGGATGGATGTGGGGAGCTGTAGATACTTCGGAGTGCTGTGGTGTAAAATTGTGCGTAGCGGAAACGGAAACCGTTTCGCGAGCGGATGGTGGTGTCTGTTGTGCTATAGCAGCGTTAAAGCCGGGATCCTCTTCAGAGTTTACGGAAGAGAGCGCCGGGAATACCTGCTCCCACCTGTAATCGCGTATCGGTGAGTCGAACGCCGAGAGGATAAAGACGATACATTCGGTGACCATCCCGATAAAGAGCATCTCATTGCCGAAGGGAAAGTGGAGCAGTTTAAACATCGCACCGAGTATCACGATGGCAGCTCCGAAACTATAGGCGAAGTTGATGAACCGTTTCCCCCGCTCGGTTTGCAGAAACCGTTCAAGTCTGTTTTTATATCTTTTGTAGGCGTTCATTTTTTTAATTATCAATTACTAATTACTAATTACCGATGAATAGGAATTGTACAAATCTTAAATATTGAATTTGAAATTTTGAATTTATTTCCCCGAGCTGACCTGTGTTCTTACGCATCGGAACCCAATATAAGAACGTCCCCGGTTCTGGTATTCATTATCGCGCATATCCGACCGGATAAAGGTGGAGATATCTTTCCATGAACCACCTTTTACCACTTTTCTTTTCAATGCATAGGGATCTTCGGTAGCGGCATTATAGCTGTATTCAGGGTTCAGGTCACCCATCAGTTCATTCCCCGACTCGGTGTAGGCTGTAGAAGTCCATTCCGCCACATTCCCGGCCATATCATACAATCCTGAGTTATTAGGCTTGAAACTTCTTACTTTAGCGGGGATAAGGTGGTTATCGGCACCATAGGCTCCGTCGCCCGGCTTGAAGTTGGCCTGGAAACAGCCGCTTTCACTTGTTGTGGCATCTGAATCCCATGGGTATTTATTGTCGGAGTTGGCATTCCGTGCTGCCATCTCCCATTCAGCTTCGGTGGGGAGACGGTATTTTTCTATTGTCACCCCTTGTCTGTTAATACTCCTGCGCAGAAAGAGGGTACGCCACTCGCAGAAAGCAGTCGCCTGCTCCCATGAAACTCCTACTACCGGGTGGTGTGCGTAGGCGGGATGGGAAAAATAGTTACGTAAATAGCGTTCATTATCCGCGTTCGGAAAATCGTTCACCCAGCAGGTGGTATCAGGGTATATATTGACGATACGTGTGTGTACGAAGTCGTAAAGGCTGCTCAGGGGGCGGGTGACGGTTTCGTTGACAATTCGGCCGTCGGAAGCAATATAAGCTGTATCTTTCGATATTATGATGATTTCATTCGGATCGATGATGATGTCACTGTTCAATGTCCTCTCTGCGGGGTTCAGTCGGTGCTGTCGTCTGGCCGCTTCTGCCGCATCAAACCACTCGTAACGAAAATTCATCTGGCGGGCATCCAGCATTTTTTCTCCTGTGATGGGATGTGTGGTATAAACACTGTTGATGGCAGCCTCTTCCTCTTCGGTATTTCTTGTCCAGGGGATGGGAATCCTCCAGTTCAACCGGGGGGTGACAGGATCACCGTATTCATCCTCAGTGATCTTGTAAAAGTCATCGCCGGCGTAGGCCGGGTCTGCCAGCCGTTCTCGGATGATGGAATCCCGTACCCAGTAAACAAACTGTTTGTATTGGGAGTTAGTGATCTCCGTCTCATCCATCCAGAAATTGTCTACCGATACGCCGCGGGTAGGTATCGAGAATCCCCAAAGCGAATCGATCTCTCCCGGCCCCATGATATAAGCTCCCCGTGACACCAATACCATATTGTATGGTGTGGGTTCCCCCCACACTTTACCTACAGGAACGCCGGTCAGTTCACCGCCGATACTGTTACCGATCCCCCGTCTGCCACAGGAAGCAATCATAATCAGTATCAGCACGAATAATATATATCTTTTCATAATTTCCAATTAAAAATTAAAAGTGAATAATTAAAAATTAGCATCAATCGTCTCATTTTTCACTATTCATTCTTCATTTTTCACTATAAAAGCCGGATGCTCTTATGCGGTTGCCGCTTCGGTTTGAAATGATCGAGTGGAAAATTATACCGGAGGTAGAGCTCATGACTCCCCCTGCTATTTTGTCCGATTCCCCTGGTATGCAATCCGTAGGCATATCCCAACTCTACTTCACGGATGGTAGTTCCGGCAAAAAGCAGATATCCGTCGTTCATCCTCCATGATGCACCACCTGATAATTTTTTATTGTATTCGAGGCGAAGCGTAGCCTGCACTTGTAGCGTGCTGAGGTCGGTCTGAACCCACAACATCGGTTGTATTTCTAACGTATGAAAGAGAGTAATATTGTATCCGGCCATCAAATTATAGGAAAGGGGAATAGCCGACAACGTAGAATCGCTTTGAAGATCAGCTCCGAGAGAGTCATTATGTGCATAAAACCGGGGTTGATTGAGATGTATTGCCGACAGACCTATGAAAACAGATTTCCCTGTCCAGGAGATACCGGCGCCCAGGTCGATCACCTGTTTGTCGGCCGGATCCACTTTCAGCGTCCCCCGGCCGTGTTGTAAGGAATCTTCAAAAATATATTTGCTTCCTGCATCGAAATTCAAGTCATACACTCCGACTTGTAGCCCCATATTCAGAAAGCCTTTACCGAACTCTTTTTTGAAACTGTATTGTACTGCCAGTAATGAGTTACGCAGTTGACCTACGGTTTCATTATTAATCACCAATCCGACACCGTGGCGTCTGCCGAAAAATTCAAAGGGCATATCAGCGGTAAGGATAAGTTGTTGAGGTGCATTTTCTATGCCTCTCCATGCATAACGGTAAAAGGCAGTGGTGCTGATTGCCTCTGTATCACCTGCAAACGAGGAATTGAGATAACTCTTTACAGCCCAGTATTGACCGGGCGGGTCATCCCATTGTGCCTGCAGATGTAATAGGCTGCATAGCAACAGGAGTATGGTTAATAATAAACACCGTTTTTCCATTATGTGTATAACTGAAAAACGACGAAAAAATTGTGTCCAGGAGGAATTTCCTACTATATTTTGGAGGATTTTACCCGCATAAGCCGGAGCATTCCGAGCATCCATTTCGGAAGCGGTTTTTCGGGATCCCTGTTTTTCAGGTTAAGGCTTAGTCCTAATTTTTTTGCGATTGGTATTTTGTGTGTTTCCACAAATTCGATCAACGTACCGTCCGGATCTTCAATATAGGCAAATTGTCCTGCGGCATCACCCATATCGAAGGAGTTGCCTTCCTTGATATTTTGTGTGGTGTCTACCGTAAAGGGATGCCCCAACTCCGCACACTTTTTGCGTAATGCATCCATATTCCGGATATCGAAACAAACCTGAATAAAGCCGGGATCACCCCAGAAACGCCCTTCGTAAAGTTTTTTCGGGGTACGTTCCAGTACCTGCACCAGTTCGATATAGGAGGGGCCGAACAGTTCACTAAGGCTACCTTTTCTGGGTTGTGAGTGTGTCAGCAAACGACGACGAAATTTTTGTGTGCCTGAAGGCAATCCTTCGAAATCGGGAAAAACGCCTGTCTCGTCTGCGATAATCTTGTCGTAACCCAGAATATCACGATATACTGTCATCGCTTTATCGATATCTGTCACACCGATAGTTACGCCAACCGCACCGCCTGTCGACTGCCCTTCGTCTTTAAAAATGTAATCGTCCTGTACGATTTGAAACAGATTTTCATATGGGTCTTTCACATAAAAAGTCTGATTTCCGTCGATATTTTTGTTGAGTCCGCCGAGGATATGGGCTTTCGGATTTTTGGAAAATTCTTCGAACGTATGGGCAACGTCCCTGCTTTTGACTTTGCAGACCAAAACACCCAGGTCGCCCATATTCAATGTGAAGTCAAGCGGTTTTGGTTTCCGGTCTGAGTATTGCCACACTTCAAAACCGCCGCCACCCTGCATATTAACAGCAATCAGAGCGTGGCGCCGTTGTGGTTTTCCACCCGTGTAGGGTAGCATCAGTTCGGCAACTTTATCGTCCTCAAGAATACGGATATCCATATTGAACAGGTCAATATAGTATTTCCATGCTTCATACAGTTTTTCTACTCCGATACCTACCTGTTGGATCCCTGCAATGATATAGTTCTCTTTCATATAGTTATGTCGCTTTGATCTTTCTAACCATTTTTCTTGCCAGTCCGGGAAAAAAACGCTTGATATATACCATCAGTAACTCTTTACCTCCGACGAGCACCTCAGGTTTTTGCTTTTTAATAGCCTTCACGATCTTCTTTGCTGCTTTCTCCGCAGAGATGCCGCTGTTCTGTCCGTCATCCATTTGTCCGTGTTTTCTTCCGTCGGCTTCTAACGCATTGTAAGAGATGTTTGTCTTTACCCGTCCGGGACAGACCATCACTACCCGGATATTCTGGTCGTAGTACTCCGCGTGGAGGGTTTCGAAAAAACCATAAAGGGCAAATTTGGATGAAGCATAGGCCGATCGCAGAGGAAAGCCGAATTTCCCGGAGATGCTGGTGGTGACAGCGATAGTTCCTCCGCCTTTTTTAATCATGTCAGGTAACAGCTGTTTACTGATCTTTACCGGTGCAAAGAAGTTCACGGCCATGATCTTTTCATCTACCTTGCCGTCTGTTTCCAGTATTTTGGAGCGTTGGCTGATACCGGCATTCAGAAATGCGATGTCGATCTTCCCGAAAGCAGTAATGGCTTTGTCGGTCAGCTCGTCGATATGTGCCAGATCGGACAGGTCATATGGTAATATTACGCATTGTGCACCAAGCCGGATACACTCTGCCTGCACTTCCGCCAACCTGTCGGCCCGTGTAGCCGTAAGGATCAGGTTGACCCCTTTCTGTGCATAGAGATAAGCGCATGCTTCACCGATACCCGACGAAGCACCTGTGATCCATATGGTTTTATTATCAATTACCAATTATTAATTACTAATTACCAATTTCATTCTTCACTCTTCATTCTTCACTCCCTCATCACCTCATTCCAGAGTTGTGACCCGTAATCGCCAATGGAGTGGGGGGCACATTCATCCACATTATAGACATTATGGGAAGTGTAAATCATCTGCTCCAGGAAATAGGGAGCACGATTGGGGCCTTCTCCGATATTGAGCAGCACTGTCTCCCCGTTTTTGATCAAGTTCTTCCTGAGTGCCACGAAGAATCCGGCGATGGAAACGGCAGATGCCGGTCCGGGGATTACTTTCTGCTCATAGGCAGTCAGTTTACCTACGGATACCAGTTTTTTTTCACGCATTCGCAGGAAGCTGCCTCCTGACTCTTTTACCAATTTCGCTACGATGGGGTAGGTAGCAGGATTACCGGTCGCCAGGGTAGGTACCTCTGTCTGGGGATTGTCGATGATAGGATACTTCTTCTCGAAACCTTCGGGGAATCCGGCGGCTTCGGCATCTTCCCATGCCTGCACCATTGGGTCGCAGCCGTCTGTCTGTACCAGAAGGAAGCGGGGATTTTTCAATTCAGGATAGACATGTTTGATCTCGCGGATACCTTTGTCTATGGCAATGGGGCCTGTACCGCCGCTGACTGCCTGGATATATACGTCAGGGAACTTATCCATCTGGCGGAGCCATTCGAATACCATGGTCTTCTTTGCTTCCACACGGATAGGATCGATATTGCCGGTTGACATCGGGATGTTGTGCAACTTGGCATATCCTGCGGCGATCTCCTTTGCTTTGGCATAGTCGCCCATCACACGGAACACCTGCTGCCCGTAGGAGCTGATGGTCGCTTCCGATGTCTTGATGGCATCCTCCGGCATGAATACCGAGCAGTTTACCTTTGCCAGTGAAAGGTATTTTGCGTAAGCTGTAGCTGAATTACCGGTGGAAGCGATGCAATATTGGTCGATACCGATCTCGTTGAACAGGCTGGCCGCCAATGAAGCGGCAATATCCTTGAATGTACCGGTACCTCCGTTTAAATCATTCCTATAGACATGTACATTGAGATCGAGCCCGTACTTCTTTTTTGCGAACTCTTCCAGGAATGTCCATCGTTCTACCGGAATGGCACCTTCTCCTTTTGATATGATATGTCTCCTGCGTAACAACGGAAGAAAAGGAAAATAGTGCCAGAAACTGTTAGGAGCACGGCGCCCGATAAGTCGGGATAACCGCTGATAACGGCGGTTGTACCATACCTCGGAATGTTTACTTCCGCACTTCGGGCATTGTTGGTTCTGTTCGAACCATGTCCAGAAGTTGGGAGTAACGTGCCCGCATTGGGTACAGGCCAAATGGTACTTATGCTGAATTTTTATACGGAGCATTCTCTTTTTTTATGTAGTGGACATCGATTTCATCTCGTCGGCCATATATTTTCCCGCTTCGAGATTTACCTTTATCTTCTTGAATACCTCAATGGTCTCATCCACATCCTTCTGCGTATGGGAAGCCGTGGGGATCAGTCTGAGCATTAATACTCCTTTGGGTACTACCGGATATACGACAATAGAGCAAAAGACGTTGTAATTCTCACGCAGGTCGATCACAATATTGGTACCTTCGGGAACCGAGCCGCTGAAATAGACGGGTGTCACCGGTGATTGCGTATTGCCAATATTGAATCCCTCTGCAATCAGCCCTTGTTGCAGCGACTTGGCGATTTTCCACAGGTTTTCTTTATATTGGGGCTGTGTTTGTAATATCTCGAGGCGTTTCAATGCTCCGATCACCATGGGCATGGGCAATGATTTGGCAAAGATCTGCGATCGCATATTGTATTTCAGTGAATTGACGATGGCTTTTTCAGAAGCGACAAAGGCTCCGATACCTGCCATTGATTTGGCAAAAGTGCCAAAATAGATATCTACTTCGTCCATCAATCCGAAATGTTCGCTTGCACCCGCACCGGTGGCTCCCATCGTGCCGAAACCATGTGCGTCGTCTATCATGAGTCGGAAGTTATATTTCTCCCTGAGTTTGACAATCCCGGGAAGATTTCCCAAATCGCCCGACATGCCGAATACCCCTTCGGTAATCACCAGGATGCCACCGCCTGTCTCTTCTGCTTTTTTTGTTGCGAAACCAAGCATCTTGTCGCATCTCTCCATATCATTATGGGGATAGACAAAACTCTTTCCACCCTTGGCTTTATGCAGAAAAATACCGTCCATGATACAAGCATGGGATTCGGAGTCGTAAACAATAACGTCATTCCTTGAGACCAGTGAATCAATAATCGAAACCATTCCCTGATAGCCATAATTCAGTAGGTAGGCAGCCTCCTTTTTCTCAAAGGCAGCGAGTTTTTCCTCCAATTCTCTGTGATATTTCGTTTGGCCTGACATCATGCGCGCTCCCATGGGATATGCCATTCCCCAGTCGGCTGCTGCTTTCGCATCCGCTTCACGTACTTCGGGATGGTTGGCCAATCCCAGATAGTTGTTCAGACTCCAGGTGATCACCTCTCTTCCAAGGAACTTCATCCTTGGGCCTATTTCACCTTCCAATTCGGGGAATATAAAATATCCTTCCGCTTTTTTGCGATACTGTTCAAGCGGGCCTTCGGCACTTTTCAGCCGGTCAAAAATATCTGTCATGATTGTATATGATTGGTTTGATTTTCCTTGATAAAAAGGAACCGATTCCCTTTTGGATGCAAAAATAGTGATTTTATAATTAACGGAACAATATCCCTTGTGGTAAATCGCGACTTTTCGTCAAATGAATTTAATGATCCTGATTGGAGGTGCGAGCATTGCACGCTTTCCCATACGCAGATTCAGGTAAAATGTTTTTTTGTTTTGCTCAACTTGCCCTATTATTGCCCTATCGTTGCCCCTTTTGCCCTATTATTGCCCAGGCATCAATCAATCCGCCTTTGAAACGGACATCTGCAATAATAAGGTTTCGGGGTTTGGATGAATGGGGTTGTATTATTAATAGTAAAAGCAAAAGGTAACCGTTTCCACCAACAAATGCCGATTTCACGGAGGACTGTTAATCCAAAGAGTCAAATATATTTTGAATTTTGGGTTTAAGAAGAGGTAAATTATCTCCAGGTTTTCACTACGGCAAAACGCATCATACTGTTCGCTTCATATTCCGCAAAACTGACATTGTGCGTAAATTCGAGAGCAAAATCAATTGGCTTCAAGAATATGTCCCAGCCGGCTTTTATCCCTAAGCGTTTCTCTCATAAATTAAAATTTTGTCTTTTTCTACCGTATCGGCAGCATAAGCCCGCAAAGTGCCTTCTTTTACCAAATCAACTTTTTTATGCAACGCATTTTCTATATTGACAATCATTCTGATATAATCCAATCCCACAAGTTTGGCGTCAGGCAGAAAGCGCACCAGCAAATCCACATCGCTCCGTCGGGTTTCTTCGCCACGGGAGTACGAGCCGAATAACCAAGCTTTCTCAATAGGATAATGCTGAAGTTCAGATCGCAATTTGTTGATAATCCGGGGATTCATTTCTTGTAATTAGCAAATTAATCGTTATCATTTCTCCCCGCAAGTATTTGATTTCCTCCTTCAGCCACTTAATCTCTTCGTCCTTCGCAGAAATAAGTTCATCTTTTGTTGTTTTTTACGTTGTAATGGAGTGCGAATTGGATGAAGCCGGAAGTGTATTGCCGCGTGTCGATTGAATGGTAAGCGGTCGTTTCATCCGGGTAATCGCTCAGTTTCCCGAAAACCTTCACATTTTCCGCCACCCGTCGCGGCACCTCCTTCCCTGCGAGCAGTTTATCATAATTCGCCAACTCCAGTTTACCCAAATCTATGTGGAACCGCAACGAATTGACCCCGTTCATTTCATCGATGAATCGCATGGCAAAGTAGGCGAAACGGTTATCGTGGCGGATTCTTCTGGTAATCTGTTCGATGTATTCCTCATACTCCGGCTCATCCCAGTTTCCGGAGTCATCCGGGAGCGTGCGTGTCTTTTTCTCTTGTAAAGCATCGATTGTTTCCATAAGGCATTCACTTCAGTTATATTATCTTCATGCTTTCCCATATCGATTGAGTTAAGTTGCTTCATCTTTATTATCTTATGGACCACTACAAAAGTAGCAATTTTTTCCACAATAGATCACGATGATTTAAAAGCGGACAATACTTTGTCAGGCGAGCACTTATCGCGGAGGACGAAAGGACGGAGGGCGAAACGGGCTAAAAGTCCGGATGTCTGGGTCAGTTTTCAGGGCTTCCGAGGGAACCTCTTCCGGGTTCGCGAGGCAAACCCCGCCTTGCTGGACAGTACAGATGCTTGGTACCGTGTTAGCGGGTGAGTATTTTTTCAATTTCTTTCTCAAATTCGGTCGGGTTTAAGATTTTTGCTGTTTTAAACGGATTGTGTTCGAACAAATCTTTGTCCCCTGTAACCAAATAATCTGCTTTTGAGTAGTCAATCAAATCCAACAGAAAATTGTCTTTCGGGTCCCGATTGATAAAATGTGTAGGTTTTATCTCTACTTTTTCAGCGATTGTTTCTAAAAGTTCAATCACTTCTTTAACGCTTTCTTTTGGGAAATACTTTTTGAGCTTTTCCCTGCTTGTAACAATCTTGATTTCTGATAAAAGTTGCTCTGTGGTAACAATCAAAATACTTCCGTCGGAAATATGCCGCTTAATTTTCGACAAACGTTTTCCAATCAAGAAACTAATCCAAACATTGGTGTCAAAGATGACTTTAACCGTTTTGTTTTTCATAAATTTCTTGTCTTACGCTTTCAACCTCGCTGTCAATATCACTTAAATCCAAGTCTTTTGTTTTGAATGATTTAAGAAGTCTTGTCAATTTTATATCGATAATGTCTTTTTCTAACTCTTTGGTCAGTCTTATTTTATCTTTTTTCGGCAAGCGTTTTACCAAAGATAAAACTTGATCAAATGTTACTTCTAATTGTAATGCCGGTTTCATAACTCAATTATTTTCCTCAAAGATACAAAACTCTGTCGAATTACCAACTTTCAAAATCTCTGGTGTTTCTGTCTTCGGATAATAATAGATGACGTGCTCAACACGAACAAGAATACCTGAACGACGCAAACATATGATTCTGCAAGTCCGACTGCTTCAGGAGTTATCTTAAATTCCTACGACTCAAAGATAAGTGAAATTCCTAAAACTCACAAAAGGGTAAAAGTTTTAGGAATTTCCTTGGGCGATTTTGGGTAAGACTTCCTTATATGTCCCTATTGTAAATTTTGGTTCTGAAATCGGGCTGGAACGAAACTGTCTATGCACGATGCCGCCGGCAAGGTAAGGCTTAAGGTGGTGAACCAGTACACCAAGAAAATGGCTGAAGACTGAAGAGAACGAGGTAGAGAGACACCCTAAACCCTTTGGGGTTTCCCTCGCAAACGCTAAAGGGTTTCCCTAAGAACCTCTTTGGAGGTTGCGAGGGAACACTGAAAGTTTTCCCGGATGTCCGGATCTTTACCCCGTTTTGTCCAACGTCCTTTTTCCTTTCGCCATAAATACTTCGCGTGAGGTTGATAATGCACATTGCTTCGCAGACAATAAATCATTCTTAACCCCGTCAAGATAGAAAGCTGCGTATTTCTTCATCTCCCTACCTATTGAAAGAGCTGATTCAGCGGATGGAGTCGTTCGGGATGCTTGCTGGCTGTTTCCAGACGCGCGTCAATAAAATCCTTTTCCCATTGCGGAAGGTCGCCGGTGATTTCTTCAACGTCCGGATAGTTCCGCTTTACTTGTTCCCAGTCATTGATAGGAATAAAAACACCCATGGAAACTCCATCTTTGTCTTTTATTATCTGTGCTTGTATCATAATTCCAATGAATTTAGTCGTTTTGCGTGACTTAGCATAATTCAAACAAGTCTGATTTCTTCCCTCACTTAACGAAATAGTTTTTTAAATACAACAGCAAATATACGGAATAGTTTTTAAAAGTGTAACCTAATTCCAATAAATCGACGCAAGTTATTGTAAACAAGATATTTATTAATATGCTGAAGTGAGGAGTGCCTTGGGTAAGCCATACCGTTTCATCTTCCAACCGGACTTCCAGTCTGACTGTTTCATCGGGCTCTCAAAAGTTTGTACCTTTGGTATCTGGGACAACTTTATCTCGAAAGAGCTCTCCTCCGTTGGCTGGACGATGCTGTTCAACCGTGAAGGGTATGATAGTTTCGGGGCGAAATGTCATCACAAATTGTGATGAGTTTGAAAAATAATTGTTCTTTTATTTGTTTGCTTGGAACAAATATGTTACTTTCGTGGAGTCAAGTGAGAGTTCTTTAATTTAATTCTTACAAACATGAAGTTTTCTGAATTGTATCGCTTACTGGAAGAAAACGGATGGGAAAAGAAAAAAGGAAAAAAACATTATAAATATGTGCATCCCGATTTTCCTAAACCAATACCGGTCGGCCGGCATCCAAGCAAAGAAGTTCCTACGGGAACCTTGGAGGCGATAAAGAGAGAAGCTGAGCTTAAATAAGCCCGCTTCCTCTCATTTGACTAAATAAAAAACTGAATTATGAAAAAAGTTATTGCTGTTATTGAAAAGGCATCCGATGGAGGATATGGAATATATCTTCCCGAAATGAAAGGAGCTGCATTGTATGGGTACGGTGTAACCGAGGATGAAGCCCGGGAGAATCTTATGGAAAATTTAGAGTCTATTCTCGAGTTTTATGAAGAGGAAAACCGACCCATACCCGAAGTCCTAAATGGTGGGGATTTGGAATTCGATTACCGGTATGACTTTTCCGGTTTTTTTAAAACTTATCCTTTCTTCAATGTCTCTGCCCTTGCCGAGGCTGTAGGAGTTAACGCCTCGTTACTACGCAAATATAAAAACGGACTGGCATTTGCTTCCCGTCAACAGAAAGAAAAGATTGAACAGGGAATTCATTCACTATCTGAAAAATTAAGTACGGTGCAATTCTGATAAAGAATTCCATTTGACAAAACCGATACTTTTGTTTGCCCACGGCCCGATGGTCGTGGGTTTTCATTTTCACATCTTTTTAAAATTTCATTACCTTTGCCTCATTATCTAATTTCACTAAAAGCAGTTATGGATTCACAGACTATACTTTGGAACAACTTTTCTTTTACAGGGTCTACCAACTCTTTGTTGTGATTGGCTGATAAAGTATTATTTCCCCGTGTGGCTCCATATTCTACATAATTCTTGCTTCGTGTAAAAATCCATAGAACTTTTTAAATAAGCTTTGCTTCTGGTTTGAAGGAAGGATGGAGTCATACGTGAATCACCTTTTTTCAACAATTTCCAGCAATTGTCCAACTTCACGTCTCAAGTACTTAATTTCCTCTTTCAACCAACAAATCTCTTCGTCCTTCGCAGAAATAAGGTCAGCGGCGTCTTTTCTCGACATATAGTTGTCGCATATCATGCGAACGACTTCACAAAAGTCTATTCTTTCTCTTTTTTTAAAGACTCGAATTTTTCCCTCTCTTTTTCCAGTATCTTCTCAAACATCTCGACTACTTTTTCGATAGGGAAATTATTAAAAGTATGAATAATATTGGCACTTGTTGTGGCGCCACAGTTCTCGTAGGTGTTGTTGGTATTATACAGCACTGTTTCTTCATTGTATTTCTTCAATCCTTCCACGGTTACCCCTAATGCCGAAGCAATCTGTTCCAACCGTTCGTCATTGAACTTCTCCGTCTGCTCCATTTTCGAAACGGCTTGCTTGGTTATTCCTAACAACTCTCCCAATTCAGCCTGCGACATCCCCCGAAGGTGACGCACCCGTTCAATTTTTCTCCCCAAATGAACGGTATCTCTATAATCTGTTTTTTCCATATTTCACGATTATGTATGATATGAATAATGAAAGCAAAGATAGTAACAATCATTTATTTTTCAGCAACTCAATCTTTTCCCTTTCGCTTTGTAACAAACGTTCGTATAGTTCAACAACTTTTTCTAAGGGGTTAATTTGTGGCGCAATTGTTGTGTCTTTTTGTTCAAATTGAGCAATAGAGGTCGAACCTTGTTCAAAAGTATTATCCCTGATATTGTTGATATTGTAAATGGCCTTCTCCGCATCAAAATCCCTGATCACTTCGGGGGATACACCCAGTACATCGGCAATTTGAGATAACAATCCCTCTTCTATTTCATCCTGCTGTTCGATTTTTGACACTTCCGGCTGGCTGATCCCAAGATCGGCCGCCAACGCTTCCTGCTTCACGCCAAAATACATCCGTACCCTTTGCACATTCCGCCCGATATGCCTTCTGTTTAATTTTTCAGTCGGTTCAACATTCATTTTATCAAATATTTTAAAGTGACTATTGGCAAAGTTAATAAAAATCAATCGATTTGGAATAAATGACAACTTTATTTTTTTTGATCCGGCGTATGTGAGGTCTAACTTTGCCGGCATGAAGACACGCGGAGTATTAATCGATTACTGCAATGCGCTAAAATATGCAGTGGATTTGTTTTTTTTATTTAAATCATTTAACAACACAATGAAAATCATCAAATTACCTCAATGGGGCAGGGTGAAGTTATCCCTGGCCTTTCAGTTCGTTTCTGTTTTTGTATTATTGGGCACGCTCAACGGTTTTGCCGGTAATTATGTCCCCGAATCGCAAACCTCTTTTGGCACACAACAGCAAAAGAGAACGGTTTCGGGAACTGTGTCGGATGCAAACGGCGAAGCTGTTATCGGCGCCAACGTGATGGAGAAAGGTACAACCAACGGTACCGTAACGGATATAGACGGAAGTTTCACTTTGAATGTAGAAGCTGACGCCATACTTCAGATTTCCTATATCGGTTATCTGACACAGGAAGTTAACACTACCGGAAGAACTTCTTTCGATATTGTGTTACAGGAGGACACGAAAATGTTGGCTGAAGTGGTGGTCATCGGCTACGGTTCATTGGATAAACGGCAGGTGACAAGCGCCATCACTTCATTGAAAGGTGAAGATATGATGGTGGGAGTAGGGGGCGCCGATATTACAACCGCCCTACAGGGAAAGATCGGCGGCCTTGTGATGAACAACCTGGGAAGTGCCAATTCAGGCACGACAATCCAATTACGCGGAATGACATCCATCAACGCCGGAAAGTCGCCTTTGATCGTCATCGACGGTTTCCCGGGCGGCGATATCCGTTCATTGACGCAGGAAGATATCCTGTCGATCGACGTGCTGAAAGATGCTTCCGCCGGAGCGATCTATGGAACACGTGCGGCATCGGGTGTGATCCTGATCACCACGAAAAGCGGAT
>NZ_JAXQGC010000020.1:0-11077 GCF_034331125.1 Proteiniphilum sp.
TCATCGTAATAAAAATAGAATTTAAAGGATTTAGAATTTAGTCGGTTAATAGTGATTAAAAATATAGTTTTCGTAGTAGAATTTAAAGTTGGAGAAAGCCATTTTTTAAACTCCAACATTGAGCAGGTTTGGGATTATGCTTTGGACCTAAAAAACTTTCACAAAACAAGTCACAATGTTGTTTTAGTCCCTGTTTTGATTGCGACTGAGTCCAAGACATCTTTTACGGAGATTGTCCTTACTTCACACAATGACAATCTTACATTGCCTGTAAAAGTTAACAGCAAAGGACTGAAAGAAGTCATTCAAAATGCCTTATGCTTCTTTTCTGACGAACCGGAAATAAATATACCCAAATATGTGGATGGAGGATATATGCCAACACCGACAATCATCGAAGCTGCTGTATCTCTCTACACAAGCCATAGTGTTGAAAATATTACCCGAAGTGATGCAAGTGCAAAGAATCTTACACTGACTACAGACAAAATATCTGAGATAATTGATATTGCCCGAAATGAGCATAAAAAAATCATTTGCTTTGTTACGGGTGTTCCCGGAGCAGGGAAGACGCTTGTTGGGCTAAATGTTGCCACTTCTCATCTCGACAATGAAAACGGAAATGCAAGCGTTTATTTGTCTGGGAATAAACCATTGGTGGATATATTGCAAGAAGCATTAGCAAGAGACAAAGTACAGAGAGAACGAGAAAAAGGTAACAAAATAACGAAAATAAGTGCCAAGCAGGCGGTCAAGACATTTATTCAAATTATACATCACTACAGGGACGAATATCTGAAAAATCAAGAAGCTCCATATGACCATGTCGCAATTTTTGATGAAGCACAACGGGCATGGAATAAAGAACAGACGATCAAATTTATGAAGCAGAAAAAAGGCATTCCCGATTTTGATTATTCAGAACCGGAGTTTCTGATTTCATGCTTAAACAGACATAAAGACTGGGCTGTCATTATTTGTTTAGTGGGAGGTGGACAAGAAATTAATACCGGAGAAGCTGGTATCTCCGAGTGGCTCCACGCGATAGATAAAACTTTTTCCGATTGGAGTGTCTATATTTCACCTAATCTCACTGATTCGGAATATGCAGCTATGGAGACAATTCAAATTTTGGAGAATAAAGGTAAGGTTCATTTTAGTGAAGACTTACACTTATCTGTCTCAATGCGTTCCTTCCGAGCTGAAAAATTATCTTCGTTTGTCAAAAATGTTTTGGATATCGAAATAGAGAAGGCCAAAGAAGATTTTTTACAAATTGCTGAAAAATACCCAATCGTATTAACCCGTGATATTCTGAAAGCAAAACAGTGGCTCAAAGAAAAAGCAAGAGGGAGCGAGCGCTACGGTATTGTTGTTTCTTCACAGGCATTACGGTTAAAGCCATTTGCTATTGATGTAAAAACACCGATGAATCATGTCCATTGGTTCTTAGATGGCAAAGACGATGTTCGTTCTTCCTTTTATTTGGAAGATGTTGCCACTGAATTTTACATACAAGGTCTGGAATTAGACTGGAGCTGCGTTGTCTGGGATGGCGATATGCGGTATTCTCCAAGTGGATGGAAAACTTTCTCTTTCAAAGGCAATAGATGGCAGAACATACATAATATTGAGCGTAAGAAATATTTGCTAAACGCCTATCGGGTTTTACTTACTCGTGCAAGGCAAGGAATGGTGATTGTTATTCCTGAAGGGAATGAGGAAGATCATACCCGTAAAAAAGAGTATTACGATGGCACATATAATTATTTGAAAGAAATCGGATTACAAACAATATAAATATTGTCTTGATCCCGTATTCGAGGTAGTGTTTGAAAAGAAAAAATAGACATAGCAATGAGCGATAAGACAAAAATATCCATCCGTTTTTTCGATGACCGTGAAGTTCGTGCTATTTGGGACGAAGAAAACAACAAATGGTGGTTTTCCGTCTTGGATATTGTTGCTGTTCTTACAAGCCAAGACGACTATACCAAAACACGAAATTATTGGAAATACCTCAAAGCCAAACTGAGAAAAGAAGGAAATGAACTGGGTAGCGTCACTACCCAGTTGAAATTAAAAGCACCTGATGGGAAAAGGAGACTTTCAAACGTCCTTGATTATGATGGCGTTATTTCTCTTGCCAAGCATTTTCCCAATAATAAAGCCATCAAATTTCTCGACTGGTTCACATACAACGACAACAGTATTGATGGACAAAGCAAGAAGAAGGCGTATTCCCTCTTCGAAAGCAATCTTATCGAAGACGAGGAAGTCGGAACGACAAAAAGTCTACAGAAAATTCATGCCTATATTTTCGGGGGGTTATATGATTTTGCCGGTCAAATCAGACAAAAGAACATTTCGAAAGGGGGCTTCCAGTTTGCAGTAGCACAGTTTTTAGGTACCACATTGAAACAAATTGAACAGATGCCGGAAGACAGTTTCGAGGAGATAGTCGATAAATATGTGGAAATGAATATTGCTCATCCATTCATGGAAGGTAACGGTCGAAGTACCAGAATCTGGCTGGATCTGATCTTGAAGAAAAGACTGAAACGATGTGTCGATTGGAGCAAGATCGGTAAAGACGATTATATGAATGCAATGATACAAAGTTCCTCCAACAGTGTTAGACTAAAGACTTTACTAAAAGATGCACTCACAGATGAAATCAACAGCCGGGAAATATTCATGAAAGGGATTGACTATTCCTATTATTATGAAGAAAACGAGTAAAAGAATATGAAATCATGATAGACTGCTTCATTAAGCAATCTTCCTTCTCCATTTCTAACTGTATGGAATCCCATACGGTTAAAATCCCGATTGTTGACTTGTTCATATATACAATAAAAATGAATTTGAAGACTATTTGCTGAACAACACTAAATTTGAAACTGCCAGTACCTCAAGACATGATTTTGGAGTAATTTATAAGGATGGAGGTGAACAGTATCTCAAACTGAATCTCCAAATTCGGTTTATAAAATAATTATTTGATCATGGGAATTCTTAGAAAGGTAATTATAACCGAAAAAATTATCCAATGTCTGCGAAATCGGACTTTCGTTTGTTGAAAACGGAGAAATAGTGGATACGTATTCCTCTCTTATCAGGCCCAAAGACAATTTATATGATAATTTTAATATCCGGATACATGGGATCACACCGGAAGATACTGAGAACTCCCCTGAATTTGATTCTATCTGGAAAGATAACCTGAATGCAATTTGTGATTATTTCAATATCCCACTTAAACATCACCGGGCAGAACATGATGCACGAGCCTGCGCTGAAATATGTTTAAAATGCTTCGGGGAAGGACAAATAGATGATTTTGGACAGCTTGCCGATAAATATAGAATGAGACCGGGTATAATGAATTGTATCGAAAAAAGTTATACCGGACCGTATTCCATAAGGAAAGACAGGGAGAAATCAGATGCAAGAGAGATCCGTGGGGATAAGACGAAAATTAATCCTGATAGCTTATTCTATGAATGTATTGTTAGTTAAATCGCTTTTAATCCAGCGGCAGTTGACCTAATCGTTTCAGGATGAGATGCCGTAAACGTTCCTGATGTTCATCACCCCACTGACCCAATACCGAAATAACAGGAATCAGTGTTTCTCCAAATTCAGTCAGACTGTACTCGACCTTTGGTGGAACTACCGGATAAATAGTTTTGGTAATCAATTCGTGTGCTTCCAGTTCTTTCAACTGGATGTTCAGAACTCTCCGGGAAGCATCGGGTATTTTACGTTGTAATTCACTCGGGCGCTTATATCCTTTATGGATAAACCACAATAAACGGATCTTCCATTTGCCGTAGAGGACTTCACCAATCAGGTCAAGACCGCAATTCAAACTTAACGGTATCTTTCTTTCATACATAAGTGCAAATGTAGTTTCAGGAGATTTTGATGGAAGCCCGGTTGCCCTGGATTATCATCTGATGATAACGGATAACAAGATTACCCGTTTGGAAATCATGCTCAGCAATGCGTAATAAATGAAAAGGAATAAGACATTATTTTATATATTTGTAATCCTATTATTTACAACGATAGGGATATACAAGGCAATCATAGTAGAAGAAAGTAAATAAACCGAAAATAATGTCCTACTGTTTTTATATAGACGCCCTGGAACCGGAAGGGCGAAAAGCGCTGCACAAGAATTACCACGATAATCATTATGGTTTTCCAATTCACGATGACAATGAATTGTTCGGACGGTTAATCATGGAAATCAACCAGGCAGGCTTGAGTTGGGAAACGATTTTAAAAAAAGAAAAATCGTTCAGAGAAGCGTATGATAATTTTGATATTACAAAAGTGGCTTCTTATACGGAAACTGACAGAGAGAGACTACTGAACGATCCGGGTATTATTCGTAACCGTTTGAAAATTAACGCAGCCATAGAAAATGCGAAAACGATTTGTTCGTTACAAAGAGAATATGGTTCATTCAACAAATGGTTGGAAACCAATCATCCCAGGACAAAAGAAGAATGGACAAAGCTGTTTAAAAAGACATTCCGCTTTACAGGCGGGGAAATCGTCAACGAGTTTTTGATGAGCATTGGTTATCTACCCGGTGCACATAGAGAAGATTGCCCTGTATATAAAGAAATTTTGAAATTAAACCCTGTGTGGACTAAAGTCTGATGGAAAATATAAACTTTCAGAACCATTGATCAAATTCAATCAGTCCCCAGTTGTCAGAATTATTCTGGTACCCGATGGATCAAATACAATATAGCCTTTATCAGTTTTCTCGAACTTTGATACATTTGCCAATGCCGATTTCAGGCCTTCTTCCGAAACATATTTAATGGTGAAATGTCTCATTCTTGCCGTACCGTCCGGCGGCTGTGGTGCATTCAGACCTTGCCAGGTATTGATCGCCATTCTGTGTTTGAAAACACCACCCGCGCTCAAATCGGCAAATTTTATTTGAGGGGAAAAAGAATGTTCTTCAAAGCCAATTTGCTTATAGAAATCATTTGCTTTTTCAAGATTACCCACATATAAGTGAATATGCCCGATAACGGTATCTGCGGGTAGCGGTTTTTGTATGCCGTCATGGGGGACGATTTGCATCAAGGTTCCAACGTCAAGCGGTGCCGCCGACAATCTCTCTGTCCCGTCTCTGTCAAGGGAAAGGAATCTTCCGTTTTTTACAATATATTCAGAGAAACGTTCGGGGGTTTCAAACGTTATTTCTACCGTAATTCCATCCGGATCATTAAGATAGATTGCTTTCGAAATGGTATGGTCTGTCGGTGAAATGGGGTATCGTTTGGAAATAAGGCGGGCGAGAACACGGGCGAACTCTGCCTCGGATTGCAGATGAATTGCAAAGTGGTAAAGTCCGCTATATCCATGCTTCCCGGATAGTTTTGCCGTTGGGTGCAATACGACCAATGTTTCGGTATCCGTCCCCATTTCCAGATACCCGTTTTCTTTCCGCAACCGTAACCCGATAATATCCCTGTAAAACCAAAGTGATTTTCCCCTGTGGGTCACTTCCAAATGGACAGCCCCGAATTTCATTCTATCTTTTACCATAACCACAAGTAAATATGAATAGTTTTGATGATGAATCCGGAGCTGCCATAAATTTTTTGTTGTATGAATTAATCAATTACTGTGATAAATTCTTCTTTGGGTGTGCGCACTTTTTTGAGGTTTACAAGCCAATCGTGTTGGCCATCCCTGTAGCCTATGGGCAGGATAACAACACTCTTTAGACCCAATGCGTCAAGGCCGAGGATTTCATCTAATTTAGCAGAGTCGAAGCCTTCCATAGGGGTGGCATCGACCTGTTGCTCTGCCGCTGCGGCAATCGCTAATCCGAATGATATATAGGCTTGTTTGGCTGTATGGTTTTTATGCCATTCTTCACCCAGGGATTGATAATTTGCCCAAAGCGACTGGGCATATTCACCCATCGCATTATCCGGCAACCCGCGTTCCCTTGATGTCTTTTCCATTACATTCCCGATCTTTTCGGCTGAATAGCTGTCCCAGGCAGCCCAGACGATCAGATGGGAACAGTCTGTTATCTGGCTTTGATTGAAAGCCACCTCCTTTATTTTTTCAAGCACCTTCCTGTCGCTGATCACAAAAACCCTGTAAGGTTGTAATCCGGATGAGGAAGGAGCCAGTCTTGCCGCTTCCAGAATATAATCCAGTTTTTCTTTCTGAACGGCCTGTCCGTTCATTTTCTTCGTGGCATAACGCCAGTTTAAGTTGTTTATTAATGACATACTTCTTTTAATTTGATATTGCTGTAATTTTTTTAATAAAATCGTTTTGATGATGCAAAATTAGCTATATTTGCTATATAATAGTAACTACTATACTTATGTATACCAGTATACTTTAATATATCATCAACAAAATCAGCTATATATGAACCATTCGATTGAACTGAATAAAGCAAAGCAATGTGCGGGTAATTATGTCCTGGCAATCAACGATACGATGAACGTTGTCAGCGGCAAATGGAAGTTACCCATCATCGGGGCATTGCTTTTCGGAAAAAAACGCTTCAAAGAGTTGGAAAGGAACATCCCGAAGATCACTCCACGCATGTTGTCCAAGGAATTGAGGGATCTGGAGGTAAACGGTATTGTGACCAGAACGGTTTACGACAGTGTACCTGTTACCGTCGAATATGAATTGACAAGATCGGGCCAGTCCCTGACCAAAGTGTTGGACGTAATGGTGGAATGGGGATTGGAACATCGGGAAAATACAGTCGGTAAGGCGGTGTGAATTCCCATCCCCAAAATAGATTAATTTCCCGAAGAAAAATCATTATTTTAGGGTATTGCGTAATAGATCGCAAAAGAATAATTTTATTTTTTAATTGAGAGTTCTCCAGAGAGATGGATACGTAAGTCAGGTCAAATAAAAATTACAGTGATGGTCAGTTATTTAAATAGCGCATGTGATAATTGCCGGAAACATGCAGAGCATGAGAGAAGGCTGTATTGTATGAATGTGGCGGAACGGGAAGTTTTTGACATTTTCAGGATTTTAGGTGTACCCATGAATGAACAGGATATCCTGGTCCAGACAATCAATAAGGAAAACACCTGCTGGTATAACCTGAAAAGGTTACTGGATACGCTTGTCCGCGAAAAATAGTAATAGGAGTAATAAACGTTTTAAAATTCACAGTTATGTATGTAATGTCACGCAATATGAAGGTGGCGAAAGATCTTTCGGACGCTGTTATTGAGGATTTGTCGCTCCCTTCCAGGTCTACCAAAGCAGAAGGTTTTATCCGCCGCGACATATTGGTCAATAAGGAGGCGGATGATTTTGATATAATAAAAGTGCTTATTTACTGGAAAGACAAGGAATCGCAGGAGAAATGGCATGCCAGCAAGGAGCATTCACAGTCGCATATCGACAAGCATAAACTAAGGAAAGAATTGGGAAAAGAACCTATTAACCGCAAAGACCTGAATATGACTTTTGAGGAGTTTGAACTGGTCTCGACGTTAAGCCCTGAATAGCGATATAAAATGAGAGTCAACTGTCCGGGAAATCCAGAGGGAAGTTTTTCGTGAACTGGACTTCTATCATTTAAATTGACCCGATGAAAAAAATTCTTATTATTTTCTTGTTATTTTGTGGATATATCAATGCCCAAACATTAGATCTGCCACAGGCAGAAAAGATATTCAGCCTGCCTGTGCATTGCATAGAGGTTGAATATCCCAATAAGCTGGGGCAGGTACTGGGTAGTACGGATGACCTGAAAAGTCCCAAAGAGCTGCGTCCTGTATTTTATGGTTGTTTCGACTGGCATTCTTCAGTACACGGTTACTGGTCCATTATAAAATTGCTGAAGGAATACCCTCAATTGGATAGCTCCGGAGAAGTGAGGGCTATCCTGAACAGGAATATAACATCGGAGAACGTATCTGTAGAATCGGCTTTCTTTAAGGATTATAACAACCGGAATTTTGAGTGCACCTACGGATGGGCATGGTTGTTCCAACTGCAAAGTGAATTAGACTCATGGGATGATCCCGATGCAGAACAATGGAGCCTGGCGTTAAAACCTTTGGCCGACACACTTGTGAAAAAATACAAGGAATATCTACCGAAGCTCTACTACCCTATCCGCACGGGACAACATGATAATACCGCTTTCGGGCTCTCTTTATCTATTGACTATGCCCGATCTATCAACGATAAGGAGTTTCAACAACTCATAATGGAGCACGCCATAAGATTGTATGGGAAAGACATGGACTGTAACCTCTCTTATGAACCCAGTGGCAGTGATTTCCTTTCCCCTTGCCTGGAAGAGGCCCTTCTGATGAGTAAGGTATTGGATACGCAGGAATACCGTGTATGGCTAAAGAATTTCCTGCCGGAGATATTCAATCCCGATTTCGCATTGGAACCCGGAGAGGTTTCGGATCGTACGGATGGGCATCTGGTTCACCTCGACGGACTGAATTTCAGTAGGGCTACATGTTTATATATTATTGCCAAAAAACTGCCGGAACTGGGATACCTGAAAACAATAGCGGACAATCATCTCAATTATTCACTGGGTAATATAACCAACGATGATTATATGGGCAGCCATTGGCTGGGCTCTTTTGCCCTCTATGCATTAATGAGTAAATAGGGTGATCTTTTATTCTGTAATCACAATATTCACGGCATTCAGCCCTTTTTTGCCGCGTTCCAGATCGAATGTAACCTTATCACCTTCATCGATAGAAGCCGGTGCACTGCTGATATGGAAGAAGTATTTATCCACAGAGGAGGTACTCTTAATGAATCCATAGCCCTTATCGGCATTGAAATATTCCACCCGTCCCTTGTTGGGTTCGGGTTCTCCGATATCCTCCTTCTTAGGGGTGGATACCGCGATATCGTCTATGTCTATTTTCTGCTTTTGTACGGGATCTGGCGGAGTATCGGTAATCACCCCATTTTCATCCACGTAAGCGATCATATCGTCCAATGAGCCGGAGCCGGCATTGGCTTTACGCTCTTCTTTGCGTTTCTGTTTTTCCAAGCGTTTTTCCTGTTTTTTCTTTTCTACTTCTCTTTTGTTATACGAAACTGATTTAGCCATATTTATACCTGAAATGTCTTTATTTTTAATTGATTGAATGATTACTGTTTAGCTTGCTACCACAAGGGTCTTGCCTGTCAATTTCTGGATGTCTTTCAGCATATCCCTTTCCTCATCGGCACAGAAAGTAACGGCAGTACCGGTATTCCCCGCCCTACCCGTACGGCCGATGCGGTGTACATAGGTTTCAGCCACATCGGGAAGGTCGTAATTGATGACCAGTTCGAGATTATTGATATCGATTCCCCGTGCTGCAATATCCGTCGCGATTAAGGTTTGTATCTTATTCGACTTAAAATCAGCCAGTACCCTTTGCCTGGCATTCTGCGATTTATTCCCATGGATGGCGGCACTGTTTATTCCGGATTTGGAGAGAATCCGTGCGATCTTATCCGCTCCATGTTTGGTACGGGAGAATATCAATACCGATCTCTTCTTATCCTTTTTCAGCAGGTTAATGAGTAAATCCTTCTTTTCCGGTTTTTCCACAAAGTAGATATACTGCTCAATGGTGTCTACTACCGACGATACCGGTGCCACTTCTACCCTGACCGGCTTATGCAGGATGGAACGTGAAAGATCGGCTATTGATGATGGCATGGTGGCCGAAAAGAAAAGGGTCTGCTTCACCCTGGGCAGCAGCGGTAACAACCGTTTGATATCGTGGATAAATCCCATATCCAGCATCCGGTCGGCTTCATCCAGCACAAAATGACGGATAGCCTGGAGACTGATGATCTTCTGGTTCATCAAATCGAGCAATCGTCCCGGAGTAGCCACTAATATATCTATTCCCCTGTTCAGTTCATTCACCTGGGCATTCTGTTTCACTCCACCATATATTACGCAGTGACGGAGTCCCGTATAGCGGATATAGTCGCTCAGGCATTCATTAATCTGGATAGCCAGTTCCCGTGTAGGTGTCAAAATCAATGCCTTGATCTCTCTTTTCCTGACATGGGATTTATTCAGATAGAGTTGTTGTATGATGGGGAGTACAAATGCTGCGGTTTTTCCTGTGCCGGTCTGTGCCAGTCCTAAGATATCACGGTTATCGAGTGCCGGGGCAATAGCCTGTTGTTGTATTGGTGTGGGAGTTGTATGTCCTTTTTCGTTGAGAGCCCTCAATACCGGCTCTATAATTGATAATTCTTTAAATGTCATGTTTTAATATTAAACAGGATATGCTATGATAAACGATATTCCACATTCCTGTAACTGATTGATAACTTATACAAATAAGTTGATTTTGATGTCGATTTCGGCGATGGGAAGATCCGCCTAAAATGGCGGAGCAAAACCTTGAGAAGAAAGATACAATACTAACTTAATTGATAATGGATGCAAAGATACGAAAATAAATCGGTTTTTCAGCTATTAGTCCGATCACACCATAAATTACATAATAATTACACCCCAAATCAGGAATTATTTATAATTTATTATCCGGGAAACCAGAACATATCAGATTTTTCCGTACTTTTGCGGCACGAACTGTTAGCTCAGCTGGTTTAGAGCGCTGCCTTGACAGGGCAGAGGTCGCCGGTTCGAATCCGGCACAGTTCACCTCTTGGGACAAGTCTAAAAATGATAGATTTGTCCCATTTTTTTTTGTTATATAACCATTAATGGCGTTTCACTGTTGATTTTTAAAAACCTCGTTCCTGAATTTCAATTCTACCAAGTCCGATTAATGGAAACCGGAATATAAAGCATTGCTCGACCAAATCTCATTTCAATTCTACCCAGTACGATTAATGGTACAATTTGCAACCTACATGCGACGATACACGCTCAAATTTCAATTCTACCCAGTACGATTAATGCCTCAATTGCCAGATATTCACATATCTCCTCAACCTATTTCAATTCTACCCAGTACGATTAATGCTAAGTAGTCGACCCTTAAAAAGCATTCAATAGTCTATAATACAGTAAAATAGTAGATAT
>NZ_JAXQGC010000021.1:0-9256 GCF_034331125.1 Proteiniphilum sp.
ATTTCCCTTCTATTTCTTTGTCAATGGTTTGAGGGAAGTGCGAAACATGAGTAAAGACAAACAGTCATTTTCTTTCCTTCCGATTTACGGCTTGATCGCCTCAAAGCCACTGTTGGTCGATAAAATAGGAGAGTTCATCTATTTCTTTTGTGGAAACCTGACGACTATGCTATTTTTGTTGCGAATTCAAATGTACAATTTGAATTTAAAAAATGGAGGTTGATATAATTCTTCTTTCCGGATGAATCGGTTAAGTGAATGTTAGAAAAGAATATTTTTATCATATGAAAAAGATTTGTTTTTTGGTGATGGCTGTTTTATTCCCTGCTTTCTCATGTATGCTGCAGGCACAGACAAACAGTTCCATATCGGGAAAGTTGATAGAGAAAGAAACGGAAGAGCCGGTGCCGATGGCCAATATACGTGTACTCCAGCAGGCAGACAGCAGTTTTGTTACAGGGAAAGCTTCCGATGATAAGGGGCTGTTTACAATACCGATAAAAAACGGATCCTATATTCTACATATTTCTTACATCGGCTATAACGACATATTTCGGAATGTGGAGGTGACCTCATCCAATCCGAATGTGAAATTGGGTAATATAGCGATGGAAAACGACAATATCTTACTGTCGGAGACTGTGGTCACTGCCAAAGCACCGGAAATTGCAGTACGGGGTGATACGTTGGAATATAATGCCGATTCTTATAAAGTGACCGAAAGCGCAGTAGTGGAAGACCTGTTGAAGAAGATGCCCGGTGTGGAGATTGACAGCGAAGGGAAGATCACCGTAAACGGAAAGCAAATCACTAAAATACTGGTCGATGGAGAGGAATTCTTCAGCAACGACCCAAAAGTAGCTTCTAAAAATCTCCCGGCTAAGATGGTGGAGAAGCTGCAGGTGCTTGAGAGAAAAACAGAGATGGCACAGATGACCGGGTTCGACGACGGTGAAGAAGAGAATGTGATCAACCTGCTGGTGCGTCCCGGCATGAAAGAAGGTCTGTTTGGTAATGCCTTCGCAGGATATGGAAGCAAAGACCGCTATGAAGCCAATGGTATGGTTAATTACATGAAGGATAAAGATCAGTATACCTTTCTTGGAGGTATTAATAATACCAATAATGCCGGATTTTCCGATCTGGCAGGAGCCATGTTCGGCAGTATGGGCGGCCGGGGAGGCAGAGGCCGGATGTTTGGGGCAAGAGACGGTATATCCACCTCATTGAATATGGGGGGTAATTTCAGTACCCAACTCTCTTCCAGATTCAAGATCGGAGGTAATGTGCGATACGGATCTACTGATACCGATGTACAGTCGGATGTGTTCACCCAAAATATCCTCAGTGCAGGAAACACCCTGGAAAATGAAAGCAACCGGTCAAATAACAGGAGCCGGAATTTTAATATGGACCTCAGGATGGAATGGAATCCTGATGATGCCACCACCATTATTTTCCGGCCGAATGTGGCGTTCTATAACAACAATCGCGACGAAACAGGGGATTTCCATACCCGGAATGAACTGTCGGGTGATACCATCAATTATGGTAATTCCGAATATTTTTCAGAAGGGAATGGAAAAGATTATGGAGGAAATCTGGATATAAGCCGTCAGTTGGGAAAAGAGGGACGGATATTGAGCGCCCAGTTACGTGCCAATAGAGGCGAATCAGAAAATACCGGTACCAGCGTCTCAGGCACCTTTTATAACGGAACCCGCCCCGATGATCTTATCGACCAGCGCTTCACGAACACAAGCGACAACACCTCCTGGCGGGTTTACCTCTCTTATGTGGAACCGATAGGCAGAAATAACTTCCTGCAGCTGGCATATGAGTACGGTCAGAATGTATCGGAATCAGATAAGGATACGCGCACCCAGGATGAGTTTGGAGAATACACCGTACTTGATTCAACCTACAGCAAACGGCTTGAAAATAATTTCGTGAATCAGGAGATTGAGCTGAATTTCAGGTCGGTAAGAGAGAATTACGACTATATGTTCGGTGTCTCAATGGAACCGTCCAGTTCCCGCAGTAAAACATTTATCGGAACAGACATGATACACGACACCAAACAGGATGTACTCAATTTTGCTCCCATGGCACAGCTCAATTATCGCTGGAGCCGTACGCACAATCTCCGTCTGCGGTACTGGGGACGCACTGAGCAACCATCGGTAACACAGCTCTCACCTGTGATTGATGTTTCCGACCCGCTGAATATCCGCTATGGTAATCCCGATCTCAAGCCTTCCTTCCAACACCGGTTCAATGTACGTTACCAACGTTCGAATCCGGAAAAGGCCAGCTCCTTGTCGGCGTACCTGAATGGAGCATACATGACGAATGATATAGTGTCGGCAACTATCACCGATGTGACCACAGGGCGTAAGGAAGCCACTTACCGTAACGTATCGGGAAACTGGAATACCGATGCACGCGTGATCTTCAATGTGCCGTTGAAAAATATCAAGTTCTCCATTTTCTCGATGTCATTCGCAAGATATAACCAGGGATACGGATACTCTAAATCGATTTCCGGAGAGGATGCACCAAAAGAGTTTACCGCTGAAGATAAGAATACGAACAGGCAGATATCATTGATGGAAGCACTTGGGTTGAACTACCGTTCAGACCAGTTCGACTTCTCTATCCGCGGTAATGTCAATTTCAACAATGTTACCAACAGTCTCGAAGGACAGATCGACCAGCAATATCTGAACTATGGCGGAAGCGCTACCACTGCGATTTATCTGCCGTGGGATCTGACATTGGAAAGCGATATCAATTACTCCACCAACTCAGGTTATACCGACGGTTTTGAGCAAAACGAATGGCTGTGGAACGCTTCCTTACAGAAGACGTTATTTAAACAAAAGAACGGCACCATCCGTTTTAAAATATATGATATCCTGCAACAACGCAGTAATATCAGCAGAAGTGTAACATCCAACTATATACAAGACACGACCACTAATACGCTTACAAGTTATTTCATGGTGCATTTCGTGTATAGGTTCAATATATTTAAAGGCGGTGTCACACAAGAAGATATGATGCCTCAGAGAAGAGGCTTTGGAGGTCCTGGAAGAGGTCCAGGTCCCGGCGGACCGGGTGGTCCTATTTAATAGGATTTGAACTTTTTCGTTGAATTAAATGAGCAAAGGATAATTTTGCTTCTGCTGAGAATTGAAAACGACTAAGGTAAGTCTAATGAAACTGAACGGCTATTAATTGCAGGATAATGGATGAACTGTTAAAGTCAAAACAAAGAGGAGCATGGAACAATGTGCTTATGCACATATTACTGTGGGGGGTGATTTTCATTCTCCCCTACTTTTTTATGGATTCCGAACGTATATTTTACTGGCAGTCCTTCATGCGGTCGCTCCCTGAGTTACTGGGATTCATGCTGGTATTTTACCTCAACTATTTCCTGCTGATCGATAAGCTCTTGTATAAAGGGAAGACCAAACGGTTCATCCTCTACAACCTGCTGCTTATTATAGCGGTGGCATTCCTGATGCATTACGGACGGGACCTGATTGAAACCCTTATACCGGAACTGAGGCCAAGAAGGCGCATGAAACGGGGTGGGGGTAGAGGTTGGAGTAACAATATGCAGCTCCTGTTGCTGGTAAGAAACTCTACGTGGTTGTTTTTGATGGCAGGATTGAGTGTAGCGTTGAAGATGACCGTTCGTTGGTTTGAAGTGGACAACGAGCGGAAAGAGTTGGAGAAAGCAAAGTCGGATGCGGAGCTGCAAAACCTCAAGAACCAGATCAATCCCCATTTCCTGCTGAATACACTGAACAATATTTATGCGCTGATAGAATTCGATCCTCCTAAGGCACAACAAGCTGTGGTGGATTTGAGTAAGATGTTGCGCCACCTGCTTTACGAAAATAACCAGACTTTCGTCCCCCTTCGCCAGGAAGCCACATTTATGCGTAATTACATTGAGCTGATGCGGATACGTCTGCCTGACAATGTGAAACTGACAACTGATTTTTCTTATTCCGAATCCGGAAATACGCTTATTTCTCCCTTAATTTTTATATCTTTGATTGAAAATGCATTCAAGCATGGTATCAGCGGGGAAAAGCCCTCGTTTATCAATATCTCGCTCAGAGAGTATCCCGATGGAAAAGTGGAGTTTGTCTCCCGGAACAGTTACTTCCCGAAATCGGAATCCGATAAGAGTGGGAGCGGTATCGGGCTCGAACTGGTGAAGAAAAAACTGGAGCTGCTTTATCCCGACAATTATCAATGGAAGACCTCTATTGAAGACGATGTTTATACAACCATGCTTTTGATCGATACAAAAAAACAGTCGAATGATACTCAATTGTTGGATCGTGGATGATGAACCATTGGCGCTATCGCTTCTGGAGTCGTATGTACAGAAAACCTCTTTCCTGAAACTGACGGGCAAATACAGCAATGCGTTGTCGGCCATGAAACATTTTGCAGATGAGAAGGTAGACCTTCTTTTCCTTGATATTCAGATGCCTGAAGTGAATGGAATGGAGTTTGCCCGTGTTATCGGTGACCATACCCGGATTATTTTTACCACTGCTTTCAGTGAATATGCCCTGGAAGGATACAAGGTAAATGCCCTCGATTATCTTCTAAAACCCTTTTCTTTTGCCGATTTCCTTACCGCCGCGAAAAAGGCGTTGAATTGGTTTGAAATGACTGATAAGAAAATGGTGACCGAAACAGTACAGGAAAATTCCGGGATTTTTGTGAAATCAGATTACAAGTTGTTGCATGTACTGTTTGACGATATCCTCTATATCGAAGGTTTAAAAGATTATGTGAAAATATATACTGAAAGCCACCCAAAACCTATCTTGTCACTGATAAGCCTTAAAGCGTTAGAAGAAGACCTCCCCTCAGAGCGCTTTATGCGTGTCCACCGTTCATATATCATCCACAAAAATAAGATATCCAGTATCAATAAAAGCCGTATTACCATTGGCGAAAAACAGATACCGATGGGGGATACTTATCGCAAACAGTTTATGTCGCTGATAGGAAGATAAGGCGATAGAATAAATTGAACGGAAATAAAAAAGAGAGCAAACCAACAGGTGATTCGCCCTCCTTTATCTTATTCTTAATGCCGATCTGAATTCTCAATCAACACTTCACATATTAATATTTAATATTCTGTTTTTCAGTATTATAAAATACTTAAACAGTTCTTACGAAAGGTATGCGGTAAGCATCCAGACAGTTTTTTCCTGTTCTGAAATATAGTCGCTCATCAGCGCCACGGTACCTTCGTCGCTCCCTTCCGAAGCATTTTCCAATATTTCACGTTCCAGAGCAATCAGCACTTTCAGTGAGTCGAGGATCTCTTTCACGATCTCTTTTGACTTGGTTGCCACGCCGGTCTCTTTGATGGCCGATACTTTGAGGTATTCACTGAAGTTGTGTGCAGGTGTGCCGCTCAACATCAGGATGCGTTCAGCCACTTCATCCACCTTTTCGGCAGTGTCATCATAATACTCTTCGTATTTTGCGTGTGCGCCGAAAAACTCGATACCTTTTACATTCCAGTGGTATCCGCGGAGGTTGGTGTAGTAAACCTGCAGGCTGGCCAGTAATTTCTGTAAGCCGTCCACTGTCTTTTCTGTACTTTTTGGATCTAATCCTAAATAATCTAATGTTTTCATAATTTTTTTGTTTAACTGTATTGTCGTTATAATTGTGGCAAATTTACAAAATAGTATGCTATTCACCAATTTTTTCATTATTATACTCTCGGGAAATCTCCTTCTAATACCGGTCTTGTCTATCTAAACGAAGTTTGACGTGGCAACTGTGGGATCATATTCTACGAATCCGGTCGTCGAATGCCGTCAAAGCCGCTTTGGCGCCTTCTCCCATGGAGATGATGATCTGCTTGTAAGGAACCGTGGTTACGTCTCCCGCGGCATAGATCCCGGGCACATTGGTTCGTGCGCGTTCATCGATCTCTATCTCGCCAAAACGGTTGGTATTTACCACATCCCTGAATGCCGCGCTATTGGGCGCCAAACCGATCTGTACAAATACCCCGTCGAGATCCACAAAGCGCTCCTCTTCGGTCTTGCGGTCTTTTACCTTCATTCCAATGACTTTCTCTCCGTTGTTGATCACTTCGGTGGTCTGTGAGTGGAGGAAGATATCTACGTTGGGCAGGCTTTTCACCTTTTCCTGCAAAACCTTGTCGGCTTTCAATTCATCCAGAAACTCAAAGACAGTGACATGGGTGCAAATCCCTGCCAGGTCGATAGCCGCCTCGATACCGGAATTACCCCCGCCTACCACGGCTACACGTTTACCCTTATAGAACGGACCATCACAATGGGGGCAGAAAGCTACACCCTTTCCGATAAAATCGGCTTCTCCGGGTACGTTCAGCCTGCGCCAGCTTGCTCCTGTAGCGATGATCAAGGCAGGTGCGGTAAATATCTCACCGGTCCGGGCGGTAATCACCTTTTGGCCGTTTTCCACCTTTACATTTTCCACCGAACGGTTCTCAAAAATATCAATCGGATATTCCTTCATGTGGTTTTTGAGGTCATCCGAAAGTTTAGGGCCTGTTGTCTGGGGAATCGAGATAAGGTTTTCTATCCCTCCCGTCTCATTGACCTGTCCGCCCACACGTTCAGCAATCACAGCCACTTTCAGTCCCTTGCGGGCGCTGTACACAGCCGCTGATGAACCGGCAGGGCCGCCACCCACCACAACCACATCGTATTCGCGGACGGGTTGTTCTTCGGTTTCGGATGTCTCCGTACCGTAATGTGCTTCGAGTTTTGCCAGCAGTTCGCCGAAATTACTACGGCCTACATGCAGCAATTCGCCATCGGCAAAAACTGCCGGAACACCCTGCAAGTCCAAAGCATCGGCCTCTTCCTTGTAGATGGCGCCATCCACCGCTTCGTGGGTAATATGCGGGTTAAGCACCGCCATGGCGTTCAGCGACTGTACCACATCCGGACAATTGGTGCAGGTAAGCGACATATAAGTCGTCAAATGGATATCCCCCTTCAACGATTTCAATTTCTTTGTGACGAATTCATCAGGCAGATTTTTACCTTTGCCGTCAGCATTCAATACGGCCAGTAACAATGAGGTGAACTCATGACCGTTGGGTATGGCGCGGAACCGGATGCCGGTCTTTTCTCCGTTCTTCAGTATATCAAAAGCAAGGGCTTCACCGGGATTCACTTTCACAGTCAAGTGATCCGAAACCGATGCTACGTCGTTGAGTAGTTCGAGCAGCTGTCCACGGTTCGGATGATTCTCACTGACCGAAACATCGAATGTGTAATCATTACCGAGTTCCGCGAAGATGCCCCGTAGTTGTTCTATTAATGATGTGTCTAACATAATGTGTAAATAAAAAGACAGGTAACCCGTAGTTTGTAATTCACTACAGGTTACCCGTCAGTAGTGATTGTATATTAAATTTTTCCGACCAGGTCAATGCTGGGTTTCAATGTCTCCTGGCCTTCCTGCCATTTAGCGGGACATACTTCACCGTCGTGGGTGGCTACGAACTGGGCGGCTTTCACCTTGCGCACCAGCTCTTCAGCGTTACGACCGATGCCATTATCGTGGATTTCGGCAATCTTGATCTTTCCGGAAGGATCTACTACAAAAGTACCCCTGTAGGCAACACCTTCTTCTTCCACCATCACGCCGAATGCGCGGGAGAGGAGTCCGGTAGGATCTGCCAGCATAGGATATTTGATTTTGCGGATGCTGTCGGATGCATCGTGCCATGCTTTGTGGGTGTAATGCTTGTCGGTACTTACCGAATAAACTTCCACGCCCATTTTCTGCAGTTCTTCGTATTTTTCAGCTACGTCCACCAATTCGGTAGGGCATACGAATGTAAAGTCTGCGGGATAAAAGAAAAAAATCGCCCATTTACCCAATACATCGTTGTGGGTTACTGTTTTGAACTCGCCTTCGTGGTAGGCTTCTACTTTAAACTCTGTCAGTTGTGAATTGATAATTGAAGTCATAATTTTTTCTATTTTGTTTTTGTTATATAATTAGATGTTTCTTATATGGTTTTCTTCTGAATACCGGGTGAAAACTTGTTTTAAAAACCCTTCGAACCGGTTTTCCTTCGTTCGTGCTACAAAGATAGATAAAGATTTTATTTATTGAAATACATCCTTGATTGATTGTGTTTATATGGTATTGGCTAAAGTTTTGACTTTGGACAAGACTTCTGATAAATATGAGATTAAATTAGATAGCTTGGCTTACAGATTCGGCATAAATATCCATTATAACATCTGACGGAATATTCAGTATATAACATATTTGACTGGCTATTTTTAAAGAGGGCTCGGCTCTTCCGACAATAAAATCGTTAATTCTGGAAGGGCTGATCCCGAGTATGGCTGCCAGGTTTTTTTGCGTCATTCCTTTTTCTCCCAGCGCGTTTTTAATCAATATGCCTATGGTCGGTTTCCCAATGGGGAAGTGTTCTGTTTCATATTCCTCAACAATATCCGACACAATCGTTAATTCTATCAGATTCTTATCTGTAACCGGAGTATTGCCATCTACCAGAGGTAAAAGTTCCTCGATCCTTGCAAGGGCAAATTCGTATTGTGCTTTGCTGATTTTATTCATAATTCATTTTCTTAAATAGTTGAACAGTCTATTTTATTGTACTCTTCATGTGTACCCACAAAACGGATAAACATAGTTCTCACTTGAAACAGAATGATAGTAACAATCCTGTACTTATTACCTTTGATGTTAAATACATAATGGTCATTGCCTACATAGTCCGTTTTCGGATAAACTGCTTTTAGCTCTGGGAGATTTTTCCACTGAGCTTTTCTAACCGTTGCATACCAGCACTCAAGTGCATCCTTCGAATCTTCACATCCTTTTCTTTCATAAAAAATCCGTAGTGTCTTGTGTGCTATAATTACCATCTCCCTGTCATTGTATTAACTCTACAAAGATTGATAAATTATTTTGATATTCAAAATAAAATGCCGGAATAAATTTGAATTTTAATATTTCACCATTATGGGAAAGGTCGTTTAGAGTAGTTTATTTACATATTCTACAAAGGTTCCGGATATTTAATAGGATCTTCTATATGGTCTGATTTCAGATGAAAGCATCGCGGCTATTCTTCTTTAATGATGGATAATCAAATATAATCACTACTGACCGACTAAAATAATTAAAGAAGAATCGGGCTACTCCCGTTTTC
>NZ_JAXQGC010000022.1:0-8724 GCF_034331125.1 Proteiniphilum sp.
AATGGCGCCGATGGTACTGCAATTTTGTGGGAGAGCAGGTAGCCGCCGTCCTTTACACAGTCAAGCCTCCGAAGTGAACTCTTCGGGGGCTTTTTTATTGCCATGGAACATTATCTTTATAAGCGAAATACCATCACCCTCAGTGGAAAATATAATTTACTTCGCAACAATTGCTTGAACAAGAACAAGAATAAAAATATGTAAACTTTTTGTATTCCGTTCAGCTTATGTTATATTTCGAGAATACAAGAGGCGCCTCGGAAAAGCCCAAACAAGCTTGGCTTTTCTCTCGACTTATGTTATATTTGTAGCGATTAAGACAAAACAATTGGCAATCGTCTTAAAAAAAATAAAAATAGAATTATTTTTTTAAACCTTAGTGAAAAAATGCGTCAAAGTGTAGTATTTCGGAAAAATAAACCATGAGCATATCAATACGTTCGCTGAATAAGGTTTACCCAAATGGTAACCATGCATTAAAAAATATCAGTATGGAGATCCCGACTGGTATGTTTGGGCTGTTGGGACCTAACGGAGCGGGAAAATCCACGCTTATGCGAATCCTTGTGGCCCTTATGGAACCGTCGTCCGGAGAAGTTGATGTATTTGGATATAATCTGCTGAAGGAGCGTAAAGAGGTGCGTGCTATCCTTGGCTATTTACCCCAGGATTTTCGTTTTTTTGCGAAATATAAAACACATGAATTTTTAGACTATGCTGCACGATTGTCCGGTATGAACAACAAAAAGAAACGTCGCCAGGCGGTTGATGAGATGTTGGAAAGTGTCGGATTGTTTGATGTGCGGGAACGGTATGCCGGAAGATTGTCGGGTGGGATGAAACGTCGTTTGGGCATCGCGCAGGCGTTGATTCACAATCCGAAATTGATTATCGTGGATGAACCCACCACAGGATTAGATCCGGAAGAACGTATCCGTTTTCGTAACCTGCTTGCAAAGATCAGTGAACAGGATGTAACGATCATTTTATCGACGCATATCGTGGGTGATATATCAAGTACCTGTAATTGCATGGCTTTGATGAACAAAGGCGAAATTGCTTTCTTCGGTTCGCCGGAAGATATGCGAAAGACAGCGGAAGGGAAAGTCTGGCGTATGCAAATCAGTGGCGACGACTTGCCCCTGATAGATAAAAAATATCCGGTTATTACTACCATACCATCCGGCACAGGATGGGAAATTCAGGTCGTTGCCGACGAGATAAAGGGCTACGATGCGGAACCCTATCCGCCCAATCTCGAACATGCGTATGTATATTATATGGAGAAAAAGCTGAACCGGTGGATTGATGGTTAGTAAGGTTGAAGCTGAATGACGTACGAAGAAAAGAATTGAAACAAGGGTTGAATGGGTATATTTTTTGAAACAAAGAGATAAAGCATGTCCAAACTGCACAATATACAGTCTGTTGCTAAGTACGAGAGTAAGCTTCTGATGCGAAGCTGGTTTTACCGTATCTTTCTCGTGCTGGCAATCTTGTTTTTGTGCATATTTAATTTTGCAACATTGGTCGCTGATGGTGGCGGATTTTGGCTGATGAAGGCATTGCCGGCCAACATCCCCTATGTTAACCTGATGTTTCTGAATACCGGACAGGCTATCATAGCCGTATTTCTGTCATCCGAATTTTTGAAATCAGATAAAAAGCTCGATACTTCCGAAGTTTTCTATGTGCATCCCCTTAGCAATGCGGAATATGTGATCGGTAAGATTTTGGGAAATATGGGGGTTTTTATCCGGTTAGACCTTTTTATCATTGTGTTGGTTGTTGCTTTCAATCTTATTTCAGGCGTATCCATCGACTGGATGGCTTATCTTGTTTATTTTCTGTTGATCTGTATCCCCACCCTGGTTTATATCTTCGGCCTCTCCATCGGACTTATGCTTGTCCTTAAAAGCCAGGCCATTACTTTTGTTGTTTTATTGGGATATATTGCACTTACACTGTTCTATATTGGTGATAAGTTCTATTACCTGTTTGATTATATGGTGTATAATCTGCCTCTGGTAAAATCTACGATCATTGGATTTTCAAATTGGGGAGCGTTGATCAATCACCGTATGATTTACCTTTTGCTTGGATTGGGATTTATTTGTTTGTCCATCTTCCTGTTCAGGCGACTTCCCAATACAAAACAGGGAAGTTATCGTTGGATTTTCCTGTCGTTGCTTTTCGTTGCCGCCGGGATATGGGCTGCATATAATCATGTGGTGTCCATCACCCAAGCGGCAAAAATGCGTCAATTATATACCGAAGTGAACAATCAATATGTGAACAGGCCGAAAATGGTGATCGACCATTATGATATCAGCCTGGATCAGCACCCTCAAACGATCTCATCGGAAGTGGAGATGCGTGCGGTAGCATTGGACGGAGCGGCTGTTTTCACGTTTTGCCTGAATCCCGGATTGACCGTGAGCGAAGTGACGGAAAATGATAAAGCGTTGTCATTTACGCGGGATCATCAAATCCTGTTGATTGATTTTGGACGTGAAATTGCGCAGGGAGATTCGGTTCGGTTTAAAGTGAAATATACCGGATCTATTTATGAAGACTTTTGTTATCTGGATATTCCTGCCGGGTTATTACAGGAGGAATATGCAAGAGAAATGTTCAAGATAGATAAGAAATACAGTTTTCAGGATAAAAACTATTTGCTTTTCACACCTGAAACTTATTGGTATCCACGTCCCGGCACGTCTTATAGTAGTGAAAACCCGGATTGGCAACAGGCTTATTTTAGTCATTTCCGTTTGAAAGTGAAGACGATAGATAATTTGAAAGCGTTGTCTCAGGGTACCATGAAATGGCCGGTCGTGAAAAGGATCGAGGTCGATCCCGATAAAACAGAAGAGTCTGACAGCGAGTTGACAGCTTCGGGAGAAGATGATCGTACTGTCAGGGATAGGTTCTCTCGAAGAGATTCAATCCGAATCTCTGGTCGGGAGAGGGGTACAACCCAAACCTTTGGTCGGGATAGGGATACAACCCGGGCCTTCGTCCGGGATTCGCTTCGTAGACAACGAGGAAATCGGGAGGGGAGAATCGATGCAGGAAGAAGCCAGGAAGAAGGAGTGGTTCGAGGTGAAGGTCGGGAAGGAAGAACGAGTAGGGAAAGAGGTCCAGATCGGGGAGAAAATCGTGGATGGGGTGAAGGAGGTAGAAGTCGTGAAGGAAGACCGGAAAAAGGAGAGAATCGCGAAAGGAGACCAGACAGAGGGGACGATGTAGGAAATAATCGAGGCCGGGAAAGGATTACGGATAGAGGGGCTGGGCAGGATTCAGCTGCGGTCAAAGGTAAGGAGTTGGTGGAAAAAAGGCCGAAAGTGATCACGGAAGTCTCCTACGACAGTATTTTTATTTATGAAACTGATTTTCTGACCCCATCCATCTCGCTTATTATCGGCGATTATGAACAGAAAAGTATTGATGTGGATGAGACACTTTTCAGTATATGGTATTTGAAAGGGCATGATTATTTTTCAACTGTGTTCGATCAGATCGCCGATACGATCCCGGCACAGATCAGAGAGCGCAGACGCTCGATTGAAATCGCCTATTCGCTTGATTATTCCTTTAGTCGCTTTTCTCTTGTCGAGGTTCCTGTGCAGTTTTACAGTTATGCGCGTACATGGACACAGGCACAGGAAGTGATGCAACCCGAGATGGTGTTATTCCCTGAAAAAGGCAGTCTGATCAATGATGCGGATGTGGTGAAAGGAATTCAGGATGAAAAAAACCGGGCAAGACGAAACGGACAGGAGATCAGCGATGAAGAAGCGGCTATGCGTGTTTTGAACCGGTTTACACGGTTGTTTGAGCGGACGGAAAGCAATGTTGACTGGTCGCAGGACCGGGGGACGGTGAATGTTTCCGTGAAACCGAATCCTTATTTTGTTTTCCCGCAATTGTATAATTTCAGGTACAATATTTTTTCTTCCGAGTGGCCGATTGCCAACCGCTTAATTGAACTATACCTGCAGGATAAAGCGGATAATAACAATTGGATCCGGCAAATGAACGGGATCAGCAATAATGAAAAAGCAAACTTGCTGATGGAGAAATCACCATTCAAAGAACTTCTTGCCGATGTAGAACAGCGGGATTTACTCGATAATGTCACTTCTCTGAAAGCCAATTATTTATTTGCTCACGCAGAGCGGAATGTAGGGTATAAGGAATACAGGGATTCGTTACGTGCTGTTTTGCAGCGTAATATATTTACCAACCTGAGATTCGAGAGCCTGTTGGATACCATGGGGATGATTGCTGATGTGGACCTGCGTGCTTCTCTTGGGGCATGGTATCATCCTACTCCTCTTCCCGTCTATCTCATCGGAACACCGGAAGTCGTTCAGATTACGAATCGTGGCAGGGAAGTATTTGTTGTGAAGCTACAGATTACAAATGATTCAGATCACGATGGGGTGATTAACGTGGAAATAAATATGGGAGGGGGACAAGGCGGTGCAATATATGATCCGCGTGCAAAGCGAAAAGTACCTTTCAAGGCGCGTGAAACGAAAAACTTAGTGTCGGTATGGGACGAACCGCCGCGTAATATCAATGTCAACACGCTGATATCGGCAAACCTACCCAGCGTGATCGATCTTCCGGTAAACAATATCATTCGTGAACGGAATAAACCGGTAGATGAAGAAGGTGATTTTGTCGTGGAAAACGCTTCCCACGACATACCCGGAGAGGTAATTGTCGACAATGAAGACTCGACACTGTTCGTGTTGTCAGTACCAGATGTCGTGGGGCTTTTGCCGCAATGGCTTGATCAGGTGGATGACAACTCGTTCCGCTATTCGGGCGTGTCGGGCTGGCGTCCACCGTTGCAGTGGACATTGACTACGAATGATAAATATTACGGTAAACATGTCCGCTCTGCTTATGTGATCAAAAGTGGGAGCGGAAGCCAGACCGCGACATGGAAAATTCCTGTTCCCGAGGCCGGACAGTACGACTTGTATTATTATGTCTACAAACCGGATGAACTTCGCAGAGGCAGGGGCAGAGGACCGGGTGGAGGCGGTCGTGGTCGTGGCCGTTCCGTAGGAGATGCCGAATATCATTTTAAAGTGCGATATGACGGTGATGAGGAAAATGCATACATTAATTTGCAGCGCTCGGAAGAAGGCTGGAGTATATTAGGTACTTACTTTTTTAGTAATGATACGGTACAGGTAGTTTTAAGTAATAATAGTAAGCTACGTACCGTAACGGCCGATGCTGTGCGGATTGTCAGAAGATAGTTTAAAAACAAATAATTATGGATACGAAACGGTTAAGGATAAAACTTTCCTGCTTACTGGTATTTTTCATGGTGACATCATTGTTACCAGTCACCTATGCGCAAGTGCCGTTAACCATTGAACAAGCGTTGGATATCGCGGAAGAGCATAATCCGGATCTGAGAGCATCGAAGCTCAGCCTTGAAAGGTATCAACAGAATCTTGTCGCGCAGCGAGCATCACTGAAATCCAGATTTTCATTGGATCTTAATCCGCTTAATTACAGCAGGTCAAGGAGGTTCGACAACAGGTTGTCCCAGTGGTATACCAATGAAACCCTTAACACAAGCGGAACATTTATGATATCACAACCAATCTTATTGACCGACGGTGAAATTTCACTTATTAATACGTTTGGCTGGCAGGACAATAAATCGACAGTGGAAGGTGTGGATAATAGTAACAGGGCATTTAGCAACGATCTTTATTTGCGACTGACACAGCCGATTTTTACTTACAATCGTCGAAAGATGGAATTGCAACAGATTGAGTTTGACTATGAAAACGCGGGCATACGATATGCCCTGCAACGGTTAAACACGGAAAGAAGCATTACCAATCAGTTCTATGCCGTATATATGGCTCAGAATAACCTGGCCATCAGTAAGGAAGAACTTGAAAATACGCAACAGAGTTTTGAGATCATCAAAAATAAGGTAGAGGCCGACTTATCGGCAAGAGAAGAGCTATACCAGGCGGAACTGAATCTCGCCAATGCACAATCGGCTGTTGAGGAACGTGTCGTTTCACTTGAAAACGCGAAGGATCAGCTGAAGCAAAGTTTAGGAATGCCGTTGAATGAACAGATTGCAGTGACTGCTGATATAGAGGTGAGTCCGATAGCCGTTGATTTGAACCGCGCTGTTCAGAGCGGCCTGAGTTCAAGAATGGAAATTCGGCAGCGTGAAATTGATATTGAACTGGGAGAACTTCAGATGATCCAGACCAAAAGCCTGAACGAGTTCAGGGGAGATATTTCACTATCGGTAGGGATCATTGGTGACAACGAAAGGTTTGGCAATATTTACGAGAATCCTACCCAGAATCCGCGTATAGCAGTAAGTCTTGCTGTTCCTATCTTTGATTGGGGCGAAAAAAGAGCACGGGTAAGGGCACAAAAAATAGCACAAACCATAGCAAAGTTGGAGCAGGAAAATCTGCGAGTCGATATCGAACTGGATGTGAGGCAAGTGTGGAGAAGGCTTGAAAATCTTCGTACCCAGATTGATATTGCAGAAAAAAGTGTACGCAATGCAGAACTTACTTACGATATTAACTTGACGAGGTATCATGAAGGCGATCTTACAGGTATGGAGATCAGTCAGTTCCAGACCCAGTTGTCTAACAGGAAAATGGCTTATGCACAAGCGCTTATCAACTATAAGATTGAACTGCTCAACCTTAAGATCCTATCTTTGTATGACTTTGAAAAGGATGAACCCATTGTACCGGTCAGGGAATTGGTAGAAGCTAATTATTAAATTTACTAACAAGAGAAATAAATATTTTAGTCATATGAAGTACAGGATCTTATTATCCGTGATAATTATTGCTTTACTTACGGCATGTGGAAATCAGACCCAAAGCAGTCAAAGCGATATTGAAACTCCTGTGTCGGTGCAGGAACTTAAAAAAGGTTCGATCAGTAGGTTGATCAATACGACGGGAACGGCGCAGGCGACTTACAGCGTAGAACTCAATGCCGAGATGAACGGATTTTACAACCTTCAGACGAATCCCTCCACCGGTAGGCCTTATAAACTGGGTGACGCGGTTAAAAAAGGGCAGCTGATCATACGGCTTGAAAACAAGGAGTATGAAAACGGGATCGCGCTCGAATCCAAAAAGCTGAGTCTTGAAATTGCAGAACAAGAACAAAGCAAACAAAAGGCGCTGCATGAAAAAGGGGGCGTTACATTAAGTGAAATGCGCAATACCGAGGTGAGAGTCACCAATGCCCGTTACGACCTTGAAAATGCAACCATAAATCTTGAGAAAATGAATGTGAGGGCTCCATTTGACGGAATCATCGTATCCCTGCCGCATTACACGCAACAGGGTCAGGTCACGCAAGGAAGTCTGATGGTTGGATTGATGGCCTATACACGTATGTATATGGATATCAATCTCCCGGAAAGTGCGATTGGATATGTAAAATCAAATCAACCGGTACACATTACCCATTATACTTTGCCTGATGATACGCTTCGGGGAGAGATAAGCGAATTGTCACCGGCTATCAGTACGGAAACGCGTACATTCAAAGGTAAAATATTGATTGATAACGACCGGCTGAAACTGCGTCCCGGTATGTTTGTAAAAGCCGATATTGTGGTAGATCAGGCGGATAGCGCGATTATTATTCCGAAAGACGTTGTCCTTTCAAGAAGGAACAGAAAATATGTCTATATCGTGGAAAGAAACACGGCCATTTTGCGGGATATTCAAACCGGGCTCGAAGATGAAGATAACGTAGAGGTTATCGAGGGACTGAAAGAAAATGATAATCTGATCATCAGGGGATACGAGACGCTGCGTGAAAACAGCCGTGTCAAAGTATTGAAATAGCCTGGCCGGTAGAGTAAATATATTTTTAACATGACAGAGTAAATGAGGAATATAGTCAGATTCGCATTAAAAAATCCCGTTACCATCAGTATGATCGTATTCGCGATCTTGCTGTTAGGGAAGATCTCGTACGACCGGCTAAGTGTGGATCTATTGCCTGATATGAATACTCCACGCCTCTTTGTGGAGATTGAAGCCGGGGAGCGCCCGCCGGAAGAGATCGAGAAAATGTTTATCGAAAGCATGGAGTCGATGGCTATCCGGCAAAGTGATGTCACACAGGTATCTTCCATTATCAGGGCAGGATCTGCCCGTGTAACGGTGGAATACGTGCAAAATAAAGATATGGATGAGGCTTTTCTCGATCTTCAGAAGGCTATGGCCCCGTTTTCCCAGAACCAGGATATTGAATCGGTCAATATCACTCAGCACGATCCGAATATGGCGCCGGTCATGCTGATCGCCATGTCTCACCATTCGATAACGGATATGGCAGAGTTGCGGAAAATGGCGGATAGCTATATACGTAATGAGCTTATTCGTCTCGAAGGGGTAGCCGAAGTGGCTTTGTCGGGTCAGGAAGTACCTGTGTTAACCATAGAGACCGATCCCTATAAGCTGAGTGCTTTCGGTATCACTATGGAAGAGATTGCCTCGAAAATCGAAACAAATAATCAGAGTATCTCAGGAGGACGGGTGAGCGAATTGGGGTTGCAGTACCTGGTGAAAAGTTCATCGTTGTTTACTTCCGAATCGGATTTCGGGAATCTGATCATCAGTTACTGATGTTTCGCAGTTAAAAATGAAGTTGATAATCAGAGGATAAGAGATAAAA
>NZ_JAXQGC010000023.1:0-7608 GCF_034331125.1 Proteiniphilum sp.
GGCACATACAGGAACTTACATCCTGCAAGCTTAATACCATGCCCGACATACAAAATTTCGGGCTATAATCCATCGATTACAGCCCGATTTTTTGTTTTACCTACAATGGGTTACTGTTGTACTGTGAATTTATAGATGCAACGGCTGGTATATTTCTCTCCCGGCTTCAGATAGGGCGAAGGCCAATCGGGTTTGTTGGGCGAATCGGGATATTTCTGTGTCTCCAGGCAGATTGCATTGCGTTTGCCATATACAGCACCATATTTACCGGTAACCGTTCCATCAAGGAAATTTCCGGTATAAACCTGAATCCCAGGCTCGTCGGTATATACCTCTAGTTGAATGCCGGTAACAGGCGAATAAACCGTAGCCGCAATCTGTGAAATATCTCCTTTGGTATTCAACACCCAGTTATGGTCATAACCGTCACCGTTTTTCAACTGATCAAAATCATATTGGTCGATACGCTCACCTATAGCAGTAGGTGTCCTGAAATCCATCGGCGTACCCTCCACTTTTTCGATTTTCCCTGTCGTCATAAATGTGTCATCCACCGGAGTGTACTCATCCGCATTGATCATCAACAGGTCATTGAGGATAGTGTTATTGGCATCACCCGACAGATTGAAATAAGAGTGATTGGTCAGATTAACCACCGTCTCCTTGTCCGTTTCAGCTTCATATTGCAGGTCAATGGCATTATCATTTGTCAACGTCATCGTCACCTTCACATTCAGGTTACCGGGAAATCCGGCTTCTCCGTCTTCCGACAGGTAAGTTAATACCACTGATTGCTCATTCGGCTGGACAGCATCAAAAACTTTAGAATCAAATCCTTCCGGCCCCCCATGCAGGGTATGTCCGAAATTGTTCTGGGGCAATTCATATTCCACACCGTCCACAGTAATCTTTCCGTGTGCAATCCGATTGCCGTAACGACCGATAGTAGCACCGAAATTATTGTTGATATTGATATAGTCCTGTATGTTATCAAACCCAAGCACTACATCCTGTAATTTACCATCCCTGTCGGGAACCATCACCGAGACAATTCTTCCACCGTAGTTGGTTACGGTAACCTCCACACCGTTCGCATTCTTCAGTACATAAAGGTTGACCGAGTCACCGTTTACGACTGCCTGAAAGTCGCTCTTCTTCAATCCCGAGAGTGTTGTTTCCTCCGCGGGAGCCTCTTTTTGTTTGTTGGTACATCCGGCTATGGCTATGATTGCCAGCAGCAGGATTAATCGATTGATTTTTATCATTTTTCCTTTATATTTAATAAATTCTTTCGCAAATTTACATGATTTTATTTATGTACCTATGATTTACTTCGATAAAAATTTTTCAGCTCTGCCGGGAGAGAGCAATTCCCATAGCGATGCCACCGTCCATCCCGGAGCAAAAATATCATTATAAAATCCTTTTCCATTGCGTCCGTAATCCCAATTGGTGTGCTGTACCACTTCGGGATAATATCCTGTTTTTGCCACACCGCACATATGGTTTTCAAACGGCAACAGCTGACGCATCGATGAAGAGATGACTTTGACAAAATCATCAAAACGAGGTTTATCATATCGTTTAGATAGCCAGTTCAGCACTGAACCGAATTCGAAGATAAACACATCGATATGGTTGTTCTCTACCGATACGTTTCCCCATCCCCTGGTTTTCAGACCGATGTCACCTATCATCTGTCCCCGGGCAAACGGCACATCCCACATATAATACCAAGAAAGGGCAAAGTAGGATGCCTGAAGAGAGAGATCGGAATAGCGCTGCTGTTCATTCCCTTTGGAAATCAGTGCCAGATAGTACATTGCCGTTGCAGCATACAAAGAGGCCTCTTTATCTTCGCAGTTGGCATCTAATGTGGAGGAAAAATAGTCGGCTTTGGAAATAATTTCATTCTCCAGATAATCAGCTGTTTTTTTAGCGGCATTCAGGTATTTTTTGTCGTTAAAATATTTATAAGCCATTACCAATGGTACCGTTACCGAAGGCGTACTACCACCGCTTCCATCTTCGATAGTCAGGTCATCATTAAACTTACGTGGAAAACTTCCGTCTTCATTTTGCAGAAGCAGGATTTTCTCCAATAGAGATTTCATTTTACTCTCCCATTCCGGATGTTTTCGGCCGTTCTCTTTTTCATACTGAAGGAAATGGAACATAGCATATAAGCCTTCGGATTGACGACGAATACTAAGTGTAAGTGTATTGGGTTTCGCCCTGTCATCATCAAAATTCACAAATTCACGGAAAAGCCCGTTGGGTGTAAAACCATGATCCAGATAACTATCGAAAACGGAATAACTATTGGATACCAATTCGGCACGATTATTCTGCTGTCCGTATTCCAATGCATTGAATGCATTCAACAGCACCCTCCCTACAAAACCTATCTCCGCCCGGCCTACACTTTCGCAGGTAGCCACGACCATTGCTTCTCCCGAATTGAACTTCAGGGGATGGTCGCTCACAAAGCTCCGGGTAAAAAATCCGGTAAGGGTTTCTTTTACGAAATCATCGCTGAAAGGGATATCCACTGGTTTTGGACGCCAGGTATCGTAACTGTATTCCCATAATTGACGAATAAGTCCCGAAAAATCAGAGACTTTACCCGATTGCAGGAGCCATGTCAGTTTGACCGATTCTCCTTTTTCAAGATATTGGAATGCTTCTACCGGCGGCGCCAACGTAAGTTTCCTGATATACGTCTTCGGAGTTTCATAATAGGGAAACCCGAAAGAGATATTGGCATTACTGTTCACATTTTCAAATCCGGTATAACCAATCGATGTTTTACCGGAAACGATCACTTCTCCTTCTTTATGTGTTGTAAGCGCTTCTTCCTTAAAATCGTCCATCCGCATAACTGAAAGATACTCCCCTGTCCTTTCATTGAAAACAGCGGTCATCGGCACACTCAACCGGTCCTCACGTACCGTCCAGCTATCAGATGTATGAAAAGAAGGCGCTTCTTTGGGTGAACGCAGATTACGGCGATACCAAAATCCGGGCATATAGAATTGACAATCATCGTGAGAGTAAGTGGTATTGATCCGCTGTTTGAAATTAAAATAGATATCTTCCTTAGCTGAGATCACCACTTCTATTCTATTCTCTTCCACTGTCCGTGTAATGACCACCGGAATATCCTTATCCGCTTTTAATTGAACTGACTGCTCTCCCGTTGTTCCTTTCAATGGATAGTGGACGGCGTTGTTACCGGGAATTTTTAACGCTATTGAAGCATCTAAGTTGGTTACAGGAATCTGAGCAGTTATGTATCTCACATTCAGCAGACACAAAATAGCGATAGAATACAAAGTGATTTTTTTGATTTGCATATGATTAAAATTTAGATACAAGAACCAAGATACAAGAACCAAGACACAAGAACCAAGACACAAGAACCAAGACACAAGAACCAAGACAATTTAATCATGCACTTATGTGATAACGGTTATCATGCTCGTTTCATACAAAACTTATCTTATTTAAATATGGGTTTTTCGGCTTCAAAAGATGGACTGCCTCCTTCAACATAAGGCCAGTCGTTTTCCCATTGCACCTGATCCATTACCAGCACACGTCCTTTGGGATTATCTACGGATACAGCGTGATAGAAGATCCAGTCCTGTCCCTCCTTATCCTCCACAATCTCGGAATTATGCCCTGTTCCCACAAATTTCTGATTTTTTTGAATAATTATTTCATGATGATTATCCATCATCGACCTGCCCTGCTTGTCAAGATAAGGGCCGAAAAGATTATCGGAACGACCTGCTACAGTAGTATAGGTACTGTTCAGTCCTTCACAGCAGGATCCGATGGAAGCAAACATATAATAGTAACCGTTCCGTTTGTGTATATACACTCCTTCGTATGCTGTCCCGGCCACCTGTTGTTTTTCTGCTCCCGGCTTCAGGGAAAGGCCATCATCCGAAAGTTCAATGGCATAAATGCCGCGGAAACTTCCCCAAAAGAGATATTTTTTCCCTTCCTCTTCGATATAAAAAGGATCGATAGAGTTTTGCACATTGATCTCGTTGCTGCGGAAAAGCTTACCGTGATCGGTATAAGGTCCTTCGGGCTTATCCGCTGTCGCAACACCGATGCCGCAGGTCCATTCACCACCCCAGACCGACATGGAATAGTACAGCACATACTTTCCGTCGATGAAATTGATATCGGGTGCCCACAATCCGCCATTGGGTTCAAACGTAGGGCGGGTTGCATTGGTAAATGCGGTACCTGTCATTTCCCAGTTGACCAGATCTTCAGAACGGTGAATAGGCATATTCCTGGTATCTTCTGTTGCAAAGAGATAGAAATAACCGTCATCTGCCCGTATAATGGTGGGATCGGGAAGGCTGTAATTAACTACAGGATTTTTATAAATATTCTCTTTATCATTAACTGGCTTATTATCTACAGATTCACCACCTTTACATGAAGTAAAAACAGTAATTAGAAAAAGAAATGTAACTAAGCGGATCATTCTTTATTTTTTAATAATTTTTCCTTTGATCATCCATACACCGATCTTATCGGAATTAAAGTTTGTAGAAGCCAGAGCAGCAATGGTATTATCTCCTAAATCATACAATGAATTCCATTTTGCCTCTTTCGACAATGGTACATCAAAAGGCCGTGAAGGATTCCTGAAACCAGAAGGATTATCGCTCACCACAACTTCCATGGTAGACAGTTCCCAATCGGAAGGCCTGTTTTTCGTAGTCTGGTAAGAGAGCACATAGACCCCTTTATCGGTAAGTACCAGATAAGGAGCTCCGGCATACACCTCACTACCCAGTGGGTCTCTCAAAGCCGAATAACGGTAGGGTGAATCTTCCAGAACAGGGTTTGCCCAGGCCTGTTCAATCGGGCTCTGTACCAGCCAGGGTTTAAACTGCTTTGACAAGTTGTCTTCAATAGCCACATATATTTTACTGCCATCATGTACTGCCACAGGCATTCCATCCCGTTTCCCTTTCCGGAAAGAGACTGTGGTATGTGCTTCCGACCATGAAGCACCATTATCAGTGGAATAGAGCATAGAGATCTCTTGCTCATCGGAATCGCGATAAGGCGATTCATTGGCGAAATAAAGATGTAATGTGCCGTTGGGTAACATAAGGAAAGAAGGCTCCCAACATCCGTCCCTGAAATAAGTTCCGGCCCGGTAAAGAATATCCGCCTCCGTCCATGTAGCACCATTATCCCTACTTCTTTTCAATGCGATAGAAAAAGGGAAAACACCTTCATCCCGTGGACGCAGGTTTGAGGCAAGAAGGATGTCACCATTGTCCAGTTGGATTACTTCAGGATTGGCTATATTCACTCTTGTACTTTCACCGGTTTGTTCATCTGTATAATTAAATGCTTCGTATGCCATCACCGGTTCACTCCAGGTAGTACCTTCATCGGTACTTTTTTTCACCATCAGATCACCTCTCCTGTTCTCATACACCACGATAAGAGAGTTATCCTTTAACCTCCGCAGACGGGGATAGCCACCCTCATCTGCAATGCAGATGAGGGTATTCTTTTCCCATTCAATGAAATAATCCTCACTTCCCTGATTTTTTTCACTTTGACAAGTAATGAAAGTGAAAAACAGGAACAGAAATAGAATTATTTGCTTAATATATTGCATATCTCCTGATTCACTTTTCTCACTCTATCCTCATCTACTTTGACCAGTTTCCTGTCATAAGTCAATAATCCGTTTACTTCGACTTCGACATCGGTAGTCTGGGTATAAACCGCGGCGGAGAATCCCTGACGGATCAGTTGTTTCAGTTGCTCGGCATATTTGATATACTCATCGGTCACCTCTTTGGCACTGTTGAACTGTACATAACCCCAGTTACGATCCGGCTCCCAGAGGTGTTCTTTGTTAGCCCATCCTATTCCGCCATACTCACCAAGTACTGTAGCCCGCTGGGCATCGTAAAGATAAAGCTGAGGTGCAGGATATTGGTGCAGGTCGAGTATGTCTCCCACAGTGTAATGATTACCACCGCTGGCCGGATTCACTAAACGGGAGGGGTCATATTGTTTTGTCCACTCGGCAATCTCCTGGGTTTTGAATTGTCCCCACGCTTCATTAAAAGGAACCCACACGCCAATCGACGGATAAGAATAGAGATAATCCATGATCTCTTTCCATTCTTTACGGAAATTGGCCTCCGACTCGGCGGAACGCACCCTTTCCACACCGTCGAAATACTTTCGCATCTGCCATTCAGGGCCCCTGTCACCATTAGGCATATCCTGCCATACAATTATGCCGTGACGGTCGCAGTGTGTATACCACCGTGCCGGCTCTACTTTCACATGCTTACGGATCATATTGAACCCAAGTTCCTTGGTTTTCACCACATCGTATTCCAGAGCCTCATCGCTAGGTGCTGTATAGAGTCCGTCGGGCCACCATCCCTGGTCGAGGGGTCCGAAATGGAAAAGATCTTTGTTATTGAGTTGTAAACGCACAATTCCTTTATCATCTCTCTTCATGGAATATTTACGCATAGCTGCATAACTTGCCACTTTATCGAGCTGCTTATTACCATCCCAAAGGGTAATTTCCAGGTCGTAGAGATACGGACTGTCAGGCGACCAGAGTTTTACATTTTCCGGCATCGTGATCTCCACCGGCAGGTTGTTGATGGCCTGTCCCGTCGCTACTACACGAGAGCCTTCTTTTACTTTCACCTCTACCTTCGCTGCAGGAGTACACACATTAGTGATAGCCTGAACAGCTAATATATTTTTATCGACATCAGGTGTAACCTTGATATTTTCGATGTGCGTTTCGGGTACCGGTTCCAACCATACGGTCTGCCAGATCCCGGTTACCGGCGTATACCAGATACCTTCCGGTTTATTCACTTGTTTTCCGCGTGGTTGGTATCCCTCGTCAGTGGAATCCCACACTTTTACAACGAGTGTGTTATTGCCATTGACAAGTGCGGGAGTAATATCGAAAGAGAAAGGGGTATATCCACCGGTATGTTGTCCCACTTTCACACCGTTCACCCATACATCCGCTTTCCAGTCCACAGCTCCAAAATGAAGGAGGATCTTATTGTTTTTCCATTTAGATGGTACGGTAAACTCACGCTGATACCATAGCTCATTGTCGCTGCCCACCCTTTTTTGTACTCCCGAGAGGCTTGATTCTACGGCAAACGGTACCAGGATCTGGCCGTCGAAATTAGCCGGTTTTTGTTTTCCAACCGGAAGGATGGCATAATTCCACAACCCGTTAAGATTCTGCCATTCACCACGCTCCATAACGGGTCTTGGATACTCGGGTAACACATTATTCACATCGATTTGCGTTGCCCACCGGGTTTTAATCTTGTCTCCAGCCGGTTGCCACTGGGCTGAGACAGAAAAAGTTGTTACAAGTAAAATAAATAAAACTAGTTTCGATTTCATAAGACAATATTTATTATTAACATTAAAGTCATATGGAACTCGCATTTAATCATTATCTTTAGTGTAATAATGTTCCTGCTCGTTTCATGTTGATATTATTTTAAATAAAATTACAATTTCGAGTTTACGAAAATAGATGTTTATAAATAA
>NZ_JAXQGC010000024.1:0-7595 GCF_034331125.1 Proteiniphilum sp.
CTATGCAAAACAAAGTTAATACTTTTGTCTAACTTGGAACTGTCCTACAAATAGGGAAGGTTACAATACCAGGAACCCTTTTTCAATAATCAATAATTGGATACGCGGCAGAAGTACGATAGAGTTTTGGGACTATGGGAAAAGATGAACAATCTCACCTCAAAGATTGAGACATAAAAAAGGCCGTCTCAGGAATTATTCTGAGACAGCCTCCGATATTATGAATGGAATCCGAAAAATTAACCTCTGTATTTGCAGCAAGCGGGTAATGCATCATAGGTAGCCTGGTCGGCTCTGTCCCTGTCGGTATCATATCCCACCCCGGCAATTGCTTTACTGATAGCATCGATATCAGTCTGTTGCGGATTGAAATGAAAATGGAGTTCTTTTTTCTCCGCATCCCATTCGGCCGTCGATACACCTTCGACGCTTTTTGCTGCAGTTTCGATATTCTTTTTACACATATCACAAAGTCCCTGCACACCAAGTACGGCATGCTCATCGTGTTGTTCTGTTCCGGCAGATGCTTCCATTTCTGTTTGTGATGTTTCGGCACCACTTTTGGAACCACCCGAATTACATGCGGCGAACAATAGGGCCGCGGCAATCATTACTGATAATGCATACTTCTTCATAATAACTTCTTTCTAATTGTTTATTTAAATCTGAATTTCCTTTTCTTTAACGAAAAAAGGATGTTTTTGTTCGTTACTGCCCGTTTACTCCCTGTACTTACAGCATCCGGGCAGCGCATCATAGACCTTCTGATCTGCCTTGTGCTTGTCTGTATCGTGACCCGCTTTGGCGACAACCTGAGAGATCTTGTCGAGATCGGTCTGTGCGGGATCATAATTCAGGTGCAATTGCTTTGCTGTCCCATCCCATGAGGCGGAAGATACACCCTTCACACTCATGGCGGCTTTCTCGATACGCTCTTTACACATTTCACACAGTCCCTGTACCGTCATCATTGCATGCTCATGTCTGGCGGAAGCATGATCGTGCGTATGACTGCCGCTTCCCGGCATGGAGTGACTTTCGTGTCCGGTAACGGCGCGACCGGCCTCATCGTTCATCATACTGCGCTTTCCGGAAAGTTGGGCACTTGCATCGATGGTAAAGGTCCCATTCGTCACGATCTCATCGCCATCCTCTATCCCCGAAAGAACCAGATAGGCTTCGCCGAGTGAAGGGCCGAGTTCTACCTCCCGGAGCAGATATGCCGGTGTTTCGGTATCAGGTTGTTTCACATAGACAATGGAACGTTTGCCTGTCCATAGAACGGCTGATTTTGGGATGACAATTTGGTTGTTGTACTGCTTCAGTGGAGCATTCACAAGAGCGTTGGCATACATCCCCGGCATCAGTTCTGTACGCGTATTGGTTGTCTCAACCCTGACTTTGGCAGTACGCGTCGTCGGATCGAGAATCGGATTGATAAAAGATATCCTCCCTGAGAATGTTTTTCCGGGAAGTGATTGAAGAGTGTAATCCAACTTATCACCTACCTTCAGAAAGGGGAGATCCGACTCATAGGCGTCGAATACCGCCCATACCCGGGAGAGATCGGCAATATCGAACAGAACGGTTCCGGTGCTGATATAATCTCCCTGGTTAACATTCTTGGAAACGACAATACCACCGGTATTTGCCGTTATGTCTGTCAACGGTGATACTTTCCCCGATTGTTCAATTGCGGCTATCTGTCCGTCCGATAATTTCCAGAGCGATAGTTTCTCTCTTACCGCCTGTAGCAATGCCGGCTGGATATCTTTCATCTTTACCGCTTCCAATAATTCCTGTTGCGCGCTTAGCAGCTCGGGAGAGTAGATAGTTGCAATGGTCTGTCCCTGCCGTACGCTTTCTCCGGTAAAGCTGACCATGAGTTTCTCGATACGACCGCTTACGTGTGATGTTTGTGATTGCGAAAGCCGTTCATCCACCTGGATAGTCCCGTAAAGACGGACATTCTTTACCGGATTCTGCCGGCTGACGACCGTCGTTTGGATATTAGCCAGTGCAACCGCTTCTGCGCTTAATTGAATAGCGTCGGGATCGATGGCGGCATCACCCGAACCGGTTGTTTTCAATGGGATCAGATCCATTGCGCAAAGAGGGCATTTTCCCGGCTTATCCATCCGTATCTGCGGGTGCATGGAACAAGTCCATACCTCTTCACCATGGTCATGATCGTGGTCGTGTCCTGCCGCTGTCGTTTGCTCACCTGACGACGAATCGCCGGAGAAGATCAACCAACCCAGGAATAATCCTGCCAGCAGAATTAATCCGTATGTGACATATTTATTGTTCACTGCTTTTTTTATTTTGGAGTCCATGTTTTTTTAATTGAAAATTGAAAATTGAAAATTGAAAACTTATCGCGCGAAGCATCTATCATTTTATCATGCGCAGCACATTATCGTGCGAAGCATTAAATGAGACGAGTTTTTGTATCGAAGCCACCATCGTATTGTATTCGGCGACAGCTTCGGCTTTTTTTAAGCGGTAATCGAGCAACTGACGTTGTACTTGTATGACATCAGTCAGGTCGCTTTTTCCCGAGACGAACTCCTGTACCAGCAAGTGGTATGTTGTTTGGGCGAGCTGAGATTGCTTTTCATACAGGGTGATCTTTCTTGAGGCGTCATCCAGTGAGTGCCTGGTGCGGTAGAGTTCAGTCTGCAGGGCGTTTTGGGTGTCGGCATATTGCTGACGGCTTGCCTGCCACCGGATACTGCTCTCCCTTTGTTGTGCCTTGTATTTACTACGATAAAGAGGCAGGCTGATGGAGACCATCGGCATAATCATATCCATCCCGTTCATCTCTGTCACGGGCAGGCCTGCGTGGCCCATATCCATGCGTTTACCGATTACTGAATACTGGATGCCTATACCTAACATCGGATAACTCATCTTTTTATCCATCTCTGCTTTGGCTCTGTAGGCCGCCCCTTCTTCATCGATCATAGCCAGCATCGGATTGTTCAGACTGATCTGCTCTGCCGTTAGCGCTACGTCTAATGAAAAAGGTATCGGAGTGATCGAGTCGGGAAGATGTACTTTACTGCCGGACGGCCTGTTCAATAACGCGTTGAAGGCGACCGTTTCGGCATTGATTCGGGACAAAATGCTTTCGATACTGTTCTCCAGTTCGGCGATCTCCAATTGAATACGCAATACATCCGACATACCGGAAGAACCGCTCATACTTTGCATGCCTGCTCCGGAACCCATGGAAGACATGGAACTGCCCGAAGTTGAAGACTGGGTAGCGCTTCCTCCCATAGACGAACCCATGGAATTCATACTCCCCATATTTCCTGATGCTCCCATACTACTTGTACCAGTCGTTACGGGACTCGTAACCGGTGTTGCTTGCGTACGTCCCCCGGAACCTGTGTTTCCTGCCGGAGAAGCAGAAAACTTACGCAAGGCCAGTGTCTCCAATTGCTTCAGATAATCCCTGTTTTCGCGGCTGTTGTTCAACTGCTGTTGCAAACTGCAAAGGAGGAACCACTGGGTATATACCTGCAGGTAAAGATTGTCACGGGTTTCCCGGAATTGTTCAAAAGCCATGTTGGCCATGTGTCCGGCTTCGGTACGTGCCGCCTTGCGTGTTCCGAACCATGGGAACATCTGCATCAATGTGAAATCGGCGATTTGCCGTCCGTCCAGTATTTCCATCGGTTGCAGAAAGAAACCGATTTCCAGTTCAGGATCGGGATAAGCGCCTGCCTGCGGCATCTTCTCCAGCGATGCCTTATATGCCAGAAAATAGGCTCTCACACCCGGATTATTACGTGCAGCCGTTTCCAGGTAATGGGCGAGAGAATCGGGTGCCTGCCGGGGGATAGGGGCGACGATAAGTGAATCGGATATAAGCCCGGTGTCAGGAGCGGCAGTAAACGGACTGGTTGTCTGTGCAGCCGCAGAAATGGCCGTAAGACCTGCAATCAACAGGAGAATGCAATATAGGTTTTTATATCGTTTCATAATCTCTTTGTTTTATACTATTCTTATGTTGTTTTTTGATAGCGCTTTCCCGCCACCAGCATTGCAGGATAGGCACCACGAACATGGTCATCGACTGGATCAGCATACCGCCGAATGTAGGAATGGCCATCGGCACCATGATATCGGAGCCCTTACCCGTAGAGGTAAGCACCGGCAGGAAAGCTATCAGGGTGGAGGCCGTGGTCATCACTGCCGGGCGGACTCTTTTCAGTCCGGCATAGACAACTGCTTCCCTGATCTCTTCTTTGGTCTGCGGATCCCTTTCCAGAAAAGTATTGTGAATATATGTCCCCATCAGTACACCATCGTCGGTGGCAATGCCGAAAAGTGCGATAAAGCCCACCCATACGGCAATACTCAGGTTGATAGGATGCATCTGGAACATATCCCGGATATTTGTGCCGGCCACGGAAAAGTTCATAAACCAGGGTTCTCCGTACAGCCACAGTAGGATGAATCCTCCCGCGAGGGCGACAAACACACCTGAAAAGTGGATCAGTGATGCAGTTACTGTCTTGAACTGGAAATAGAGGATCAGGAGAATGGTAATGAGGCTGACAGGTATAATGATCAGCAATCGTCTGGAAGCGCGTGCCTGCTGCTCATAATTTCCTGCAAAAGTATAAGATACACCGTTGGGAAGGTCGATCTCTCCAGTGCGAATCTTTTCTTTCAGCAACTGATCGGCTTCCATTACCACATCTACCTCTGCTTTACCGCTAACCTTATCGAAAATAACATATCCTACCAGGAAAGTATTTTCACTCTGTATCATTTGTGCACCTTTAGCATACCCGATATCGGCCACATCGCCAAGCGGTATCTGTGCACCGGTGGCAGTAGGAATGATCAGTTTCGACAACTCCTCAGGATGCTCTCTCAGTTCACGGGGATAACGGAGCCGTACCGGATAACGCTCACGCCCTTCCACGGTAGTAGTCAAAGCCATACCTCCCACGGCTGCACTGATGGTCTCCTGTAAATCGGCTACCGTAATGCCGAATCGCGCCATATTATGACGGTTCAGTTTGATCTCTATGTAGGGTGCACCCACAGCACGGTCGTAGAAGACGGTAGAGGGTAGGATAGAGGGTATCTCTTTCAGGGCTGCTTCAAGGATCCGGCCACCCTGTTCGATAGACTCCAGATCCGGTCCCGATACTTTTAATCCCATGGGCGCCCGCATCCCGGTGGAGAGCATCACCAGACGTGCCTCAATGGGTTGCAGCTTTGGTGCTGAGGTAAGTCCGGGCAGGTGAGAGACATTCACGATCTCCTGCCAGATATCGTCCGGACTTTTAATATGGGAACGCCATTGCCTGAAATGTTTGCCATAACGGGAACTGATCAGACTATCGGCCGGTATAAGCCTGAACTCATCCTCTTCCGGGTTGTAGGTAGAACCGTCTGTCAGCAGGAATTCTCCTTTGCGGTTCACCTTAAAGCGTTGCCGGCGCCCGTTCTCATCCAGGATATATTCGGAACGATAGTTGATCGTATTTTCAAACATCTGTGCCGGTGCCGGATCAAGGGCCGAATTCACCCGTCCCCATTTTCCTACGGTCATTTCTACTTCGGGGATATTGGAGATCCGTTTGTCGAGCATCTCGATATATTGCAGGTTCTGTTCAATACCCGTATGGGGCATGCTGGTAGGCATCAGCAGGAAAGAGCCTTCATTGAGGCTGGGCATAAATTCTTTACCGATCCCCGGGAATTTATCGCTTGCCGCCTGCCAGAATCCCGTCTGGCGGAATGATTTCCAGCCTACAGTTTCAAAACCTTTAGCCACCATACCGAAAGTTTTGTCGAATCCCATCCAGATGATAATGCCGAACAGTACGGTGGCAATCGGTATAACCATGAATTTCCATCGGTTGGCAAGACTCCATCTCAGGATCTTTTCGTAGTAAATTACCAGCAACCATAACAGTCCCAGAATAACACCTATGATCAGGATCACGAAGACCAAATTACGGGGTATACCTGCGTAGGTACCTAAAGGGAGCCATTCTACCGCAAGCAGGTAGACTACGGTAAGGATAGCAATGCCAATACCGATAAAAGTAGGTATTCTTTTATTTTCCCACCGACCGGCAAAAAGGTTATTCAGACCGAATAGCGGCAGGGCGGCATAGGCACCCACTCCGGTAAAGATAAGCAATGCGATACCTCCGGCGATCAGCAGTATATTTCCTGCCTTGCGAACCAGTTCAGAGGTGATCCTGAATGAAAAGAAATAGTAGGTCAATGTAGGTAAAATAGCTATTCCCAGCAAAACAGCCGATAGCATAGCAATAGTTTTTGTGTAGGCGAGGGGACTGAACAGTTTACCTTCCTGCGCTTCGAGGAAGAAAACCGGAAGAAAGCTGACTACCGTCGTGATCGAAGCGGTCAATACGGCCCCCGATACTTCACTTACGCTTTTATGGATCAGTTCGATAAATGCTTTTCCTCTTCGTTTATCCTTGTTCTCCTCCATCTCCATGTGGCGGATAATATTCTCAACAAAAACCACGCCGATATCGATCATCACCCCGATGGCGATGGCAATCCCCGAGAGCGCTACAATATTGGCGTCTATCCCCATGTTTCGCATAAGGATAAAAGTGAGTAACACCCCCACGGGCAATATGCTGGATATGACTACTGATGCACGGAGATTAAGGATAATAACGATTACCACAATTATAGTGATTAATATCTCGTGAGTGAGAGATGTCTCGAGGGTGCCGATAGTCTCATGGATCAATCCTGTCCTGTCGTAGAACGGTACAACCGAAACTTTGGAAACCGTTCCGTCGGCCAGTGTTTTTTGCGGCAGTCCGGCTTCTATCTCGGTAATCTTTTCCTTTACGTTATCAATTACTTTTAACGGATTAGAACCGTAACGCGCTACCACCACACCGCCCACGGCCTCTACACCTTCCTTGTCGAGTCCGCCCCGGCGGGTAGCAGGTCCAATATTGACGAAAGCCACATCTTTAATCATTACCGGTACTCCATTACGTACGGTAATTACCGCCTCTTCGAGATCGGATACGCTTTTGATGTAACCCAGCCCGCGTACCAGGTATTCTGCCTTATTGATCTCGACCGTTTCCGCACCGATATCAAGATTGCTTTTTTGTACCGCGTTCATCACATCCATGATGGATATGTTATAGGCACGCATGGCGTTGGGATCGATCTCGACCTGATACTCTTTTACGTATCCTCCCACGGAAGCGACTTCAGCCACCCCTTCGGCTGAAGAGAGGCTGTATTTCACCTGAAAATCCTGGATCGATCGCAGTTCATCGGGATCCCATCCTCCCGCAGGTTTTCCGGTTGCAGGGTCACGCCCTTCGAGGGTATACCAGAAGATTTGTCCCAGGGCGGTGGCATCGGGTCCAAGGCTTGGTTGTACTCCTTCGGGCAAGGTGCCGGAAGGGAGCGAATTCAGTTTCTCGAGGATACGCGACCGGCTCCAGTAAAACTCTACATCATCCTCAAAAATGATATACCTAAAAGTCTCAAATAAAAGTTACATGTGTCAGATAAAGTATTTATCTTTAAGGTGTTAAATAAAAAATAACACT
>NZ_JAXQGC010000025.1:0-6719 GCF_034331125.1 Proteiniphilum sp.
ATTTCCCTTCTATTTCTTTGTCAATGGTTTGAGGGAAGTGCGAAACATGAGTAAAAGTATTAGCCGGAGGCAACTCGCTTTAATCATATACTTGTGTGAACTTTTTCGCTAAGCTAAATGAGCAAAGGACAAGTTTGCTTACACTATGCCATAGCGAGAACTATTTCGATAAGCGAGTACAGAGGCAAAACTTGTTTTGACTATGTTGAGCGTAAAAATAGTACAACAACAATTGAAAAAGTCTAACTTTAGTGATAATGATTATCATGCGCGTTTCATACAACAAATAACATCAAAGGGCAACTTTGATAAAGTCTTTTTATCCCTTTTTATATTTACTTGACGTATGAGAAAGGAAATACCCTATGTTAAAAACGTTTTTTTAATTTTGAGAAACTATTCTGTTAGTACGCTATATAAGTAATGACTACATGATCGCACAATTTCTCTAAGAAGTTATCTCCTTATTTTTTATGGCATTAGGGTTCCAAAAGGAACATCCTCAACACGGAAATTCTTGTAGCATATAATACAGAGAGGAACATATTGATCTGGTGATGTTCAGTATGGATTTCGGGATCATTGAACAGGAACAAACTCTCTATACCTGCCAGATCATAGGTTGACGCAAAATAGTGAAGCATCACAACTTGCCATTTTACATATTCGTACGGGGTGATCTCCTTTCTGTCCCCAAATAAAGATTTGAATGAAAGTTCCGTTTTCTTCAGCTTTTTATCCTGAATTTTAGCTGTCTTATCTTCCAATTTTAAAAGGGCGTAATCGGGATATTGATCAAGAGCCTGGGCTATTCTGGCTTTTTTTTCCGTAGGATCATTCAGACCTTGTAACTCGAGAAACGTGACATATGGGAGTTCACCCCACTTCTCACGCACATATTTTTGCAACTTTGCATCTTCAATCTCTTTAGTCAAATAAGACAAGTCTTCATAAGCGATCTCATCTTTATTTTGCAAACCCATCATCTGGTAGCAAGCGGCATTCGTGATGGTATAATCACGCGCTTCTTTCCTCCATTTCGTAATCCATCTGTTTACATCCTCAAAATCGACAAGATCATCATACAATATATCGGTCAACGCTTCTATTCTTTTGAAACTCTCATCGTCATCCGGGTCCTCATCGCCCCGGTCATCGCCAAACTCATCATCATCTAAATGTTGGGTTAATTTCAGGAAAATCGCTGCATTTCCACTATAACTGTTATCGATATATTCTTCGTGGAAAATGTCCAGGTCATCCCAGTCGTCTTCATCATCCCAGTCGTCATAAGACTCGTCAAACATTGGATTATTACCCCCTAAGAGATAATCAAAATGACCTGCTCCCAGTCTCTTTTTCAGGCTATTGATAATAGTGTTGGCTATTGTATCATCTTCTAAGGGGCCTTGTACGAAAAGCGGTTTTCCATTTTCACCTCCACACGCTATTTCAATCAAGGGTATATCGTCGCTATCTTCTTCAAGCATATATTGAGTAGTGGATAGAAAATCCTTATGGGGTTCAAAACCGATATCTTCAGCATATTCCCACCCGGCATGTATAATGTTATGAACCAAACCGTAATCGCTTTCAACCATATTAAGGCCCGTATCTAATTTACGCTTATATTCGTCAAATTCATACTCCGGAATATTAAATTCGTATAATGTGTCCTTTATTCCAAGACATTTCAGGTCGACAAGATATGAACAGTAGGTTATATTTCCGTTGATATGCTTACGGGCAATGGTCACGTGCGCAATACCCGCATCCTCCCAGTCTTCATTGACAAAGCACTTGTATATAGGAAGATTACGGGCTCTTTGGCGAATATAGTTTTCCGGGGAAAGTATTTGCGGGGACTGTTTCTCCTTCTTCTTCATAATCAATTACCATACAGGGGTGAATAATGACGCCTCAATGCAAAAATACAATAATAATTAGAGATAAACGTTTTTTCACACGCAAAACTTAATCATATTATGCTTCTTTGCATAATGCTTTTTTGCATAATGCAAGCGATGTTCAACAACAGAAAAAGGCCTTTTTATAATGCAGTGTTTTAAATCTAAGTAATGCTGCATGTGAGCAATACCAATGGGAGATAATCCTTCAGTTCGGCTCTTAATACGCTTAGCGCCTTGCTGATATAAGCTTCTACCGTTTTAGGAGAGACGGACATCTCCTCCGCTATCTGATGATAAGTCATATTCTCAAACCGGCTCAGTTCAAAGGCTCTCCTCACGTTTTCGGGTAGCTGCTTCAAGGCAGTATGAAGCATTTGTTCCAGTTCTCCAATGGTATAAATCACTTCGGGGGTATCGGTGGTGGCGGAAACGGCCTGCTTCTCCGCATAATACTGTCGCACAGACTGTTTACGGAGATAATCCGTACAATTATTCTTTACACTGGTGATGAGCAAATTCTTAAAAGAGGAGGTGATTTCGATCTTTTTCCGGTTTTTCCATAAATGAAAGAAAGTATCCTGAACAATATCTTCACACGCTTCCGGCGAAGAGATGTAACGTTGTGCAAAGACACAGAGGGCAGGATAGAAGTCGAAAAACAACTCTTTAAACGCTTCCTGATCGTCTTGAAAGGCAATTCTCCTGAACAGGTTCTCCAATACTGCACTCTCTGCCATCTGCTACAAAATAAGTATCCTGAATTTTATTTTTCTTCACGGACTTTTTGCAAAGATGCAAAAAAATATTTAATCAGGAAACTGTAACCTTATAACTACTCATTCTGATTTTTTGGCTTCCTTCAAAATAACAAAAATCGCCGGAATGAGAGAGTCGTATCCGACGATTTTTGTTATAGGAACCTGCATCATCCTTTTAGGATTTGTTACAAGTAATCCGGGCAGGACACTCACCAATAATTACATTGGCATATTGGTACATTATCACATTAAATTAAATATCTATACTTTACTTATTCGGCCTATCCCAACCCCGGGTTTCCGTGCACCGGATCATGGCAATCTGGTCGCCCGCCTGTAGTTTGAACTCGCCTGCTTCCAGCGTCCACTCTCCTTTTTCATTTACAAAGGCAAGGTCGTCGGCTGCCAGTTGCAGTGTAACGGTTTTGGTCTCACCCGGTTCGAGTGTTATCTTTTCAAATGCACGCAGACGGCGTACATCGGGCGAAAGGGAGGCTACCATATCGCTGCTGAAGAGCAGTACTGCCTCTTTTCCTGCCAACGCTCCACTGTTCTTTACATCCACGGTCACCGTCAGCAGATCACCCGACACGAAATCTTTCTTGTCCACTGATAAATTGGTATACTCAAATGTAGTATAACTCAGTCCGAATCCGAACGGATACTGTACCGACGTCTGCGCTCCGTAATCGTAAGCGCCTTCCATTTTACCGTCTATATTCTGGCTTGGCTTATGATCGTAGGTGATCAACCCATGCTCGAATCTCGGGTAGGTATAAGGCAGTTTTCCACTTGGATTGACATCTCCCGTAAGAATATCGGCCAGTGCATCTCCCCCGAAATTACCCGGGAGATAAAGCTGAAGTACCGCTTTGGAATCCGGTTCAATCTTACGGATCAGTCGTGGGCGTCCTTCATTTAATACCAGTATGACCGGTTTTCCTGTCTTTTGGAGCGCCAATGCAAGGGCTGTCTGATTCTCTGACAGCGCCAATTCATCCAGGTTACCCGGTGTTTCACAATAGGAGTTCTCTCCTACACACAACACAATATAATCGACCCCTGCCGCGGCAGCTACCGCTTTTCCAATCTCAGGCGAATTTTCTTCGTAATACTGGCCATCCATCTTATAGGTAACTCCCGGCTCATATCTCACGTTCGCAGCGCCGAATTTATTTTGCAAGGCTTCGTAGATAGTGTTGTATTCTTGAGCAAACTCTTCGGTTTTTTCTCCCTGCCATGAATAACTCCATCCACCGTTGAGGGTACGCATAGAGTGCGCATTAGGGCCTGTCACTAAAATACGGACATTGGACGGTAACGGCAGGATGTTGTTTTCATTTTTCAACAGGGTGATCGACTCATCAGCGGCCGCTTTTGCTACCGCTTCACTCTCACTGCTCCCAAAGTCGGGATATTCAGAACGTGACCAGTAAGGATGCTCAAAGAGCCCCAGACGAAATTTCATCCGCAATACCCTACGTACTGCATCGTCAATCCGCTCCATGGGTATCTCACCTTCTTCTATCAGTTCTACTAAAGTAGGACAAAAGGCAAGATTATACGGCTCCATCACCAGGTCAATACCGGCATTGATGGCCGTTTTCACTGCCTCTTTATAATCTGTGGCGATCCTGTCCCGCGAGAGCAGATTCTGTACATCGGCCCAGTCGGTCACGATTACCCCGTCAAACGCGAGCTCTTCTTTCACCCATTCAGTCAGTAGCCGATAATCGGCATGGGTGGACACGCCATTGATGATACCCGAATTAACCATCAGCGAAAGTGCCCCGCCTTCTACTATAGAGGCCCGAAAGGGTTCAAAATATTTCTCACGCAATTCACTTTCTGAGATAAGAGCCGGTGTACGGTCTTTACCCGAGACAGGTACTCCATAACCCATATAATGCTTTACACAGGCGGCAATATGGTGGCTCCCTACATTGTTGCGGTCATTACCCTGAAACCCGAGTGTGGAGGCCACTCCCATCCGGGCATTGAGATAGGCGTCTTCACCGTAGCTCTCCCATTGACGCGACCAGCGGGCGTCTCTTCCCAGGTCCATAGTAGGAGCGAAAGTCCAGGGAATATTGCTGGCGCGGGTCTCATAAGCCGTAATACGGGAACCCTCTTTCATTAGATGGGTGTTAAAGGTGGCAGCCATCCCAACACCTTGCGGGAAGAAGGTAGCACCGGCGGTATAAGTAGTCCCGTGAATAGCATCAATGCCATAGAGCACCGGTATACCTGTCTCAGCCAACGCTCTCTCCTGTATGGTACGGACCGTTTTCTCCCACACCTCTGTGGTACGTGCCCGGTTGTTGGCGGTATTCAGGATGGAACCCACCTTGTATTTACCAATCACCGTATCCAGCATAGCAGGATCGATTTCGAAAGGCTCATCACTGAAATAGAGATTTCCTCCTTTTCCGATCACATCGACAGTGAATTGTGCCATCTGGCCTACTTTCTCCTCGAGGGTCATCTGCGCCATGACACTGTCGATCCGTTTTTCGATACCGGCATCCAAACCCAAGCCGGATGCTTTTTTATTTCCCCCGTTACAGGCACCCAGCAGAAGTACCGTTAGGATAAAAAAACTGATTTTTTTCATTTGATGTTACATTGAAATTAGAAGTCTGAAGTGAAGAAGTCCAAGAAGTGGAGAAGTTCAGAGTCTTGTACTAAACTCCCAAATCCGAAATCCCAATTCCCAAATCAAACATCCTAAATTTTTCACTTTTCACTTTTAGTTTTTAGTTTTTCACTATATAGATTTTCTATCGTCACTCGGCATAATCAAAACAAGTTTTTCTTCTGCCCTCGTTCCTAAGAAAATTCACTTTTTCTGATATACTCTTACGTAATCAATTTCATAGGAGGCAGGCAATGCCGATTCATCTACCCCTTGGGCGCCCCCCCAGGATCCGCCCCAGGCCAGATTAAGCTTCAGATAGAATGGATTGAAAAAAGGCCACGTATCCTTGTTCCCTGCCTTATCATTGGGAAAATGGAAATATTCAACTCCATCGACAAACCCTTTGATATAATCGGGAGTCCATTCAGTAGCATAGACATGGAATTCGGTTGAAGCATTCTGAATGGTTCTGGATGCACCTTTCTGTGTTTGATTCGTGTGATTGTATGCTTTGGTATGCACGGTAGAATGCACGACATTTGGATCATAACCCACATATTCCATAATATCGATCTCACCGTCATCGGGCCAAGCAGTAAAATTTTTCGGCATCATCCAGAAGGCGGGCCAAGTACCTCTCCCAACCGGTAATTTCAGGCGCGCCTCAAAATAGCCGTATATCCAGCTTTTATCCGTATTCATACGGATGGAATAAACCGTTCCGTCTATTTTTTTTGCAGTGATAGTGAGAATACCGTTTTTTACGACAGCCAATTGCTCTCCATCTTTATCACCGCTGACATAGTGCTGCAGTTCTCCATTTCCCCAGCCTCCGCCACCGGTTTCGTACCACCATTCGGAGGCATTGGGGCGATCGCCTTCGTCAAACTCGTCGTTCCACACCAGGGTATAACCTTCCGGAGCCTCGACATTGGGCACCGGTTTGCCTTCCTGTTCTACCGGAATACTGACCCGTCGGGTTCCCGCTTTAACGACAACCGCACCTTCACGCGCTGAAGTACTCGTGTTGGCAGCAATGGTTACCGTTATCGTCCCGGTAGTATTGACGGAACCCGTAGGACTGCAGGTAATCCAATCTTCGTTACTATAGGCGGCCCACTCGCGGTCAGCCGTAACATCAATAGTCGAAGTCTCCTTACTATAACCTGCATAAATTTGGGTGGGAGAACAAGTAACGCTCCCGCTTGCTTCAATTTCGTTGTCTTTACTACTGCAGCACACTATAGCAAGCGCAAGTACCGACAAAAAAAACAGCTTCATTTTATTCATAATCATATAATTAAAAGCATGTACGGCAAAACCATGATGCCGTACTATGCTATAGATTCATTATTTTACACTATTAACCGACAAAAACTCAATATTTGCCGGTTTTATTTTTATATCATTCAG
>NZ_JAXQGC010000026.1:0-124109 GCF_034331125.1 Proteiniphilum sp.
ACGCATTTCCCTTCTATTTCTTTGTCAATTGTTTGAGGGAAGTGCGAAACATGAGAAAATGATAAAATAGAATGGCTTACAGGGAGTGTGGAAAGACAAGATATATCCAATATGGTGACATGTACCGGAACACTGGAACCTATCACGAAAATTGATGTGGGAACACAGGTAAGCGGGAGAGTCGATAAAATTTATGTCGATTACAATAGCATAGTTTCACAAGGTGAATTGCTTGCCGAACTCGACCAGACAGTTTTGCTGGCAACATTATCATCAGCAAGGAGTTCGATGGCCACAGCCAAAAGCGAGCTGGAATACAAGGAGAAGAATTATGGGCGTTTTAAGGTATTGTATGAAAAACAACTGATAAGCAGTTCGGATTACGAAGAGGCGCTATATTCTTATCAAAAAGCCCGGAATGATTATAATGTGAGCGTAAGCAGCTATCAGACAGCCGAAACGAATCTGGGATACGCGAAAATATATTCTCCCATCGACGGTGTTGTTTTAAGCCGTGAGGTAGAAGAAGGCCAGACCGTTGCTGCCAGTTTCGAAACGCCGACACTATTCACTATAGCAAATGATCTTACCAAGATGCGTGTAATAGCGGAAGTGGATGAAGCGGATATGGGTGATATCGCCATCGGACAACGGGTGATGTTCACCGTGGATGCTTTTCCCTATGAAGAGTTTACCGGCACAACTACCCAGGTTAGACTATCACCTACGACTACCAATAATGTCGTTACTTATGAAGTCGTGGTGGAGGCGCCTAACGGTGGACTGAAGCTGAAACCGGGCATGACGGCTACCTGTACGATCTATACACTGGATAAACCGGATGCACTTGCCGTTCCGTCCCAGGCCGTTAATTTCAATCCCGGAAATGAGATGATTAGCGAAAAAGATACGGTTGTATGGGTGCTTGATGAGAATAATTTCCCGGTCCGCCGACAGATAAAAACAGGCAATAGCAATAATATGTATACCGAAGTAATATCGGGCCTGACCGAAGGTGAAAAAGTGATTACAGGAAAGAATACCCAGGCACGCAAGCTTACAACCCCACCGGATAGTGGAAACGAATCCAGTCCTTTCATGGCGCAACCGCCACGTCGTGGAGGCGGAGGTGGAAGAAGGTAACCAGAATACGAATGATTCCAAAAGTTGAAAAAATGAACAATAATCCTGTTATCATCGACATATCGGATATCCGTCGCGATTTCATTGTAGGTGCGGAAACCGTCCATGCCTTACGTAGTGTAACGTTCAGTATCAAGGAAGGTGAATTCGTTACCATCATGGGGAAATCGGGAAGCGGGAAAAGTACCCTGCTGAATATTCTGGGTTGTCTGGATACCCCTACCGAAGGTTCTTACCTGCTCGACGGCATCTCGGTACAGAAAATGAACAAAGACCAGCGCGCCAGGATCAGGAATACCAAGATAGGATTTGTTTTCCAGAGTTATAACCTGTTGGCTAATACCACGGCTGTGGAAAACGTGGAACTTCCGCTGATGTATAATCCCGGCATTTCCTCATCCTTGCGCCGGCAGAAAGCTATCGATGCGCTGGAGAGGGTGGAGCTTGGCGATCGCCTGTTGCATAAGAGTAACCAGATGAGTGGCGGACAGATGCAACGTGTTGCCATAGCCCGGGCATTGGTGAATGATCCGGCAGTGATCCTCGCCGACGAAGCGACCGGAAACCTGGATACGCGCACATCGTTCAGTATCCTGAAATTGCTCCAGCAACTGAATCAGGAAGAAAGAACCATTATTTTCGTAACCCATAACGAGGATATAGCCCGCTACAGCACCCGCAATATCGTATTGAAAGACGGGCGGATCATTGAAGATACGTATAATCAACACATCTTGTCGGCTGCCGAAGCTTATGAGAAATTGCCCAAAGAAGAGGTGTAAGTTGATCCCGACAAGTCGGGACAGGTCGTGATGATTTACTGATTTGATAATTGGTTAGATACACCATAAAGAATAGAAAAATCAAATGAATGCAGAGAATTTATTTAAAATAGCGCTGGTAGCACTGTCCCGAAACAAAGTCCGGGCGTTGCTGACTATGCTCGGTATTATTATCGGCGTAGCCTCGGTCATTACCATGTTAGCGATAGGAGAAGGCTCCAAGCGAAGCATACGGAAGCAGATATCGGAGATGGGATCGAATATGATCATGATACATCCTTATTCCGAACGTGGCGAGGGTGGGGCACGCATTAGTATGTCCAGTCTGGAAACACTGAAAAACAGAGACTATTTCGACATAAGGGATAAAGCTGAATATGTTTCAGCAGTCTCCCCGAATGTAAGCAGTAGCGGACAGTTCATTTATCAGAATCAGAATTATCCGAGCAGTATCAACGGCGTAAGTCCTGAATACCTGATTATCCGCCAGTTGAAAATTCAATCCGGCTCCATGTTCACTCAGGAAGATGTGGAGACGAACAATAAAGTCTGCATCATCGGGAAAACTATTGTCGATAATTTATTCACAAAAGGCGAAGATCCCATCGGCAAGGTCATTCGTTTCAACACGATCCCTTTCGAAGTGACCGGAGTGCTGGAAAGCAAAGGATATAATACAATGGGAATGGATCAGGATGATATCGTACTGGCTCCCTATACCGCCGTGCAAAAAAGAATCTTAGCGATCAACTATTTGCAGGGAATCTATTGTTCTGCTGTTTCGGAAGAAGCGACGCCAGATGCTGTTGAAAGCATCATGGCAATCCTGGCAGAGAATCACGGTATATCGGATCCCGACAATTATGATTTCGAGATACGTTCACAGGAAGAATTAAGTTCAATGCTCACGACTACTTCCGATCTGATGACGATCCTTTTGGCCTGCGTAGCCGGCATCAGCCTGGTAGTAGGCGGTATAGGAATTATGAATATCATGTATGTCTCCGTCACCGAACGTACCCGTGAAATCGGATTGAGAATGAGTGTGGGAGCCCGGGGAAAAGATGTATTGATGCAATTCCTTATAGAAGCGATTCTGATTAGTGTAATTGGAGGAATTATTGGTATTTTTGTGGGTGTGGGTGCTACATTTGTAGTAAAATGGGCTGCTTCGTGGCCGGTATTCATTCAATCATGGAGCGTATTGCTCTCATTCGGTGTTTGCTCGATAACCGGTATTTTCTTTGGATGGTATCCGGCAAAGAAAGCTGCAAAGCTCGATCCTATCGAAGCAATACGATATGAATAAGGAACTGTTAAAAATCAGAGAAGATGGATCAGAAAAAAACAGATGCACCGGGAGGTAAGTCAAAATTGAAAATAACACCTGATAAAGTTCAGTATTGGTTGCCTTATACAAAATTGGCTGACAATATCTTTATCCACATTGCAGCATGGAGCATAATCTTTGGACTGCCATTGTTTTTCATGAGCCGGGGAGATTTTTCCTGGGTAAATTTTCTCTTGTTTCTTCCTGTTCCGGTTTGTTTTATGATCGTGTTTTATAGTAATTACTTCTATTTTATCGATCGTCTCTTATTTGAAAACAGGAAGAACGAATTTTTTATTATCAATATCCTATTGATTTTGGGAACAGCTTTACTCATTCATCTTTGGCATGAATTTTCTTTCACATTGAATGTACAGGGTAATATGCCTCCTTTTGGCGGGGGAAAGCCCCCGGAAGGGCCTCCTCCTCCGGAAAAAAACAGATGGGTGCCGATTGTGATTTTCATACTTCGGGATGTAATTTTACTGACATTGGTGGTCGTTTTGAGTACGGCTATCAAAATGAGCAGCCGATGGACCAAAATAGAGGCCATGCAGAAAGAAATGCAGCAGGCGATGATAGAAGCCGAATTGAAAAACTTGAAGAATCAGATAAATCCGCATTTTCTGCTCAATACGCTGAATAATATCTATGCGCTGGCACAACTCAATTCGCCGAAAGTGAAACCGGCTATTATGGATTTAAGCCGGTTATTGCAATATGTGTTATATGAGAATAATAAGATGTATGTGCCATTGAAAGAAGAGGTGAATTTTATCGGTAACTATATTGATCTGATGCGTCTGCGTTTGCCCGCCAATACCAACCTCAGCGTAAAATTCGATATCAGGGAAAATAGTCAGGTGATGATTGCTCCGCTTATTTTTATCTCGTTGATAGAAAATGCTTTTAAACACGGGGTGAGTAGTGATGAGTATTCATTTATCGATATTTCTTTGACGGAAAAGGAAGACAGGAAGATCGAATTCTTGTGCCGCAATAGTCATTTCCCGAAGGACGAGTCGGATAAAAGCGGTAGCGGTATCGGGTTGCAACAAGTGAAGAAGAGACTGGAACTGATTTATCCTTACCGCTATATGTGGCATAAAGAAATTGAGAATAATATCTATTCAACTGTATTGATCATCGAAACCTGAAAAAAGAAGAATAATGAATAAAGTACTGACCTGCTGGATTATTGACGATGAGCCGTTGGCATTGAGCCTTTTGGAATCGTATATACAGGATACCCCCGGCCTTTTATTAACGGGAAAATACAATAATCCCGCTTTGGCGATGCAAGACCTTGTAAACAAAAAGGTAGATTTGATTTTTCTGGATATCCAAATGCCGCATATCAACGGTATGGAATTAGCCCGTCTGGTGCCGCCTGACACAAAGATCATCTTTATTACGGCTTTTAAAGAGTATGCATTGGAGGGATATCGCGTAAATGCCTTCGACTATTTGTTAAAACCGGTCTCTTTCGACGAATTCCTGGTAACGTGCAAAAAAGCACAAGACTGGTTTGAAGCTGTAACGAAAAATGTTCCTATACAGAAAAATATTCTTGAAACAGACGCGATTTTCGTGAAATCAGACCAGCAGATCATTCCCATCCCTTTTAAGGATATCCTTTATATCGAAGGTCTAAGGGATTATATAAAGATTTACACCGGAAATCAGAGTCGGCCATATATCACCCTGGAGTCGATGAAAAATATGGAAAAGGTACTTCCTGCCCATTTATTTATCAGAGTGCATCGTTCTTTTATAGTACAGAAAAACAAAATTGAGTTCCTCAACAGAAACCGGCTTATGGTAGCGAATCGGGAGATACCCATCGGAAGGACTTACAAACAAGGAGTGTTCAATTTTATCGCTGCTAAATAAGATAAACGCGGTGGTCTCTTGCTCCCCTTAATGGGTAACCTGCTTCCACCAAGCGGTCAGGTGTATAATTATGTGGCGATGTGGTTAACAAGAATACTGTGAATAATTTCACAATTCGGATAAAATGAAAGAGGATTTGAAAAATTAGTTGCATTATTTCCGGAATTTTTCTAACTTTGTGTCCTAATATCATACAATTATCAACTCTACAAATAATGTAACGCACTATGCACAGATACAAACCGGTGCGATTGATCCTTGAAAACGGGATGTTTTTTCATGGGCAATCTTTTGGAGCCGAAAAGGCAACATCGGGAGAGGTAGTTTTCAACACGGCAATGGTCGGTTACCCCGAGAGCCTGACAGACCCCTCCTACGAAGGACAAATTTTAACACTCACATATCCTATAATCGGAAATTACGGAGTTCCCGCTCACAGCGAAACAGACGGAATTTCCGATTTTTTTGAGTCTGAGCATATCCATGCCTGTGGTTTGATCGTGCAGGATTACTCCCGGGAACATTCTCACTGGAATGCGGTGAAAAGTCTGGGCGACTGGCTTAAGGAAGAAGGGGTGCCCGGTATCTGCGGAGTCGATACCCGTCTGCTTACAAAGATCCTCCGGGAAAAAGGATCCATGCTGGGGAAGATAGTATATGAGGAAGATGGTGAAGTGGATTTCTACGATCCCGAAACTGAAAACCTTGTAGCCAAAGTCAGCTGCAGTGAAGTGATCGAATATGGGCAGGGTGAAAAGAAGGTAGTCCTGATCGATTGCGGTGCCAAACTGAATATCGTACGGGAACTGGTTAAGCAGGGAGTTCGTTTGATCCGTGTTCCATGGGACTACGATTTCAACAGGATCGACTACGATGGAGTGATGATCTCCAACGGCCCGGGAAACCCCGATCATTGCGGAATCACCGTCGCCCATATCCGTGAAGCAATGAAGAAAGAGAAGCCTATCTTCGGGATCTGCATGGGGAACCAACTGCTGTCGAAAGCGGCCGGAGCCAATATCTACAAACTGAAATACGGGCACCGCAGTCATAACCAACCGGTACAAAAGGTGGGGAGTAGCCGTTGTTATATTACTTCCCAGAACCATGGCTATGCAGTGGACGAATCGCAGTTGGGTGCTGGGTGGGAACCCTGGTTCGTGAATATGAATGATGGTACCAACGAAGGAATCCGGCATAAAACGAAACCTTTCTATTCGGTGCAGTTCCATCCTGAGGCGACTGGCGGACCGACCGATACCCGCTTTTTCTTTGAAGAGTTTGTGAAGATGCTTTGATCGTTTGGAAATTACAAATTACTAATTACCAATTTTATATGCTGATTGTCGTGAAGCGAGATGTGAATATTAAAATCAAGAACCAGGAGTCAGGAGCCAAGACTTCTTCACTTCTTGAACTTCTTCACTTCCGACTTCCAAATTCTCAGTTCTTAGTTCTCAATTCTAACTTCTGCAATAATAATGAACAATAATTTATTTACACAAGATATGGCACCTGCTTCCGGGGAAGACAAGATAAAAGTGAAAAAAGCGCTTATCCTTGGGTCCGGCGCACTTAAGATCGGTGAGGCGGGTGAATTCGACTACTCCGGTTCACAGGCACTGAAAGCATTGCGGGAAGAGGGTGTAGAGACCATCCTGATCAATCCGAATATAGCCACAGTGCAGACTTCGGAAGGATCAGCCGATAAGATATATTTCCTGCCGGTAACGCCTTATTTTGTAGAGAAGGTGATCGAAAAAGAACGGCCCGATGGTATCCTGCTGGCTTTCGGTGGACAGACCGCGCTGAACTGTGGTGTACAGTTATATACTGCAGGCACGCTTGAAAAATATAATGTCGCTGTGCTGGGAACACCGGTACAGTCGATCATGGATACCGAAGACCGCGATCTGTTCGTGAAAAAACTCGACCAGATCAACGTGAAAACTATCCAAAGCTATGCTGTCTCCACAACCAAAGATGCTTTACAGGCTGCAAACCGACTGGGTTATCCCATTATCGTCCGTGCCGCTTATGCGCTCGGGGGACTGGGTTCGGGTTTCTGTAACGATGAAGAAGAACTGAAATCGCTGGCCTCCAAAGCATTCAACTACTCCGACCAACTTCTGGTGGAGAAATCCCTTAAAGGGTGGAAAGAGGTCGAATATGAAGTGGTGCGTGACCGATACGATAACTGTATCACCGTCTGTAACATGGAGAACTTTGACCCGCTCGGCATACATACCGGCGAGAGTATTGTGGTGGCTCCCTCGCAAACGCTGACCAATTCCGAGTATCACAAGTTAAGGGAACTCTCGATCAGGATTGTCCGTCATATCGGTATCGTGGGAGAATGTAACGTGCAGTACGCTTTCGACCCTGCCTCGGAAGATTACCGGGTGATCGAGGTCAATGCCCGCCTGAGCCGTTCATCGGCACTGGCATCCAAGGCGACCGGTTACCCGTTGGCATTCGTAGCGGCCAAACTCGCTTTAGGATACGGCCTGTTCGACCTGAAGAACTCGGTGACCCGTTCGACCAGTGCCTTTTTTGAACCGGCACTCGATTATATCGTCGTGAAAATACCCCGCTGGGATCTGGGAAAATTCAGCGGAGTTTCCAAAGAGATCGGTTCCTCTATGAAATCGGTCGGTGAGATCATGGCGATCGGCCGTACCTTTGAAGAAGCCATACAAAAAGGACTTCGGATGACCGGTTTAGGAATGCATGGCTTTGTGGAGAACAAAGAATTGAAGATCGACGATATAGACAAAGCGCTCCGGGAGCCGACCGACCAGCGCATCTTCGTCATCAGCAAAGCATTCAGGAAAGGATATACTATCGACCAGATTCATGACCTGACAAAAATAGACCGCTGGTTCCTGCAGAAACTGTATAATATCGTAAAGACTGCGGAAACATTGGAAAATTATACGGACGAATCAATTGATCCTGGAAAAGAAAATAATCCCGGGTTCGATGAGATACTGAAAACAGCCAAACAACAGGGATTTTCCGATTTTCAGGTGGCACGGGCTATCCGGAAGGAAAAAATGAAAGAAGATGATTTCATTCAAATACGTGAATACCGGAAAAAACTGGGTATCCTGCCATTTGTGAAACAGATAGATACACTTGCCGCGGAATATCCCGCCCAGACTAATTACCTCTATCTCACTTATAACGGATCGGAAAATGATGTACATTATCTGGGGGATCACCGCTCGGTCATCGTGCTTGGGTCGGGTGCTTATCGTATCGGCTCATCGGTGGAATTCGACTGGTGCTCGGTCAATGCGTTGAACACAGTCCGTAAGGAAGGGTTCCGCTCCGTGATGATCAACTACAATCCCGAAACGGTGTCGACCGATTATGATATGTGCGACCGGCTTTACTTCGATGAGTTGTCATACGAGCGGGTAATGGATATCATCGAACTGGAGAATCCACATGGTGTCATCCTCTCCGTGGGAGGACAGATCCCCAATAACCTGGCAGTAAGATTGGATCAGTCGGGTGTGAATATTCTGGGTACGGGTGCCAAAAGTATCGACAATGCAGAAGACCGGCACAAGTTCTCTTCCATGCTCGACCGGTTGGGCATCGACCAGCCGCGCTGGAAAGAGCTCACCACCCTCAGTGATATCCATCAATTTGCCGAAGAAGTGGGATTCCCTCTGCTGGTACGCCCTTCCTATGTCCTTTCGGGGGCAGCCATGAATGTTTGTTCCAACGAAAAGGAACTGGAGCATTTCCTTACGCTGGCAACTGAAGTATCGGCCAAATACCCGGTGGTAGTATCGGAGTTTGTCGAAAATGCCAAGGAGATAGAGATGGACGCGGTAGCACGCAACGGCGAACTGATCGTCTATGCCATCTCCGAACATGTGGAATTTGCAGGTGTACACTCCGGCGATGCCACCATTCAGTTCCCGCCGCAGAAAATTTATGTGCAAACGGTAAGGAGAATTAAACAGATCACGCGGGAGATTGCACGAGCCCTGCAAATTACCGGACCGTTCAATATTCAGTTTCTGGCCAAGGATAACGCCATCAAGGTGATCGAGTGTAACCTGAGGGCGTCAAGATCATTTCCATTTGTATCCAAGGTATTGAAAATTAACTTTATAGAACTCGCAACGAAAGTGATGCTTGATATTCCGGTGGAGAAACCGGAAAAATCGGCGTTCGAACTCGATTATGTGGGTATCAAAGCACCCCAGTTCTCTTTTACCCGGCTACAGAAAGCTGACCCCGTATTGGGAGTGGATATGGCTTCCACGGGAGAAGTAGGAGCTATCGGAACCCATTTTGATGATGCGTTACTTACTTCTATGCTGGCAGTAGGCTACCGTATTCCGGAGAAAAATATCATGGTTTCTTCAGGAGGATCCCGCTCGAAAGTCGACTTGCTGGATGCCTGCCGTCTTTTGCAACAACACGGTTACAACCTGTATGCTACCGGTGGGACGCAGAAATTTCTGGAGGAGAACGGTGTCAAAAGTCATTATGTGGCCTGGCCCGATGAGAAAGGAGCGGAACTGAAGGTGGATGAGATGATTGCCGAAAGGAAATTCGATCTGATCATCAATATTCCTAAAAACCTTACCGAGAGGGAGTTGACAAACGGATATAAGATCCGTCGCGGGGCCATAGATTACAATATCCCGCTTATCACCAATGCCCGCCTGGCAAGTGCTTTTATCAAAGCCTTCTGCAGGATGTCGCAGGATAAAATAGAAATCAAACATTGGGGAGAGTATAATTAATTGACAATTGATAATTGATAATTGACAATGAATGTGTAAATTCGCTTTTAGTAAACTCAAATGAACCACTCATTACATCAATCTCATTCAATCTCTATCAATCTGGTTCAATTTCCATCAATCTGATTCAATCAAAAAAATCATATAATTCAATTCATGGACAAATCAATTAAAAAAGTTATTTTATTGGGTTCCGGCGCCCTGAAGATCGGACAAGCGGGAGAATTTGATTATTCCGGTTCGCAGGCTTTGAAAGCAATGCGTGAAGAGGGAATAGAGACGGTATTGATTAACCCCAATATTGCCACTATCCAAACTTCTGAAGGCGTGGCTGACAGGGTTTATTTCCTGCCAATCACTCCCTATTTCGTAGAGAAGGTAATCCGGAAAGAGCAACCGGATGGTATCCTCCTGGCTTTTGGCGGGCAGACGGCACTGAACTGTGGCGCCGAACTATACCAAAGCGGAATACTCGATAAATATGGCGTACGTGTATTGGGAACGTCGGTAGAGGCGATCATGATCACAGAGGACAGGGATTTGTTTGTGAAGAAATTAGATGAGATCGATGCCAAAACACCTGCATCGAGAGCGGTAGAAAACCTGGAAGATGCTTTGGCTACAGCACGTGAGATGGGATTTCCTATTATGGTGCGTTCGGCATATGCATTAGGCGGACAAGGTTCGGGTATCTGCACGAATCAGGAGGAGTTTGTAGAGCTATGCAAGAGTGCCCTCTCTTTCTCCAGCCAGATACTGGTAGAGGAAAGCCTGAAAGGGTGGAAAGAGATTGAGTTTGAAGTGATCCGCGACAAGAACGACCACTGCTTCACGGTCGTACCGATGGAAAACTTCGACCCACTGGGTATCCATACCGGTGAAAGCATTGTGGTGGCGCCCATCATCACACTCAGCAAAGAGCAGATTGCCATGCTCGAAGATATCGCACAGCGTGTGGTACGCCATATCGGCATCGTGGGAGAATGCAATATCCAGTATGCTTTCAATGCGGAAACCAACGATTACCGTATTATCGAGATCAATGCCCGTCTGAGCCGCTCATCTGCCCTCGCTTCCAAAGCATCGGGATATCCTCTGGCTTTTGTGGCGGCAAAACTGGCTTTGGGGTATACGCTCGACCAGATAGGGGAGATGGGAACGCCCAACTCCGCCTATGTAGCTCCAAAGGTAGACTATATGATCGTGAAGATCCCCCGTTGGGACCTCAATAAATTCTACGGCGTCAGCCACGAGATCGGCTCCTCCATGAAATCGGTCGGTGAGATCATGTCCATCGGACAATCGTTCGAAGAGATCATCCAAAAGGGATTACGTATGATCGGGCAGGGGATGCATGGCTTCGTGGGAAACAGGGAGATGACCTTCGATAATGTGGAGGATGCTCTCTCAAAGCCGACCGATATGCGTATCTTCGCTATTGCGGATGCTTTTGAAAAAGGATATTCAGTGCAACAAATTGAGGAATTGACTAAAATCGATCCGTGGTTCCTGGAGAGGCTGGAAAATATTTATAACTACTCAAAGGTACTTGCAGCTTATAACAAAATCGACGAGCTACCCGAAGATGTGCTTCGTGAAGCAAAGCGTCTTGGCTTTTCCGATTTCCAGATCGCACGGTTTGTAGAAGATCCGCAGAGTACGGTAGAGGATGAGCTGATCAGGGTACGTAACTATAGGAAGTCTTTACAGATTACACCCATTGTACGCCGCATTAACACGGTTGCTTCCGAGAATCCGGATAAGACCAATTATTTATATTTTACGTATGATTCAGATAAAGCTTTTACACCCGGTAAAAGTGAAAAAGAATCGGTGATTGTATTAGGATCGGGAGCCTATCGCATCGGCTCGTCGGTGGAGTTCGACTGGTGCTCGGTCAACGCCGTACAGACTGCCCGTGAACTGGGATATGAATCGGTAATGATCAACTATAACCCCGAGACGGTATCGACCGATTACGATATGTGTGACCGGCTCTATTTCGATGAACTGTCGTTCGAGCGTGTACTTGACGTGATCGATATAGAAAATCCAAAAGGGGTGATCGTTTCGGTAGGGGGACAGATCCCCAACAACCTCGCCATGAAGTTGTACCGGCAGAATGTATCCATCCTGGGAACCTCTCCCTTGTCGATCGACCGGGCCGAGAACCGCCATAAGTTTTCCTCCATGCTCGATGAATTGGGAATCGACCAGCCCCGCTGGAAAGAGATGACCAGCTTCGAAGAGATCGATGCTTTTATCGACGAAGTGGGCTTCCCCGTATTGATCCGTCCTTCTTATGTGCTTTCGGGGGCTGCCATGAACGTTTGTTACGATAAGGAACAGATGCATGCTTTCCTGAAAATGGCGGCCAATGTATCGAAAGAGTACCCTGTGGTGGTCTCCTCTTTCCTGCAGAATGCCAAGGAGATTGAATTCGATGCGGTAGCCCGTGAGGGAGAAGTGGTAGAATATGCCATTTCGGAACATGTGGAGTTTGCCGGTGTCCATTCGGGCGATGCTACTCTGGTATTCCCCGCGCAGAAGATCTATTTCGAGACCATGCGTCGAGTGAAGAAAATATCCAAGCGAATCGCGAAGGAATTGAATATCAGCGGGCCGTTCAATATACAGTACCTTGCCAAGAATAACGAGATCAAGGTGATTGAGTGTAACCTGCGGGCATCCCGCTCTTTCCCCTTTGTCTCCAAAGTATTGAAACATAATTTTATTGATACCGCAACCCGCATCATGTTGGATGCGCCTTTCAGCAAACCCGACAGCTCGGTCTTCGACCTGGACTATATTGGGGTAAAAGCATCCCAGTTCTCTTTCTCACGTTTGCAGAATACCGACCCGGTACTGGGTGTGGATATGTCCTCCACCGGTGAGGTGGGATGCATCGGGGAAGATTTCTCGGATGCGATCCTCAAGTCGATGCTCTCGGTAGGATACAAAATACCCCAAAAAGGTATCCTGATTTCTTCGGGAGAGATGAAGTCGAAAGTCGACCTGCTGGAGGCATGCAAGCTATTGGGTGAGAAAGGCTATGATCTCTATGCCAGCCACGGTACGCAGAAGTTCCTGGAGGAGAACGGCATTAAGGCGACCGATGTGAACTGGCCGGACGAAGATGGGGAAAACAATATCAGGCAGATGATCGTTGACAAGCGGTTCGACCTGATCATCAATATTCCCAAAAACGTCACGAAACGGGAGCTTACCAACGGATATATCATTCGTCGTGGCGCGGTCGATTTTAATATCCCACTCATCACCAATGCCCGTCTTGCCAGTGCTTTTATCACTGCTTTCTGTAATTTGGATAAGGAAGATCTTGAGATCAAGAGCTGGAACGAGTATTAAAGAATCGATGTTTCGCTGGTCGAGTGATTTAGTTGCAAGTACCACGTATTACAAATATAAAACGAGAGCCAAGATTTTAATGTCCCGGCTCTCGCATTTTTTATCTAAAAGTCTAATTCCAAAAATCTTAAATCTTGAATCTTGAATTCTAAATCTAAACATATTTGAATCGACGGATACTTCGTTTAGGTGTTTTTTCGAACTCTTCTTCCCGAATCCGGAAGGAGGTGATCTTACTGTACGAAGGCAATTGGCTGTTTACCTCTGCAATCACCTGCTGGAACAAGGTATTCATATCCTGGTCTGTAAAACCATTTTCCTTCAGGATATCCTTGTCGGGTACGAGCAGGGCGATGATCTTTTGGTCTTCACTGATAGCCAGTGATTCTTTTACATACGGAGAACTGTTGATCTTCTCTTCAATCTCTTCGGGATAGATGTTCTGCCCGGAAGATCCCAGTATCATATTTTTATTTCGACCTTTGATAAAGATGAAATCGTCGCTGTCTATGGTTCCCAAATCTCCGGTTTTTAACCAGCCATCTTCGGTAAAGGTTTGTTTTGTAGCCTCTTCGTTTTTATAATATCCCAGCATTACGTTACTACCGCGGGCCAATATTTCACCTACGATATTTTGCGGGTCGTCCGAATCGATCTTCACCTCCATCCTGTCCACGACTTTTCCACTGGAACGTTCTTTATACTTAGTCCAGTAGGCGTAAGAGATCAATGGGCCACATTCGGTCATCCCGTATCCTACAGTGTAAGGGAATCTGATTTTCCTTAAAAACTTCTCTACATCGGGGTTGAGTGCTGCACCGCCGATTACCACTTCAACCAGCTCTCCGCCGAAGAACTTGATCATTGAGGCTCGTACCTTACTATATACGACACTGTTTAACAGGGGGACTTTGACAAGGGTTTTTGCCGCTCCCTGCTGCAGTTTCGGAAGTACACTCCGGTTGACAATTTTCTCTATGATAAGAGGAACTGCCAATACCAATTTGGGTTTCACTTTCGAAAACATCTCGAGTAGTACCTGAGGAGAAGGAGTCTTTCCCAGAAAATGAATATGACAACCCAGGGAGATGGTATTGAGTATTTCGAAAGCCAGGCCGTAGGCATGTGCTATCGGTAGCATACAGACTATTTTATCTCCCGATTCGATAAATGGCAGGTTGTCGATTGCGAATCTGGTATTTGACCAAAGGCTCCTGTAGGGAAGCATTACCCCTTTGGGACTATTGGTAGTGCCAGAAGTGTAATTGATTACGGCCAGCTCTTCCGGTTTATCGGTACGGAAAACAATATCGTTCACGAAAAATCCTTTTCCATATTTTTTATCGAAATAGTCCGGCGTGTCTGCATCGAACTGTTTCAATTCGTCGGAAGATGATTTCAGCAACAAATAGTTTTCAAGGGAAAAAACAGTTTCAACTTTTGGTATGGTTTTCTCATCGATTTCGTTCCAAATGGTGTCGTCGACAAATAACATTTTTGAATCGGAATGATCTACGATGAATTGCACGCTGGCCTTGTCGAATTCATGAAGGATACTCACTGCGACAGCACCATAGGAGAGTGTGGCAAAAAAGGAAATAACCCATCTTGCAGAATTTTTACCGCATATCGAAATTTTGTCACCTCGTTGAATGCCGGCAGTTCTAAAATAGTCATGCAGTTGGTCTATCTCGCGGGCAAAATCTTTGTAATAAAAAGTCTTGCCCTGGAAGTCGGTCATAGCCGGCATCTCCCAATGATTGCGAATACTTTGCTCGATTAGGCCTAAAAAGGTGTTTTGATTCATCTTTTCAATATTCAATAAATTAATGGTCAGAATTTTTATATTTTTAAAAACAATCGGTTAAACGATTTGTTTGTTTTTATTCGCTACAAATGTCGGAATTTTTTCCTTCTTAGAAATAAAATATCTAATTTTGTTCAATTACTGTAATAAAATTTCATTTTCAAAAATATTTGTTTTACTTTTACACCTGAATTATGGAATGAGGTGAAAATTTTTAGTCAGATAAGAGATGCAATCAATACATTATAGCAAATTACAACGATACGCGCTGTTTATTCTACGTGTTCTGATAGGATGGTATTTTTTATATGAGGGTTTGGCAAAGGTATTTACCCCGAACTGGTCGGCATTTGGCTACCTGATGGATTCAAAAGGTATGTTTGCGTCGTTTTTCGTGCGGCTTGCAGAAAATCCGGCATCGCTTGAAGTCGTCAATTTTATCAATATCTGGGGATTGACAATCGTTGGCTTGATGTTGGTTTTAGGGCTTTTTACGAATATCGGCTATATAGGAGCCATGATCTTTTTGCTGCTCTACTACCTCTCACACCCTCCTTTATTATTTGCAGAATATATTCTGCCCGCCGAAGGATCTTATCTATGGGTTGATAAGAATCTGATTTTATTGGTGACAGTAGCAGTATTGATGTTGTTTCCGGCCTCCAGGGCTATTAGTTTTGACAGCTTACTATTTCGTAAAAGTAGGTAGATTATTATTTTTATGAAGGAAGAAGAAAAAGAGATTAACAATCAAAAAGAAGATAAGACCCCATCAGCAAAAGAGGTTTCTCAGGGTCGCCGTGATGCGCTTAAGGCTATAGTTTCCGTACCGGTATTGGGGGCTATGGCTTATGGGGTTTACAGGAAGAGAAAAGCAGAAAGTACCCACCGTAACGCAGCGGAGATGTCCCGTTTTCGTACGGATGTGGTACCTTACTCGCCACCCTCTCCCGATGCGGAAGTAATCCGGGTAGGTATCATCGGTTTTGGTATCAGGGGAGCCCAGTTGGTGCAAGGATTAGGATTTGCCACTCCCGAATATGTGGAAAACCTGATCCAGCAATCGAAAATAAACCCGGAGAATACCCGTTATCAGGATTTTATGGAGCAGGATGATCTGCGGGTAGTGGTTACTGCGGTGTGCGATATTTTTGATGCTTATGGCGAAGAGGCTGTACTTGCCGGAGCCAACATCCACAGAGAGGGAGTAGGAGGGACATTAGGCCCCAAACCCAGACGTTATCGCTACTATAAGGAATTATTGGCTGCACCCGATGTGGATGCCGTGGTAATTGCATCCCCCGATCATTGGCACGGTACCATGGCTATGGATGCTATCAGGGCCGGTAAACATGTTTACTTGGAAAAGCCGATGACATGGACGGTCCCCGAAACTTATGAGCTTCGCGCTTTGGCGAGAAGCAACCCTCAGCTGGTGTTTCAGTTGGGACATCAAAACAGGCAGATCGAAGCCTACGAGAGGGCGCGGCAGATTATAGAAAAAGGACTGTTGGGGAAAATCTCACTTGTAGAGACGGGTACCAATCGTAACGATCCCAATGGGGCATGGGTTTACCCCATACATAAGGACGCCAATCAAAAAACCATCGACTGGGAGCAGTTTGAAGGAAATCCGGACAGGATTAAAGAATATATGGATTATATGACTTCGGCAGGATTGTTGAAGTATGTGGGGCCTGAATCCCGGGAGAAATTCAGCCTGGAAAGATTTTTCCGCTGGCGCTGCTGGTGGGATTACAGTACCGGCCTGAGCGGCGATCTGCTGACACACGAGTACGACGCGATGAACCAGATCCTTCATCTGGGTATTCCCTCATCGGCCTCCTCTTCGGGAGGAGTCTATTTCTTTAAGGACGGCCGTACCGTACCCGATGTGTTACAAACGGTATTTGAGTTCAGAGATAAGGAACTCACCATGTTGTATTCAGCTACGTTGGCCAGCCAGTTCAGCCGCAGCCGGAAAATCATGGGGCACGATGCGACTATGGAAGTGGGCAACACACTCAAGATAACTGTGGATCCGCAGTCAGAACAGTATCGTAGGCAGATCGACCAGGGTATTGTGAAATTAGACGAACCGTTCTATACCTATCTTCCAGGGCAGAGTGTAGATGCTGTGTCTACCGCTACCGAGAGATATTTTGCCGAACGGGGCCTTCTCTATTCATTCATCAGTGGAAAGCGTTATAACACTACTTTCCTGCATCTGAAAGAGTGGCTCGATTGCATCAGGAACGGTAAACAACCTTCTTGTGGCATCGATCAGGGATTCGAAGAAGCTATTACCGCCCATATGGGAACACGGGCGTACCTGGAAGGACGAACAATGTATTGGGATAAGGATAAAGAAGAGATAACCAGAGAATAAATATCAAAAACGTTAAAATTTAATCCAAAAAAAAGTACTTATGTCATCAAAAATTTCAAGAAGAAAATTCTTAGAAACCGGTGCGATTGCAGCAGCCGGTCTCACAGTTGTACCTTCTTCGGTACTGGGAAAGAGTATGGGGTACAAGGCTCCGAGTGATAAACTCAACATTGTAGGTGTTGGTGTTGGAGGGATGGGTAATGCTAACCTGAACCAGCTCCAGAGTGAGAATATCATCGGGCTTTGCGATGTAGACTGGAAATACAGCAAACGCGTATTCGACAAATATCCCAACGCGAAGAAATATTACGACTACAGGAAGATGTATGATGAGTTGGGTAAATCCATCGACGGTGTAGTGGTGGCTACTGCCGACCATACACACGCGATTATTGCCGCAGACGCCATGACGATGGGCAAACATGTGTATGTACAGAAACCGCTTACTCATAGCGTGTACGAATCGCGTCTGTTGACAAAACTTGCCGCCAAACATAAAGTGGCTACCAGTATGGGTAACCAGGGTTCTTCCGGACCCGGTGTTCGGCAGGTAATCGACTGGATCAGAGACGGACAGATCGGTGAAGTAACGAAAGTAGAAGCATTTACCGACAGGCCTATCTGGCCACAGGGATTAATGACTCCTAAGCAAGCGCATAAGGTTCCTTCTACCTTGAACTGGGATCTCTTCATCGGGCCGGCCAATAAACGTCCGTTCAATGAAATTTATCATCCCTGGAACTGGCGCGGATGGTGGGACTTCGGAACCGGCGCTTTGGGTGATATGGCTTGTCATATACTTCATCCGGTGTTTAAAGGATTGAATCTGGGCTACCCCACAAAAGTACAGGGATCGTCCACCATGCTGCTTACCGACTGTGCTCCCAATGCACAGATGGTAAAATATGTGTTCCCGCAACGCGACAATCTGCCCAAAGTGGCTATGCCCGAAGTTGAGGTGACCTGGTACGATGGCGGTTTGACCCCCATGCGTCCTGAAGGTGTTCCCGCCGGTAAGAACCTGAATGATCAGGGTGGTGGTGTGATATTCTACGGAACCAAAGATATCCTTATCTGCGGATGCTATGGCGTGAATCCGTGGTTGGTATCCGGACGCAAACCCAACTCTCCGAAAACACAACGTGAAGTAACCCTCTCTCACGAAATGGATTGGGTGCGCGCATGTAAGGAATCTCCCGAAAACCGTGTAGAAACAGCTTCACCTTTCTCTGAAGCAGGACCTTTCAACGAAATGGTGGTGATGGGTGTGCTCGCAGTAAGACTGCAGGCTTTGAATCAGGAATTGCACTGGGATGGTGAAAATATGAAATTCACGAACATTCCGTCCGACGCGACTGTCAGAACTATTATTGAAGACGGTTTCAAAATTACCGACGGTCACCCCACATTCGACAAAACATGGACTGAACCGGTAAATGCCATTGCATATGCTGAAGAAATGATCAAGCATACTTATCAGAATGGCTGGAAATTACCCGACATGCCGTAATTTTACAGTATTGAATAGTATTGAAGGGAATAGCGACGGCTTTGTCCGTCGTTATTCCCCCATTTCAACAGAAGTTAATTATCAGTTTAATTAAAAGAAAAATAGTTATGAAACGAATTAAAAAATCAATTTACGGATTAAGTTGTTGTATGCTTGCAAGTGTATTGATGGCTTGCGGTCCCGGTGGAAAAAAGACCGATGCTGCCGCAGATAATGGAGCCGATTCTACTGCGGAAAGTGCCGTTCCTGAATATACAGTATTAGATAAACCTCAGGTAGACCTATCTCAGTTCCAGACAGATAAAGACGGATATATCGTTATCTTCAACGGTAAAGACTTCACAGGATGGAGAGGTTACGGAAAAGATGATGTTCCCGGGAAATGGACTATCGAAGATGGTGCGATCAAGTTTAACGGTTCCGGTGGTGGTGAAGCACAGGACGCTGACGGTGGCGATATCATCTTTGCTCATAAGTTCAAAAATTTTGAACTGGATTTCGAGTGGAAAGTAGCCAAAGGTAGCAACTCAGGTGTATTCTATCTTGCACAGGAAGTACAGACTAAAGATCCTAACACTGGCGAAATGAGGATGGAACCTATTTATATCTCTGCTCCGGAAGCTCAGATACTTGACAATGAAAATCATCCTGATGCAAAATTGGGTAAGGATAACAACCGGCAGTCACTGTCGTTGTACGACATGATCCCGGCCGTTCCCCAGAACTCAAAACCGTTCGGAGAATGGAATACCGGTGGAGTAATGGTGTATAAAGGAACCGTTGTTCACAGGCAGAATGGTGAAAATGTGGTTGAATATCATTTGTGGACACAACAGTGGACAGACATGTTGCAGGCAAGTAAATTCAGCCAGGAAAAATGGCCATTGGCATTCGAATTGCTGAACAACTGTGGTGGTGAGAACCGTGAAGGTTACATTGGTCTGCAGGACCACGGTGATGATGTGTGGTTCAGGAACATCCGTGTTAAAATTTTAGATTAATTTTTATCAAATAACTGAGAAGAATATTTCTGCCTGAAGGCGGGAATATTCTTTTCTTTAAACAAGCAATACAATGAAAAAGGTTTCATTTTTATTAATGGCTGCACTTCTGGGAGGACTGTTAATTTTACCGGCCTGTACCCAGAAGAAAGAGATTTATCTCCAGCTTTATTCAGTGCGTGACGATATCAAGGCCGACTATACAGGTACTATCGCTAAAGTGGCTGAGATGGGATATACCGGAGTAGAAACAGCCGGTTACGCCGACGGACAGTTCTATGGATTGTCACCGGCCGATTTCAAAAAATCTATTGAAGAGGTGGGTATGGAAGTACTCTCTTCTCATACGGCAAGACCATTGGCTGACAGTGTAGCCGCAACCAACTGGGATGAGGTTTGGGCTTGGTGGGATACCGCTATCCAGGCGCATAAGGAGGCAGGTATGAAATATATTGTTACCCCCTGGATGCCTACACCCGCCACGTTGGCCGATCTGCAGGCCTATTGCGATTATTATAACCAGATCGGTGAGAAGTGCAATGCAGCCGGTCTCCGCTTCGGCTACCACAATCACGATTTCGAATTCAAGGAGATAGAAGGCCAGTTGATGTATGATTATATGCTCAACAATACCGACCCCTCCAAGGTATTCTTCCAGATGGATGTCTATTGGGTAGTGAAAGGCGGTAAAGATCCGGTGGATTACTTCAACAATTATCCCGGCCGTTTCGAACTGCTTCATATCAAGGACGAACTCGAATTGGGCAGAAGCGGTGAGGTTGATTTCGAGAGCATCTATAACAATGCTGAAACTGCAGGAGCCAAATACATGATCGTGGAGGTAGAAAGATATACCGAAGGATTAACTCCTTTTGAAAGTGTGAAGGAAAGCTACGACTTTTTGAATGATGCTCCTTATGTGAAGGCCAGCTATTCGAAATAACCCCTTCCGTTCATACGGACCATAGAGAAAGCCCGGGCAGATATCTGTTCGGGTTTTTTGTATTGCGGCAAGGCTTAAAAAATCTCTATCGCACTTATATGACCTTTTTCTAAATTATTGTATGTGAATAATTTTACTTCCTATAAAAGTTAAACTACTTATACCGTGTTTATACCTTATTCCTGGCCTGTTTATTTCTTTTTAGCTTTACAGCAGAATTCAGCCTCAATTATTAAATTTTATATGTAAAAAGAAGGTGGTAGTTGGACAATTTACTATATTTGCAGGGACTATCTGGGAAGCATTACCCATATAGCCAATGCCGATGGTTCTTTGAAACAGGAATTGAGTTATGACGCCTGGGAACGGCTCAGGAATCCATCCTCACAAGTGGCATACGCGCCGGGAAGCGAACCGGCACTGTTCCTTGGGCGGGGTTATACCGGCCATGAGCACCTGCCTTGGTTCGGATTGGTAAATATGAACGCAAGGTTGTATGATCCGGCCCTAGGACGCTTTTTAAGTCCTGACCCATATGTGCAGATGCCAGATTTTACACAAAACTTCAACAGGTACAGTTATGCATTAAATAATCCACTCATGTATGTGGATGAGGATGGAGAATTTGTACATTTAATAGTAGGTGCCCTCATCGGAGGCGTCGCAAATGTTGTGGCTAATTGGAAAACTATTAAGCAACATGGATTTTGGACGGGGCTTGGCTATTTTGGAGTTGGAGCTGCTGCTGGGGCACTAAGTGCGGGTGTTGGAGCAGGTATAAGTTCTGCATTAGTAAGCGGGGGCTCTTTTAGTGCCGGATTCTTAGGCACTGCAGCTGCGAAAACAGCAGCATCAAGTTTTATATCCGGGGCAGCAATCGGCGCTGGGTCTGGAGGTTCTGGAGGCTTTGTAACCGGTTTTGGAAATGGATTACTCAGTGGAAAAAGTTTTGGGCAGTCTCTTGGACAAGGTGCAGTCTTTGGAGCTACAGGTATAGCTTCCGGAGGATTAGTCGGTGGTCTTATTGGAGGTGTTAGTGCCGTTATAGATGGAAGACGCTTTACTGATGGAGCAAAAGTTACAAAGTCGTTTGTAACAGAGGTTGATGTGGTTAAAGTTAAACAGATTGGGGATCAAAACTGTCTTCCGGCATCTGGTGAGAGTGTTAATAAGTCATTAAAAGGTAATCTCGACCAAAAGCAATTAAGATCGTTAGCCGGGGGAAATCCCCAAACAGACGCATTACCAGATGGATACTTTTGGGAGGATATTTATCAAAACAATTCCGGACATACTGTTACAGGAAAAGGTGGCCTCACCACTTCAAAATTAAATGACATAATACCAACACTTAAAGCGGGAGGACGAGTAACTGTTGGTGTTGAGGGAGTTGGAAATGTTGGACATTCCGTTGTTGTGAAAAGCGTGTACCTTCAAACGGTTGAGAAAGTAAACGGGACTATTACTAATACAGTAATGTACCGGGTTATGGACCCTGCAACAGGATCTTTCAGAACAATTCCATTTAATAAGATTATAGGAAACGTATGGCATATAATTCCGGACACTATCCCAATAAGTGTGTAAGTAGTAATTGAAGGGCCTTCTTTACAGTCGTACCCTATCGGCAAAGATAACTAAAAATTGGTTTAAAATTAGTCCCCAGTTCCTCACCGGCCTCGTCCATTTCTTGGTCGCTTCTCTAACGGCCAGGTATACAGACTTCATGACGGCCTCGTCGGTAGGGAATGAAAGCTTGTTTCTCGTGTACTTCCTGATCTTCCCGTTCAGGTTCTCGATCAGGTTGGTAGTATAAATAATACGCCTGATTTCCACCGGGAAATCAAAAAACACGGTCAGCCCCTCCCAGTTGTCCCTCCAGGATTTGACGGCATACGCGTATTTACCTTCCCATTTGAGGGCGAAATCGTTCAATGCCGCTTCCGCCGCCTCCCTGGTGGGGGCATCATATATCTGTTTCATGTCAGCGGTGAACTCTTTCTTGTCTTTCCACACCACGTACCTGCACGCGTTCCGTATCTGGTGAACCACACATATTTGTGTCCTGGATTGGGGGAACACGTTTTGTATGGTGTCGGTGAAACCGTTCAGGTTGTCGGTGGCCGTGATCAGGATATCCTTGACACCGCGGGCTTTCATGTCTGTCAGGACACTCATCCAGAAAGAGGCGCTTTCATTCTTGCCGAGCCAGAGGCCCAGCACCTCCTTCTTGCCATCACGACGGAGCCCCACGGCAATGTAAACGGTCTTGTTGACCACCCTGGAGTTCTCGCGCACCTTGAAAACGATCCCGTCCATCCAGACGATCATGTAGACCTCTTCCAGGGGCCGGTTTTGCCAGGCTATGATATCTTCCGTCACGCGGTCCGTTATCCTGGATATCGCGCTCGTGGAAAGCCTGAAGTCATATATCTCGTGGAGTTGCTCCTCGATGTCGGCATTACTCATCCCTTTGGCGTACAGGGATATCACCAGGGATTCCATCCCCTCGGCGAGGCTCTTCCGCTTGGGCACAATGACCGGCTCGAAGCTGCTGTCCCGGTCACGGGGGACGTCAATGCGGGCTTCACCGAAACCGGTCTTTATCGTTTTGCTCCCGTACCCGTTACGGGCGTTGGAATGGCCACTTTTGGCGTGTTTGTCGTAACCCGGGTGATGGTCAAGCTCACCCTCGAGCATTTGCTCGATACCTCGTTTATGTAACCCGGAAAGAAAGCTCTCGAACTCTTTCCCGCTCTTGAATTGTTTAAAAAAATCGTCGTTTAATAATTCTTCTTTTCTCATAACTGTTGAAGTGGTAAGTTAATAAAAATTTCTGAAGGGTTCAAGCCCGGGCTTGAACCCTTCAGATTACCAACTTACACAGTTCATGGGATACTCCCAATAAGATAATACAAGTGATAGCCGTAAGTGGGATTCTTCTTAAAACTATTGTTATACAACTATTTAAGTCCATATTCTTGATAATTTCGTTTTCACCAATAACAGCCACCTTCTACCTGGTCAGCATCACGAGGTTTCAAGTTATCTCCCGGTCTGACCCAATATTCATTCATTAAAGCCGAATAATTAATGATAGCGTTATAATTCGGATTTTCCCAACGTTTGCCCCTTATTCCAAAAAGTAATTGTAGCGAACCACCTAAATGTACTGCTTTTTTACCGCTTCTTTTTGCATGTGCAGCTAATGGAAAGCCATAAGCGCCACAACCAATCAACGCTATATCATAATCAATATTATTCATTTCATTCTTCATCCATTCCAATGCTTCAAACCAGTCTTCAAATGTGTCCGAATGTCCACCTATACTTTGTACGGCGCGCAGAGTCAGAAGAGAGAATCCGGGAAGTATTTCTTTATTGTCAAAAAGTTTTTCCCTATTTTCCTGATACTGGTATTCAATTAATTCGGCAAAGGGATGAACGACCAAAACTTTTTTACCCTTTAAAGCCCGGGTCCACGGATACTGGGTGAAATAAGGATTTAATAATTCTATAGTCACTTTAGTCACCTCTTTTAATCCGTCCTCAAAATATTTTTCCCCTTCCAGCCAACTACCCAGGACATCCACTTCTTTCATATCTTCAAGCATTAATTCGCCAAATTGAGAGATCTTTTCTTCGGTAGGAGGAAAAAAACCAGCATTACTTTGCATCTGTTGTACTGACTTCTTATTCCACCACCACTGTAATGTTTCACCCTTAATATATTTCCAGATATTCTTATCAGGGTATTTTACTCCTATGTAGTTTATGATGGCAATTAATTCTACGCTCCCAAACCGTGCAATCATGCACGGTTTATCGTCCATTAACCTGTTGTATATAATCTGTGAAACTTTATCGGGATCCTGTTCGCAGATATAGGGCCAGGGCTGTTTACGGAATATTTTTCCGTATAACTTGCGTAAGGCTTTTAAGATAAGTTCAGATTGTCGGTTCATTTTCTTTTATTTGAATATTTTTGTCTTTAAAGAATTTATCAAATTGGCAGTCAGGGATCTCTCTTCTTTTGTCATGATAACATACATCATAATAACAAACGAAATACTGGTTATTGTTCCAACAAATAGTAACCGAATAAAGGATTCGTTTAACCAATAAACAGGCATAACTCCTAAAATGAACATACATATAGTAAGCACCATACAAGGAAATAATACTTTACCTATAAAATCAGAATACTTAAGTCCGCATTTCAGTTTTGCAAAATAGACAGAAAGTCCCCCGCCTATTACTCCTCCTCCCAAAATCCAGACAACATATAAAAAGTAAGGTGGGAAACCGTAATAGAAAAACAAATAAGTTAAGATAATAGGCAATGTATTCAGGAAAGATTGTACGGCAGAAAATACCTTTATGTCTCCTTGTACATAGACAGTCCTGCCAACCATGACAGTCAGTTGCTCTACTAATGAGCGAATTAACTGTAGTCTGACAAACAGTACAGCCCATTCAGGAACATTTTTGAGCCATATTCTAAGGATATACGGGGTTTCCAATATAAACGGTATGGCAAAAAAAGCCAATAACAAAAAAGCGTATTTAGCAGATACTAATGATGCATTCACCATTTTTTCTCTTTCTCCTGCTCCTTCACTTTTTGCAATCACCGGTGTAACTGCCTTTATCATGGTGTTGGAAAAGACCATCAATTGACCGGATATCTGATTGGCAATAGCTTGTGCAGCGTTTAAAATGGTTCCAAAAAAATTATTTAATACAATACTCAATCCGTATTGTGAAATCATCCCCGTGGCACTGTTCAACAAATTCCATCCTGCAAATCCGGTCATCTCTTTCATCAGCCCGATGTCCCAATACCGTTTAGGCGCGATAGTGCATTCTTCGTAGCGTCTGTGACAGTATACACGCATAACCACCATGACCAGCAGCGAGATTACCGCCATCAATACACCATATACTATCAGTTTATCCTGCAGGACATACACTACGATAAAAGCTACTGCCAATTTTAGAAAGGATTCTATGATACCTACAATAGCATAGTATAACATATTCTCCCGGGCGTTCAGTACGGCATCATAGGGTACGGTCATCACCGTAAACATGGTACTGATGATCATACTGCCATACACTACCTTGGCTGCAAATACCCTGTCAGCAGGAATATTCAATATACCATTGAAGAAAAAATAGCCTGCTCCCAGCAGCATCAATCCAAGGATAATAGCGATAGCCAAATGTAATATTACGCTGATATTGAATATAGTTTTTTTCTTCTCCGGCTTACCTTCTCCTTCTGCAATGCTCATGAAGCGTTGCGTGGCACCAGCCATGGCTGCATTCAAAAAACCCAGCATGGCAATAGCACCACCCACTACATTAAAAATACCGAAGTCGGAAGCTCCCAATGAGTTGAGTAATAGCCGTGTAGTATAGAGGGATACGAACATGGTTATCCCCATCCTGACATACAAGAAACCGGTATTTTTTATGACTCTGCTGGCTGTACTCACCTTTTTATTACTAAAGTTTGGCACTTCCCGTAAATGCATGACAAAGAGATAGAAAGGAAATGCGATATTTTTCTATATCCGTGTGATTAATACTGATAGTATATCTTTTTCATCGCTTAAGTATCTTTGTTTTTAAAGAACCTATCAGATTTACACTCCAGGCTCTTTCCTCATGGGACATGATAACATACATTATAATGACAAACGAAATACTGGTCATTATACCAACAGACAGTAACCGAAGCAAGGAATCGCTTAGCCAATAAACAGGTAAAGCCCCTATAATCAACATAGAAATACTAATCAGTAGACAGGGAGAGAGTACTTTCTTTACAAAGTCGGTATATCTGAGACCACATTTTATTTTTGCAAAAAAGACCCGAACAGCTCCACCTAATCCACCACCAATAACAATCCAAATGATATATAGATAGTAAGGAGGAAAACCAAAAGAGAAAAACAGGTAAGTGAGTATAATAGGCAAAATGTTAAAAAGGGACCGAACAAGAGAGTAAGCCCGTATATCCCCCTGCACCTCCACAGTCCTACCGACCATGAAAGTCAGTTGCTCGACTAATGAACGAATTAACTGTAGTCTGACAAACAGTACAGCCCATTCAGGGACATTTTTGAGCCATATTTTAAGGATATACGGAGTTTCCAATATAAACGGTATGGCAAAAAAAGCCAATAGTATAAAAGAATATTTCGATGCCAACAATGAAAAATTCAGCATATTGTGTCTTTCTCCCGCACCCTCACTTTTTGCAATCACCGGTGTGACGGCCTTTATCATATTGCTGGAAAAGACCATCAATTGACCGGATATCTGATTGGCAATACCTTGTGCAGCGTTTAAAATAGTTCCAAAAAAACTATTTAACACGACACCCAATCCATATTGTGAAATCATCCCCGTGGCACTGTTCAGCAAATTCCATCCTGCAAACCCGGTCATCTCTTTCATCAGTCCACTGTCCCAATACCGTTTAGGCGCGATAGTGCATTCTTCGTAGCGCCTGTGACAGTATACGCGCATAACCACCATGACCAGCAGCGAGATTACCGCCATCAATACACCATATACTATCAGTTTATCCTGCAGGACATACACTACGATAAAAGCTACTGCCAATTTTAGAAAGGATTCTATGATACCTACAATAGCATAGTATAACATATTCTCCCGGGCGTTCAGTACGGCATCATAGGGTACGGTCATCACCGTAAACATGGTACTGATGATCATACTGCCGTACACTACCTTGGCTGCATATACCCTGTCAGCAGGAATATTTAAGATGCCATTGAAGAAAAAATAACCTGCTCCCAACAGCATCAATCCAAGAATAATAGCGATAGCCAAATGTAATATTACACTGGTATTGAAAATGCTCCTCTTCTTCTCCGGTTTACCTTCTCCTTCTGCAATGCTCATGAAGCGTTGCGTGGCACCAGCCATGGCCGCATTCAAAAAACCCAACATGGCAATAGCGCCGCCTACTACATTAAAAATACCGAAGTCGGAAACTCCCAATGAGTTGAGTAATAGCCGTGTAGTATAGAGGGATACGAACATGGTTATCCCCATCTTGGCATACAAGAAGCCGGTATTTTTTATGACTCTGTTGGCTGTACTCACCTTTTATTAACTAATATTTCGCACTTTCCAGAAATACCTGACAAAGAGATAGAAGGGAAATATAATGTCTTTTAAGTCTCTGTGATTTATACTATATTGGCATCCACCAAGGTTTAGTCATTGCTTTGGATTGGTTGTCCCACCAGGACTCGAACCTAGACTGGCTGAACCAAAATCAGATGTGCTACCATTACACCATGGGACAATCCTTAACTGCTTCGTGAAAAGCAGTGCAAAAGTAGTATAATATTTGTAACATTCCAAATAATTGGGGTGATTTTTCCCCTCTATTCTGCAATCAACAGGAAGTAGTTCTTTTTCCCCCGCTGAGCGAGAATATATTTGTCGCCGATAAGGTGGGAGAGGGCAATAGTTTCGTCGAATGACTCCAACTTCTCCTTATTGATCATCACGCCTCCTGCCTGTACGGTCTTGCGCATTTCTCCTTTGGATGGGAATACGGCAGCCTCTTCGGTGAGCAGATCGACTGCCTTGATACCTTGTGCCAGTTTTTCCCGTGAAACGATAAATTGCGGAACCCCTTCAAATACCTGTAGAAAAGTTTCTTCATCGATGGAACGGAGCGATTGTGAGGTGGACTTGCCGAACAGTATCTCCGAAGCATTGACTGCCATCTCGTAATCTTCGCGCGAATGTACCATTACCGTAATCTCTTCGGCCAACCGTTTTTGTAATGGACGAAGATGAGGGGTTGTTTGCTGCTCTGCCACCAATGCTTCTATTTCCTCTTTCGGCAGGGAAGTGAAGATCTTGATATATTTTTCTGCGTCGGCATCGCTCACATTAAGCCAGAACTGGTAGAATTTATAAGGTGAAGTATAGCGACGGTCGAGCCATACATTGCCACTCTCGGTCTTGCCGAACTTACCTCCGTCGGCCTTGGTGATAAGCGGACATACCAATGCATAGGCCTCACCCCCCTCCACACGGCGGATCAATTCCGTGCCGGTAGTGATATTGCCCCACTGGTCCGAACCTCCCAATTGGAGGCGGCATTCCTTGTCACGGTAGAGATGGAGGAAATCGTACCCTTGCAACAGTTGATAAGAGAACTCGGTAAACGACATACCCTCGCTTGATTCACCGCTCAGTCTCTTCTTGACAGAGTCTTTGGCCATCATATAATTGACGGTGATATGCTTACCGATATCACGGATGAAATTCAGGAAAGAATAGTCTTTCATCCAGTCGTAATTATTCACCAGAATAGCTTTGTTGGGGATCTCACTTTCAAAGTCGAGGAATTTCGCCAACTGTTTTTTGATGGCTTCCTGGTTATATCGTAATGTTGCTTCGTCGAGCAGATTACGTTCGGCCGATTTCATGGATGGATCGCCGATCATTCCCGTGGCACCGCCCACCAGTGCGATAGGAGTGTGTCCTGCACGTTGAAAATGCTTCAGCATCATTACACCCACTAAGTGGCCGATATGTAGCGAATCAGCTGTGGGGTCGATCCCCAGATATCCCGCTGTACGTTCTTTTAATAACTGTTCTTCCGTCCCGGGCATTATTTCATGTATCATACCACGCCAACGGAGTTCTTCCACAAAATTCATCATTTGATTAAGTCTATAGTTCGTTTTTAGAGTGTGCAAAGTTACTATTTCTCATTCAATTTTTCCTGAACTTTGACTCTTTTGTTTTTCATTTCTATTTTCATTTTGCTCATTTAGAATTGTATGGTATTTTTTAATATGAAGGTCTGAAACTATTGGTAATAAAAATCTTTCTTTCACATTGTTTATGGATGCTAATGATTGCTTTTTCCATTCTTTTTCATTTTCTAAAATGAATTTTATCGCACTGTAAATTTCATCTGTTGATCTGACATCTATAAGAGTGCCTGCTTTTCCATAGTCCAATACCCAGGGAACTGCTCCTGAATATTTTCCTCCTATACATGGTGTTCCTTGTGCCATTGCTTCCACTAGTGTATTACCAAAGGATTCTTCTAAGGAGGGATGAACCAGAATATCTGCGTTTCTTAAAAGGTCAATTACTTCAGAATTGGATTTATGGCCTAAAAACTCTATGCCGCCCTCAATATTATGTTCAATAGCCCACTTATGAGCCATTCCATTCGCTTCAAAATGAATTCCTACTAACTGGAGTGTAACATTTTTATTTTCATTATGGATACGGGAAAATGCTGACATTAATTTACTGGTGTTTTTCAGTTTGCTAAAGCCATTATTTATTGAGATAATTATTTGATCTGTTTTTCTCAAATTACGTTGTGCTGCATTTTCATAAATTGAGTCTATTGGATTTGGTATAATATCTATTTCCCTTCTGGTTTTTTTTTCTAAATATTTTTGGATATATAATGAGTTTGCAATTAAATTTTTTGCATGAGATAATACATATTCATTCATAAAATATCTGACTAACCTATATATTTTATCATTAAAATTTTTCAATACATTTAATGCATTATCTCTGACTGTAATTACATGTGGCTTATTACTTTTCAATGCAGCAATTGCATATTCATAACTCCAATGAGCATGTATAATATCTATGTCTGATTTATTTATTATTTTCTTCAAATATGAAATCTCTTTACTAAATACATCTATTATTTTTATCTTTCCACGCGAGGGGAAAATATGTATCTTAATATTATCCCCATGGATATGTATTTCTTCATTAATATTCGGGTCTAAAGTGAAAACTTCAATCTGATACCCCATGTTCAATAAACCCAATATTATTCTAACAACACCATCACCACCTGTACCCAATTTCAAATACTCTGGGTTCGTGGGGTTTATGTGTTTGGAGAACGGACCTACTAGTATGGGTGAACATATACCGATTTTAAGACTCATAATTTCGTATTAATGTCCAGTTATGGACAATGTAATTATTAATTTTATTATAGCGGCGTAAAACTACAATAAAACCCTTCTTTCCCCGATCTTTTTATTGTTTAAAAAACTAAAAAAAGAACGGATTTTTATTGTTTTGTCCTTTTTTTGCATCGTTGTCCCTTTTTTGTGATTTTTAAACACCCCGCCGCCTTCAGTGCGATAGGGGTGTGTCCTGTATGTTGATGCCCAACATGGAGTTTCTACTTTAATCTTTCCTGCACAGCAATAAGAAAAGAGCGAATACGTTCATAATTTCCAGACGTCCCAGTAACATATTCGCTGAAAGTATGTATTTGGCTGCATTGGGTAGCTGGCCGTAATTGCCGAGTGAACTCACATCTCCGAAACCGGGGCCTACGTTTCCGATGGTGGCAATGGAGGCCGACAAAGAAGTTGTTCCATCTATTCCCATGGTTGCAAGCAGGAGGGTTGTAGTCATCATCGTGATAAGATAAGCGACGATAAAGATCATAACCTGTAACTCAAGATTGTGATCGATGATTTTTTTATCCATTTTCACGACATACATTCCTTCGGGATGAATGATCGATTTAAATTGCTTTTTTACAGATGCGAAGAAGAGATAGATCCGGTCGAATTTAATACCGCCGGCTGTAGAGCCAACCATCCCACACTGCATGGAATAATACAGAAGCAGGATAATAGAGAACAAGGGCCACTTCGCCGTATCTACAGTAGCAAGACCGGTAGTGCTTACCAGTGAAATCACCTGAAAAGACGCATACCGGAGGGATTCCCCCAGTCCATATACTTTTTCCTGTGCCAGTTGAAAAGTTATCAGAATAATCCCGATGAATATGACAACCATATACATGCGTGCGGGACGGGAAGTGAAAATATTTGTCTTCTGGTTCGTCATGGTGCCATAAACCAGACCGAAATGCATACTGCTGATCAACATAAAAAACATGATGACCAGTTCCATCCAGATATTGTCATAAGCGGCAATACTCAGGTTTTTCGTGGAAAAACCTGCTGTCGCAACCGTGGAAAATGAATGACAAATGGCATCGAAAAAAGTCATGCCGAGCAGTTTCAACAGGATTGTCTCCACTACGATTAACGTGAAATAGACTGTGGCTATCATACGGATGATATACCGGGAGCGGGCCCGAAAATTCATTTTCGACAGATCCGATACTTCCGAGCGATAAAAACTGGCTTGTACCCCTTTCTTTTCCGGTAGGATCAGCAGTACAAAAAGAATAATACCTACACCCCCGATAAATGTAGTGGAAGAACGCCAGAATAACAATCCTTTCGGAAGCGCCTCTACATCACTCAAAATGCTTGCCCCGGTTGTAGTATAGCCTGAGACGCTCTCGAAAAGCGCATTCACCAAGCTAAATTCTCCTCCCCAGATATAATAGGGGATCATACCGACGATACAGGTAATGATCCAACCCATCACACTGATCGCCAATCCCTCGTGAAAAGATATCTCTTCTATCTTTTCGACAAAAATTTGCGGGAAAACTCCCAGCGCTGCTGTTAACAGGGCACTGAAAAGGAGTGCACTCACTGAGTCCTCATCATTGGCAAAGGAGATCATTGCCGAAATGGACAGGAATAATGCATTGAACAGTAGTATATAACCCAGATATTTGATAATTACTCTTGTTCGTATCATTGACCTAATGTTTATATTGAGTTTTTAGTCCGCCGCAGCCTGTATATTAACTGGTTGATTTCTTCTTCCAGTTCCTTAAATTCATCTTTGGATACTATTCCGGTGGACAATCGACCTTTTTCCGGATAGTATTCCTTTATACTGTTGATCAGTTGTCTGACGGGCCGGATAAAATAAGTACCGATAAAAAAGTAAAGCAATAGTGCGAAGATGATGGCAGCCGCGATAGAGACGGTGGCAGGCATCATGGCCCGGCGCGATTGCTCTTTCACGATCCCTGCCTGCCGGTACATCTGATCTTGATTCAATACCATCAGTCTGTTAATGGCCTCTTTTGTTTTGAGGAAAAGCGAATCTGTTCTGCTATAGTATATCAGTTTAGACTCTTCGGCATTATGTCCGCTTTCCAATATTGTCATTACGGAAGAATAGTATTGTTCATACTCATCCATAATTGCCCTTACGTACTGTGCTTCGTTGGTTTCGGTGATATTCTCTTCTATATCCACGATTGCTTTCCTGATTATTGAGTCGGAACCCAAAACGGTTTCAATTCCCGAATCTTTATTCCCTATCAGCCATAGCAATATACCACTATCTTCTCTTTCTACAGCATCGAGCATCTTCTTCGCTGATTCAATAGATTGGTAATTATTTTTCAACACCGTATCTACTGAGTTTCCTATTTTTCTGAAATCCAGAATAGACATAACGCCGGCAGCCATCAACATAAGAATCAGGAGGGAAAGGCTGAGCACAATCTTTATTTTGAGTGATTTTATCATCTTGATTTCATTTATAATGAGAGATAATTTACCGGTTGGCAAAGTTACGTGTTTTCAGGTTTGTTTATTTCATTTGAATAGGGTTTTTACAAAAAAAGAGAGACTGCCTCACTGAAGTTAATCTTCATTCTGAGACAGCCTCTTTGTCTTATAAACCTTGTAAGGGGTAATTAGAACTATTCTTTCAGTACTTGGATTTTATCTGACGATTGACATAAATTCCTGGTTAGTGCGATATTTCGCGAATTCCAGATCGTTCAGAGCCTTGGTGGCGATACTTCTGTCCCGGCCGATGGCAGTACGCAGATTGGATGCCACTTCGTTGAAGTTATTGGTTCTGGAGGCGATCACAGCAAGTAGGTAAGCCGTTATTGCATCGGGATTTTCCACTGCTTCAAGAGTTTGTTTTGCCCTATTATAGTCTCTTACTAATAATTGCGCCAAGCCTGCATTGTTGCTTTTGCTTTGTCCATAAGCACCCACAGCCTGGTTATAATTACCCTGAAACAGGTTGAGAAGACCCATGGCTTCATCAAGTCCGGCAGCACCGGCAGACCGTCCCAACAGTTCGTTGGCGGAGTTCAGGTCATTGTCCATTATAGCAAACAGGGCTTTGTTCATATTTACTTCTGGAGCAGAAGGATTCACCTGCGCTGCATGATCAAATGATTGTTTAGCTTTGGCATAATCCCCGCGTTTAAAGAACATGGTTCCGATATTGTTCCATCCCCTGTAATCGTTGGAGAAGTTTGCAGTTACATATTGATAAATACTCTCTTTTAGGGTCTCGTCGTTGGTGAGCGTAGAGGCGTACAATAATTCTTCAACCGATAGTTCTTTCGGATTTTGCTTCCATGCCGTCATGATTTCATCATCCGACTTACCGATGATCTCGATATTGGCGATGATACGTGAACGGCGCAGTTGAGGCAGAATGGTGCCTGCCAGTTCCTCGAACACATAAGAGATATTCTTGATTTCTCTTTCGCGGGTCTCAGAATCGGGATACATCTCCAGTACACGTAGGATTAGTTCTTTGTCCTGCAGATTGGAGGCGGAAACCAACTGACGGAATCCTTCCCAGTCCTGGGCCGTATAATGTGCATACACTTCGGTATCGATCTTTCTCTTATCCAACTCACTTTCCAGATATTTGGAGGTGTTCCGCTCACGTTCAGCGGCAAGTCTTTCGTTAAGGGAGAGACCCCCATCGGGTGATGCATAGGCAGACACCTCTACATTTACATTTTGACGGGGATCGTTGAATGCTTCTTCCACACGACGTTTCCATTCTGCCATATCCCGTTTGTTCAACTCACTCTGGCGCAAATTGGCTTGCTGGATGACGAACATGATATTGGCTTCCTGGGCGTCCTGAATGATACGCTGAAATCCATCAGGCGCTACGGAAGGAGAGGTAGTTGCCACATCCGCAAGGGCTGATGTAGCGATCACTCCATCAGCCACTTTCAGATCAGGTAGATTAGAGCGTTTGTTCTTAATTCTTCCGTCGAACCTGAGGTAGAGTTCTGATGACTGCATCTCGGGAGTGTAAGGGAATGAGCTGTTCATCGAGAAGTTACCACCCCTGTTTTGAGAAATGGTAATCCTGTTACCGGAGATATTCTCTCCCTGATAACTGTAAGGAGTGCCGGCAATTTCACCACTGGCATATTTCAGAATGGGGGTGATAGTCACCGTAGCATTTTTGTTAAACCATTTTTCGGGGAATGTACCATTAATGGTCACAGGGATTTGGTTCCCTACTGTTTCAAGCGGGGAAGGTGTTACGTTGAAGTTGTTCTGCGTAAGCGGCTTTAATTTGCTGCTGCACGAAGTCGAGAAAATGGCGACTCCGACAATGAGCAGAAGGGACAAAATAGAAGATTTTCTTTTCATGTGTGAATTTATTAATTTGTTTGCATTGATCAATTTTCCAAGAGTTTGCGAAAGACAAAAATACCCAATTCTACGCAATTAAAAAACAGGTTAATCTATATTTTTGCTATTTTATCAATCTTTTATATTGGATTTATACATATATGCCCCATGGTTCTACATTATACTTTTTCAGCATATTTAAAAAGTAAAAAGCAACTCCAGGGTGAATTTATCAGAATCCATCTCATCATTTGGTGAAAAGATATCCATTTCATGATTCACCATATACCATTCATAATCGAGCCGGAGAATAGAGGAAAAACGCTCATTATTAAATCCGAAACCGATACCTGTTGTCAACCGGTTGACATCGAAACCGCCTACTTCGGGTTGTCCGTCAATGGCATCCCATCGAACGGCTGGCCGGACAAATTCAAACATCTTTGTCCGGACGGGTATCGTATATGCACCTTGCAGATAATAAGAAAGCAAATCGGTATGAAACTCAGTTTTACTCTCTTTCTTCATGATTTCAGTTTCTACTTTCCAGTTATTTTGTTCGTAACGCAGGTCGGCACCATAGAAAAGAAAATGGGTAGTTTCGTCATTAGGATAGTCGTATATTTTTGCGGTCATGCGAAACCCCTGCATATTACCCAATTCTATTCTTCCTCCATAAGACATATTTTTCTTCCAGACCGGATCGTTGATCGTATTTCCATTAAATACGCCAAACTCAAACTTCGTGGGAATAGTACCGAGAAGAAAATCATATTTAGCTACAAAACCCAAATCACGGGTACTTAAAAAATATTTCCCCATGAAAGCTCGATTGGCAAACATCATTGCACCGGGAGTGACAATATAACTATTGAATAAAGGTATACTGGTTTGTCCTAATGTGAGTGACAGACCTTCGATAGGTTTCAGTGTCCCACTGAGGTCCAATACACTGAATTTGCCTTCGTCACTAAGCTCCACTTGTACCCTGTAGGCCGAATAAGAATTGATATTCCCTGCTACACCGATACGGGAGTTACGGACAGAGAAACGGGACATGCCAGTCTCAGAGGCATGCTCGAATTTATTTTTTAATGTTCCATCGACTTTAAAATTGGGGTATGTAGGTGTCTCGGCTTCTTGGGCGGGAAGAAAAAAAGAAGAGAATATAAATAATATCGATAATGCTATGGATAGCTTTCCATAAGATGCATCAGATGTGTTGGCACTGATTATGCCCCGATTTTTCTTTTGATGACACATTTTTTCAATATTCAGGCTTTTTTTCTTTGCTTGTAGTTGTTCCATTCTTTTTTAGTATATCCATTTTATTATGCATCGTCTTTTTTCACAAAAAACTGTTCAAAGCCTTCAGAATACTCTATACCGAATGATCCGTCGGGTTTTTCATAAATAAAATAATAGTGTAACCCGGGTATTTGTTTGGCTGTTTCAACCGATTGCTCTAAACCCATAGCCATAAAAGCGGTGGCATAAGCGTCGGCGGTCATACAATCATCGGCAATTACGGTAGCTCCCAAAATATCCAGTTGTGCGGGATATCCGGTATGTGGATCAATGGTATGGGCATATTTCTTACCTTCTTTGATATAGTAGTTGCGGTAGTTCCCCGATGTGGCGAGTGATTTATTGCAGAGTGAAAGTACTGCTTGCAGGTTGTGTAACATACCGGTGGCGTCGTCGATGGGTTTATCTATCCCGATACGCCAGCAGTCTCCCTTGTCGTTCACCCCTTTGGCCGCAATCTCGCCGCCAATTTCCACCATATAATTCTCTATGCCATAGCTTTCCAGCAGATCGGCAATTACATCACAGGCATATCCTTTGGCTATGGCAGAAGTGTTTATCTGCACCCGTGGGTCGGTTTTGACAATATTTCCCCCGGCATCGACCGATATTTTTTCATAGCCGACAAAGTCTTTCAGGCTATCGATAATTTCCGGGGTGATAGTGTCCATATTCTGAAAACCGAAACCCCAGGCATTGATAAGCGGAGAGACGGTGATGTCGAATTTCCCGCCTGTCGTGCGTGAGATCTCTTCCGATCTCCGGAACACCTTCAGGAAGAAAGAATCGAGTTCCACCGGTTCATTTCGATTTACTTTCGTAATGATAGAGTTCTCTTTGAAAGGGTTTAACGACATATCAAACCTGTTGAGTTCCGCCACGATATCCTCCTTTAATGAGCGGTTGTAGGCATACTTGATATTATATCCGGTCGTGAATATCTCTCCCTGATCCTGATAATAAAGGTCGTTCCGTTTGCTTCCCGACGTACAGGACAGCATAAGAACTAAGAACAATAACAGATTGTATTGATATTTTATTTGCATATATTTTTAATTAAAAGTGAAAATAAAAATTACTTATTATCAAAATGCTACATCGCTAAACCATCATTACTCCTCCCGATTCTATCGGGGCAACCTAATCACCTTTCCACCTTTCCACTTTTCCACTTTTTTCAGAATTCTTCATCAATCCGGTAGTGGTTTCTTTCAGGTGCATTCCTTGATACCAGTTCGCCCAGGAATCCTGCGAGGAAGAGTAGGGTACCCAGAATCATCATGGTAAGGGAAATATAAAAGTAGGGCGATTCTGTGACCAGGCGGTATGGATTGCCGTGATGCATATCATACAGTTTAATAGCGCCCACCAGAACAATAGCAATCAATCCCAGCAGGAACATCAGGCTTCCCCACAGGCCGAAAAAATGCATAGGCTTTTTCCCGAACCGGCTCAGAAACCAAAGCGTCATCAGGTCGAGATAACCATTGACGAAACGGTTTGCACCGAATTTACTTTTTCCGTATTTCCTCGGACTGTGCCGGACCACTTTCTCGCCTATACGGGTAAATCCTGCATTCTTGGCTAATACAGGGATCCAGCGGTGCATATCATTATAGACCTCGATACTCTTAGCCAGCGATTTACGATAGGCTTTCAATCCACAGTTAAAATCGTGGAGTTTAATGCCTGAAACCTTTCTGGCAGTAGCGTTGAAGAGTTTCGAAGGTAAGTTTTTGGTCAGTTTATCATCATATCTTTTCTTTTTCCAACCTGAAACCAGATCATACCCCTCTTCCTGAATCATCCGGTAAAGCTCCGGTATCTCATCAGGGCTATCCTGAAGGTCGGCGTCCATAGTGATGATTACATCGCCTTGCGCTTTCTGGAAAGCACAATACAGGGCCGGCGATTTCCCGTAATTCCGACGGAATTTAATCGCCCTTACAGTATCATATCTGTTTTTTAGTTCTTTAATGATTTCCCATGACCCGTCGTTACTCCCATCATCCACGAAAATAATCTCATACGACAGTTTGTTTTCAAGCATGACGTGCCGAATCCACTCATGCAGTTCGGTGAGCGACTCCTCCTCGTTGTAAAGCGGTATGACAACTGATATATCCATGTTTTCGTTTTATCATACAAATATACATGATTAAAGCGAGTTCCATACGCTACCTTTGAAAATAAATAATTTTGATCGTATGAAATAACTCCGGGGGAAAGATTGTTTTGTAAAGAATTATTTGTATTATTGCACACTGAAAAGTCCTTTCAGGTTCTTGTTGTTGTATATTATTAAGAGGATGCGAAAAAAACAATATATATCGATCCGGACAAGACGTTAACTCTTATTTGAATAACTTATTTATCCACCTGAGGTGCTCTTATAGATCTAGAACAATGAATTCTGTGACTTTTTTTACTATTTTATTTGCTTTCTTTCAGTGCATGACTTTTTGAAAAGGACTAATAATAATTCAGGCTAAAAGTTTTATAGTAACAGTATATATAAATTAACATTCAGATGAGTGCAAAAAGAAAAATACTTTGGTTCGCTGCCTCCGCACAATTTTCAGATGAAAAAATTAAATCTACAGGAACGTGGTTAATTGCAATGGGTAATGCGATAACTGAAACTACAGATATTGAACTTTATAATGTAACCTACGGAAATGTTAAATCCATTACGCAAAAGAATGCCAATAACGTAACTCAATGGCTTATACCCTATAAAGAAAAAAGAAACTACAAAAAAGCATCAAAAAAGCTAATCTCGTTCGTAAAAAAGATTAATAATGAAATAAAACCTGATTTAATCCATGTTTGGGGGACAGAAAATGGTCTTGTCTCCGCATTAACCGAAGCAAAGATTCAAACCCCTATATTATTGGAAATACAGGGGTTGTTATTTTCTATAGCGAGAAATTATTACGGTGGACTATCCTACAACGATCTGTTGAGATGTATCGGTTTGAAAGAAATACTTCGCCCGAAGAATCACCCTTATTTTGTCCGGAAAGAATTTGCAAATAGAGGTAGATATGAAACTCTATTGATCCAGCAGATGGAAAATATTTCAGTACAATCAGATTGGGTTGATTCGATCATTAAATCTTTAAGTCCAAAAAGTAATATCTTCAAAGCGGGAATCATGCTAAGGAGTGAATTTTATGAAGCGCCGATTTGGGAGTATCAGAAAAACAGTCAGACTATAAATATATTTACCTCATGCTCCGCAGCCATTCCTTATAAAGGTTTACAGGTTATTTTTGATGCTATTGCACTCCTTAAAAATAAGTATCCCAATATAAGACTGAATATTGGAGGAGGTATTCAGATTAAGAAAAAATATGGATTTATTAGAGAAGGTTATACCAGTTGGTTACTCAGAAAGGCAAAAAAGTTAGGTATCGCAGATTCTATTTCATGGCTGGGAAAATTGAACGCAAATGAAATGATAGGTGAAATGCATAAATCATCATTAGTGGTGGTTCCGTCCTTTGTTGAAACATATTGTCTGTTTATGGCAGAATCTATGATGGTGGGTGTTCCTATTGTTGCTTCATTTGCCGGTGCTTTGCCTCAACTGGCAGAACACGGTAAATCTGCTCTTTATTTTCCAACTGGAGATCATTGGTCATGTGCTCAACAAATAGAAAGAATTATCACTGATCAGGAACTGGTTAAAAAAATGTCGGTAGAGGCTAGAAACACGGCATTCCAAAGAAATGACCAAACTAAAGTGCTTCAAAACCAGTTAGATATTTACAATGAAATAATAGGTGCATTATGAGGAAATATTTCTCTTTAATATTTAGGGCGTTCAGGTTCGTTTTAAGATACGTGAAAGGTAAATTTCAATACATAGCATGCCGAATAATCTTGGAAGGAAATAATGTGGAGTACAAAAAAATAGTTACTAATGGAGTTCCTTTCGTATCGGTTGCACGAAAAGGAAAATGTGTAATTGGTGATAATTTTCACATGAATAATAATATACGAGGAAATCCTATAGGGAGGGTGCAAAGATGTATACTATTTGTGGACAATGGCGCTGAATTAATAATTGGTAATAATGTAGGAATAAGCTCTACTGCTTTGATAGCCAATATAAGTATCCATATAGGTGATAATGTGAAAATAGGAGGAGGGGTCTGTATTTACGATACTGATTTTCATTCTTTAGATTCCGAAATCCGCAAAGATAAAGGTATGGATAAAATTAATACAGATAATAAACCGGTTATAATTGGCAACAATGTATTTATTGGCGCTCATTCAACAATATTAAAAGGAGTAACCGTAGGTAATAATTCCATTATAGGGGCTTGTTCTGTTGTTACGAGAAGCATTCCGGAAAACGAAATATGGGCGGGTAATCCGGCTAAATTTATTAGAAAGATAAATTTTGACTAAAAAGAGCCTGTGAAAATTGCATTGGAGTAATTTGGGTAGTTAAAGTTGAAAAAAAGTTTTCACAATTAAAAGTGCAGAAAACTGTGGAATTATTCCATATGAAACAAAAAATATTAATTCATTTAAATATTTTAAAATCAATCATTTGCTATAAGTGTGTTGAAATTTGTAAGTTTTTGTAAGTTTTTTCTTGGTTAAATAGTATTTAAATATCGACCTTATGTTATATATTTGCGACAAATATTAAAAGTCACAGCAAAATGCGAACCCAAAAATTTGAAATAGGGGTTGGTACTGAGTACCAGTCCAATGTAGCGATTGTGGTCGATATTAATCAAATTCCTTATCCTACGGCTGTTTATATTCCTTTGAAAGGGGAAGTTGTCTTGAACAGGCGTGCTTATGAAATGCTTGGAATGAATGAAGGGGAAATCTTCGACCTGACAACATGGAGAAAAATCAATCCATATTTATGTGATTGTTATAAAAAAGTCAATGAAGATATAGTTAACGATCAGAAGGTGCATGTCATTCTACTCAATGGCAAACACGAAATAATGAATTATTCCCTGAGTCGGGTTAACAATCCTTCATTAGGACAAGTGTATATTATATATTTTTCAAAAGCATCTGAAAAATATTCTGTAGCCTCCATCTCGTCACTCTATTCGGTGAAGGAAGAGGTTGCAAAATTGAAACCCTATTTGAACAGAACGGGAAAAAGCATGCATGAGAGCTTGATGAAGAAATATTTCAGGGAGGAAAACCAACAACTGACGTTAGACGATCTGGTTTATTATGAAAGGGAATTACGCATTATCCAGAAGGCGTATCCCTCACTGTCCCATCGAGAAGTGATCCTTTGCGGATTACTTGTAAACGATATGGACAGCAAGGATATTGCCTCAATTACTAACCGGACCCTGGATGCAGTGTTCGTGACGATTCACCGTATTAACAGGAAACTGGATATACTCAACAAGAAGCAACTGATAGACACACTGAAAGAACTGGTCAATAAGCAAGAAGTAGATCAACCTGTTTCTTCTGTTGCACAAAGGTGATTTATTCCTTTATTCGATGTCCTTTTAACTGGTAAGTGTTCCCGTAAGGAGTTTCATCGTCCTCGAACTGTATCTCGAAGTAAATGCTGTCCGAATTGAATATCTTTCCGTTCGAAATTTTTATTCCAATAGCTTCCTCACTTACTTCGCAATTAGATAGTTCCGTTTGGAAAGTGCCATTCTTTTCGTCGACAAACGCTTTTATTTGGAATTCCCAGAATTTCACCTCAGTGTCCTGAATAGTGATCGAATCACTCTCGGCAGAAGGATTTTTCAGGGTGATTACCTTAAACGGTCCGGATATTAGTGTGGAATCATTATAGGCTGTCACTTCCCATTGTCCGGTGACGTTGACCAACTTGGTTGCATCGGCTGCTGCAGCGCTTTCTACTTCCTTCTCGCAGGAAACGATGATTCCTAGCGCAAGGAATCCCAGTAAGTATATAATTTTTTTCATACGATTGTTTTATTATTTAGATGTACTCTTCAGAGTCATCTTTTTATACGCGATGATAATGTGTTTGTTTTGTATGATTGTTATAATAATGTAGTTATATGCAATTTTTGTATTTAAGCCGAGGATAGGAAAGATGCATACTCATACGTTATATGGCCCAGGCTTTTAAATATTGCAATGATATAATTTCTGAATCAGGGAATATAAAGCGTTTTCATGTGTGCTTTATCCCCGTTTGTTACGAAGATAGTGTAATTACCCGGAGCAGGTCTATTAGGCAGCACAGTATGAAAACGTTTTAGCGGTTGGCGATAGATGATCTCCGATTTGTTGTTGGCACCGATAATTTCTGCCGATGGTGAAATCAAAGTTCCCTGAACGTTCACACAAACCCGGTTATAGCTATCCAGATAAATCTGGATGGAGGGGTCATTCTTTATATCGGGCAATGAAGTATCGGGATTGCTTTTATCATCTTCTGGAGAAGTAGTTGAGCGTGCTCTTCCTAAGATCTTATTCGGGAGGATAGAAGCCGATAAACTCGGGTCATATTTGTTGCTCTCTACGACTGTGACCGGTTTCACGTTGTCGCTAATCCACCATGAGTTACCGGCTACTCCGTCACGGTTTGTATAATTAACGATGTTGTTCTCAATCCTAAGCGTGTGAGATTTGCCAAACCTGGACTCGTAAAAATTTTTGGCGTAAAGAGCTACATTGGTAAAATATTGTTTTTTGCCATATATCTTATTATTTCTTATGGTCATGTTATGGCCACCTGCAATACCAATACCATATTGTCCGGGATCGACAAGGATATTATCTTCAGCAATTTGATAAGAGCCTCCTAAATCTCCTAACAGAATTCCTCCACCGTTTGGTGACGGGCCACCTCCTTTGATCCAGTTTCCTTTCACCATAATAGGGCTTTGGGACGTTCCGTCTGATCCATTCACGTTGATAATATCTCCAGGAGAACTATCCCCGAAAATATTTTCGATAGCATTGTAACTGATACTGTTCCCTGCTCCGGTTACCTTGTTAAACAAGGTGGCAAAACCATTAATGGTATTATCCGATAAAGCTAAAAGGCCTCCTAAATTAAGTACGTCATTGTACTCAAATTTGATTCCTTGAGATTCTTGGGCAGTCAGTGCAGTTCGCACATTTTCGAATGTATTGTCTATAATTGTTATGTTTTTGCATTGATACAAATACACACCTCTTTTATCAGAAGAGCGAAACCTGTTGTTCCGAATGATAACATTTTCACAATGGTATAGTGCAATAATATCACCTTTAGCATCAGAAAAGTCTAACCCCTCAATCACAAAATTATTTTTGCGATTATGGGTAATGATGGATGATTTCTTGTATGATCCCGTATATCTGGCACCCTGGCCATAAGATATGTGGATAGGGAGGCACAACAATGCCACCCCCAGAATGATAATAATGTTGTTTCGTTTCATTTTCCTTTTTTCAATTAAATAGTGTTGTTTTAAACATAAGTCTGATATCCGGCATTATTCGGTGGAAAGTACCGATAACTAACGATTTATTTCCCGACAGGTTGTTTAACGGGAGAGTATGCCTAATTTTCCAATAAAGTTACTTCCACCGAGAGTAACCAGTTCAATGTAGCTTGTTGTTTGATTGCAGTGCAAATATACGCTTTTATTTTCGTATCATCATGTTAAAATACAGGCCTATAGATGTGAAAAATATTCAAATTAATAAGAATTAAAGTGTATTAACGGGACAAAAATACACAATGTAGAATTATTTCAAAAAAATAAAGATTAGCAAAGTGAGCACCATAGTAGGTTTTGTGATTTTTGTTGTCCAAAATGTAATATTATGTAAGCCTTTTTTTATAGAAAAAATGTATTCTCTATTTATATTTGCAGCACTTAACTAATTTAGTTAAGAATATAGCGGTGCACAAAATAAAAATTTTGTCATTGTAGAGAAATTAAAAATCACAGTTACTGGTTGTTGCATAACCAATTGTCCCTTTTCTGTTGAAAATAGGGATATATTGTGCAATTACCCCAAAAGAAAATTCGAAAATGAGAAAAATTATTTATCTGCTGGTCTTTGCTTGCATTACAGTTTCCTGTACACAAGTGAAAGATATTGCCTACTTCCAGCAAACCGACCAAGGGCAGACTGTCCTCAACAGTGAAAAATATGATGCCCAAATCAAACCCAAAGATATGCTTTCAATTACGGTAGTGAGTAGTGAACCTGCGGCTGCGAGTAGATATAACCTCGTTATGCCACAGGTTGATGCCAGATCGAGCTCCATTCTGACTCAACCTGCATTGCAAAGCTACCTTGTGGACAATGATGGGACCATCAATTTCCCCTCCTTGGGAAAGCTAAAGGTGGGGGGATTAACCGCCAAGCAATTGGAAGAGCATATTGGAAAGCAATTAGAACCTTACTTTATAGAAGAGATGCCGGTGATTACCGTCAGATTTTTGAATTACACGGTGAACGTACTGGGAGAAGTACAGAGACCGGGTAAGTTTGAAACTACAAACGGTCGTATGACCATATTTGAGGGATTGGCCATGGCCGGAGACATGACCATATATGGTAAACGCGACAATGTGAAAGTATTGCGGGAAAATGAAAACGGAGAGAAAGTAATCTATACCTTGAATCTTAACAATAAAAAAGTATTTGATTCTCCTGCCTTTTTCCTGGAACAAAATGACATTGTCTATGTTGAACCCAATCAAACGAGAGCCAACTCATCCAGATATGGTGCGGCGGAGAACTTCAGGATTTCTACCTTGTCAATACTGATCTCCGTGGCCACATTAGGAGTCTCCCTTTTTTCAGTATTGTCACGACCACGATAAACTTATAAAAAATTATGAACATGAATTTGGGAGTTGAAGAAGAATTTATCGCTCTGTCTGAAAAGAAGATTGACGGGGTGTCTATTCTTATGAAATATTTAGGTTACTGGAAATGGTTTGTATTGTCTATTGCTTTCTGTCTTGCCATCGCGGTAGCTTATATCTATTTTACATTGCCAAGATACCAGATTACCACTTCTATTCTATTCAAAGATGATCTGAAAGGGGGCAATGCTGAATTGAATATGGGGCATGATATTGGCGTAGTTACCAGAAGGAATAATGTGGATAATGAAGTGCAGATCATGAAAAAGTCGATGATTGCTGAAAGTGTTGTTCGTGAACATCACCTGTATGCCACTTACACTGAAATGAAGCCTTTGTTGGGGATAAATAAAATTATCCCAGACTTCCCTAAACGAAAGACTGCAGTACTATATGGAGACGAACTACCTCTCAGGGTCATACTATCGGAAGATCAACTAAATGTCTTGCAAAAAGAAATAACGTTTGATCTGACAGCCTATCCCGATGGTAATTATCTGTTTGACGGCAGGTTTGACGGAGAAAAGTACCGGGTGAAAGCTTCGAAAAACGATTCCACCGTGCAATTACCCTTTGGAGAACTCCGGATTGCTAAAGGCAAAGTAATACCGGAAGAAAGATGGGTCAGGGTAGTTATCCGGCATCCATTAAGTGTTGCAGATGGATTTATAGGTTCGATGGATGTGAAATTAACCTCAAGAGCCTCTTCAGTAGCGGATATCACGATGAACGCTGCCAATATGCAATTGGGAAGGGATTTTCTGAGAGAATACATTGAGGCATATAACGAGCAGGGGATCAGGGATCAATTGGTACTGGCCGAAAAAACAGCAACGATAATTGACAACCATCTTGCCAATCTGAGTAACGAGTTAAGTAGTGTGGAAGATCAGGCACAACAGTTCAGACAATCACAGGGACTCACCGATATCGCATCTCAGGCCAACCTGTATAATTCTCAACTGGCAAGTATAAGCCAGCGAAGAATGGATGTTGAATCGCAATATGGTATCGTCTCGAGTTTGTTAAATTCCATACAGCAATACAGCGGTCATACTCAATTTATCCCTGCCAATACCGGCATTCAAAGTGCCGTATTGAACTCCCAGATTACAACCTATAATGATTTAGTATTGGAGCGAAACAGGCTGGCACGGATTGCCTCCAACAGCAATCAATCGATGATTGACCTGAATAATCAACTGCAATCCACATTCAGTTCCGTAGTGTCCGGTTTGCAAAGTGAGAAAAATACGCTGGAGATCCAATTAAAGGATATCAACAACGAGTATTATCGGAATAACGCTATGATCAGGGCTATACCCCAACAAGAACGGGCTTTCTCCGATATTAAACGTCAACAGAATATCAAGGAAGAGTTATTTCTCTATCTGCTTAAGAAAAAAGAAGAACGTTATATGAATATGACGGCAGTGGAGCCTAATTCTAAATTGGTGGACAATATCCGTGTAGCAGGTGTGGTATGGCCTCAAAAAATGATTATTCTGCTTCTGTTTTTTGTCATTGGCGCAATCTTACCCATAATTGGCATTAAGATAAGGGATTTATTGCGTTATCAACTAGATAGCAAAGAGGAATTGGAGAGAATATCTTCGATCCCACTTTTGGGAGAAATACCCAAGACGACGCAGTCGGAAACTGTTATGGTGAAAGAGGACAACAACGATAGTTTTAACGAAATGTTGAGACTGCTACGTGCCAACCTTTTGTTTGTGGTTGACAGTAAAGATAAAAAAGTGATCAATATACTATCGAGCGTCAGTGGAGAAGGGAAATCGTTTGTATCTCTCAATCTGGCAATGAGCCTGGCCTTGCTTGATAAAAAGGTGTTATTGGTCGAACTTGATATTCGAAAACCCAAACTGGCCAAACAACTGGGTCTGGACACTAAAAAGGGAATTACGCTCTATCTTTCAGGTTATTTGGATAAGCTGGAACTGGTAAAGCCATCAGGAATCCATCCCAATCTATCTGTTATCACTGCCGGATCTATTCCTCCAAACCCGAACGAGCTATTGGCAAAGCCGGCGCTGGATGAATTGATCAACGATTTAAAAGGTGAATACGATTTTATTATTGTCGATACATCACCGATAGGGATGGTGTCCGACGGCTTTTTGTTGGATCGTATCGCAGATGTGAATCTGTTTATTACCCGTGCCGGCGTTACACCGAAAAAGTATGTGGAAGATGCTGACAGGTATTTTAATGAAAACAGACTTAAGAAGATGTATTTCGTACTCAATTCTGTCAATTTAAACCGAGCGTCCTACCGATATGGCATTTATAAGAAATACGGGTATGGATATGCATAATTGGGTATGTACAATTGGCTGACAAAAAACTGTCGATTTTTCTAAATAAAGTGTCCGATTCTATTTATAAAGAATGTATGATGTTTAACATGTTTAAATGAATTGCAAGATGGCATTCAATGATGCGGAAATTATTCAACTTCCCAAGAATTTTGACAGAAGAGGAAATCTCTCTGTTATTGAACAGAGAAACCATATTCCCTTCAAGATTGAGCGCACCTACTGGATCTATGATGTCCCTGGGGGAGAGGTGAGGGGCGGACACGCCTACAAGTACAATCAGGAATTTATTGTGGCTTTGTCTGGAAGTTTCGAAGTGTTGCTGGATGATGGGAAATCAAGAAAACTTTTTTCCCTGAATCGCTCCTATTATGGGTTATATGTCCCTCAAGGGGTATGGAGGCAGATGCAGAATTTTTCCACCAACTCGGTTGCATTGATTCTGGCATCTACAAAATTCGATTTGTCGGATTATATTTATGATTACAACTCTTTTAAAGAAAATCCGGAATGAAGAAATCCACCATATACGATTGCTCTATTATAGAGATTGATAAGCATCAACACGAAAAAGGGAATATCAGTGTGATTGAAAACGGAAAGTCGATCCCGTTTGAAGTCAATCGTGTTTTTTATCTCTACGATATACCCGGAGGAGAGGATCGGGGAGCACACGCGCACAAGGAGTGTCATCAGTTTTTGGTTGCGGTGAGCGGAGCATTCGATATCATCCTGGATGATGGAAAGACAAAACGGACTCTCACGCTGAATCGACCCTATCTGGGATTACATATTCCACCCGGTATCTGGGCAGGGGAGATCGGTTTTTCATCAGGATCGGTTTGCTTGGTGTTGGCATCGCATTTATATGATGCCGGTGATTATATCAGGGATTATGAACAATTTTTATCATATAAGCAGGGAGATGATTAAATTTCTTGATTTACAAAAAATAACGCAGCAATACGCCTCAGAGATTCACGATGCCGTATCGCGCGTGATTGACGTGGGATGGTATCTGTTGGGAGAAGAGGTTAAGCAATTCGAAAAGAACTATGCAACATATACAGGAGCCGATTATTGTGTGGGTGTTGCCAATGGTCTGGACGCCTTGCGGATCATATTAAGGGCTTATATCGAGATGGGTGTGATGCAGCCCGGAGATGAGATCATTGTTCCGGCAAATACCTATATTGCTTCTATTCTTGCAGTTTCCGATAACGGCTTGGTACCGGTTCTGGTGGAGCCTGACATTAACACCTACCAAATAGATGAGTTGAAAATTGAATCGGCGATAACAGCAAAAACAAAAGGTGTCATGATTGTGCATCTATATGGACAATGTGCTTATACGGATAAGATCGGTAGCCTTTGCAGGCAATATGGTCTGAAACTGATTGAAGACAATGCACAGGCACACGGTTGTAAATTTAACGGAATGACGACCGGTACATTGGGTGATGCTGCAGGACATAGTTTTTATCCCGGTAAAAATCTGGGTGCGTTGGGAGATGGCGGAGCTGTTACTACGAATGACAAAGCATTGTCCGAAGTAGTAAGAACTCTTGCTAATTACGGGTCATCAGTAAAGTATCAATTCGATTATCAAGGGTATAATAGTCGTCTGGATGAGTTACAAGCAGCTGTATTGTCCGTAAAACTTCCAAATCTGGATAATGAAACAACTCGTCGAAGAGAAGTGGCAGCCTATTATCTGGAGCATATTACACATCCCGATATTATTTTGCCTGTGATAACTGACTGGGATGCCTATGTGTGTCATCTGTTTGTAATTCGTACGGTGAAACGAAATGAATTGCAGCGGTTTCTACATGAGAAAGGAGTGCAAACACTGATCCATTACCCGATTCCACCTCACAAACAAAAGGCATACAGCACATGGAACGACCTTTCGTTTCCGATTACGGAAAAGATACATGCCGAAGTATTAAGCCTGCCTGTCAGCCCTGTGATCACAGAGGAAGAGGTAAAAACGATTGTAAATGCAGTCAATGCTTTTGGTGGATATTAGGTAAAGGATATAATTTAGAATAGTATAAAAAAATTAGAAAATAATTGTTTATGACCCAAACTGACAACCCATTGGTCTCGGTGATCCTTGTCACTTATAACAGTGCTCCATATGTGGTGGAGACATTGGAAAGTGTAAAAAAGCAAACTTGGAAAAATATAGAGATTATCATAAGTGATGATGGTTCGACAGACAACACTATTCTGCTATGTTCTGGCTGGATAGAGAGAAATGAAGATCGTTTTGTGTCGATAAAATTAATAACTGTAGAGAAAAATACCGGTATTCCATCCAATTGCAACAGGGGATTACGGGCTGCAAACGGAGAATGGATAAAAATGATTGGTGGTGACGACAAACTCCTTAGAAATGCTGTTACGGACAATCTTACATATGCCCGGTGTTTTCCCGATGCTTCTTTTATCATTTCAGATGTTCAGGAAATTGACGAAAATGGCATGTTGATAAGAGATAGTGTCATCAATAAAGGACTGATTTTTTTCTCAAGTTTGCCCACAGCAAAAAAACAACTGAAAAACTACTCCCGGTGGCCGTTTTTTTTAAATTCTCCTACTTTCTTCTTTAAAAGAGAGTTGATCGATAAAATTGATTATATAGATGAAGAATTCAGGATATTTGAAGATATGACCACTTTGGTTCGGGTAATGGAAAATGGGATAAAACTGTATTATATGAGGAAGCCCACCGTGGCGTACAGGGTTCACCGGAGTTCTATTTCAAGAAGCCTGCAGATGGATGAGTTCAGGAAGAAAGAAACTTTTCGTTTTTTTAGAAAATACAGGAAACCCCATCTGAATCCATTCAATCCCATTGATTTATCAGTACATTATGAAAGTTGGTTAATATTTAAATACAAAGGATTTAACGGACGAAAAGGATTTACCATTTTGAGAAAATTCAGTCTATTTTATTGGTACTTAAGAGTAAATGGGATAAAAATGCATTAATATATTCTATCATAATTGAACAATGTAATGAAGGTACTACATATACTCTATGAACTAAAATACTCCGGGGCGGAGATAATGTATGTGGATGCAGCTCCTGCTTTTCAGGATAGAGGCTTCGAGCTCACTGTGATGGGCACGGCACCTAACCTTGGGGAATATGCTCCGCATTTCAGGAATGCCGGCTATGGAGTGGTGCATAAACCTTATCCTAAGGGATTAAATGTACATAAAATAAAGTATTACAGAGAGTTTATTCAATTTTTGAAAAAATCCAATTTCGATGTGATCCATATCCACGTACATGAATTTATGTGGACATTGGCATTCTGTACATGGATAGCAGGAAAACGACCTATATATACCTTTCATAGCATCTTTCTTTCTCATTCTTATAGTTATCTCTATCACATATTAAAACGATGGACGGCTAAAAATATTCTCGGTTGCAGATTCCAAAGTATAAGTGACTCGGTATGTGACCACGAGTTGACTTATTACCATAATAAAACAAAGAAAGTATATAACTGGTATGGTGAGAACAGGTTTTTTCCGGCACAAGAGGAGGAAAAACAACGTATCAGAGAGGAGATGAATATATCGGCAGAAGCACTTGTATTGATAACAATTGGTATTTGCAATGAGGTGAAGCGGCACTGCGACATAATAAAAGCGCTCCCATATATAATGAAGGAATATCCATCTTTATTATACCTCCATCTTGGTGAGGGATATACGGAGGATGAGGAAAAAGAGTTAGCAGTTGAGTTAGGGGTAAATAGAAATATAAGATTCTGTGGAAACCAAACAGATGTCCGGAAATTTTTAGTGGCATCCGATATCTACCTTATGACGAGTAAGCATGAAGGGATTTCCATTACAACTATAGAGGCGATGGCGTGCGGTATTCCTGCTATACTTTATGATGTGCCCGGCTTGCGTGACTTCAATAAGACGGGTGAAAATTGTTGCCTTATCCCCGAAGATTATAGCGTATTGGCTGAGAAAGTGATCGAACTTCACGCCAATCCTGAAGTTTCGGCCAGGCTCTCCGCCAATGCGAGGGAATTAGTCAACAATACATATCATATGAAAAAAAATGTGTCGGAAATAATCAAACTTTATACTCAATAAATAATGAAAAGAGTAAATGTAAATAAACAGATTGTCAGTCGTTTCATTCCAGTTACCATTCTACTGATTGCGGTCTATTCGGTATTGTCCTATTTTAAGCCTGGAGTACCGATAGTTAGCTCTTTGGATAATACGACATTGTGGTGGGGCATATCTTTTTTAATTTTATCTGCATTTTTTCTATCCAGATATTTTTTCTACGATAAAAGGAATGAAGATAATATGCTCATTGTATGGCTTTATTTGTTATGGAACCTTGTTTGCATTATAAGAGGAATGTTCGTTGCTGAAACTTATTGGGATTGGAAAATACTGATAGGCAATACAATGGCCCTGTTATTGCCGATTGTGATCTTTTCAGCCACCAACAAGATGGTGGTACAATCATTACTTTCATTTTATATAAAATATGCTTTACCGTTATTTGTCGTATTTGCATTAATTATCTATACGAATGTCTATGGTTTTTATCTGATGCCGGCGAGTCTATTGATCCTGTTTTTACCAGCCTTTACCAAACGTCAGAGAATATTCATCTTACTTATCACCGCGACGGTACTCTTTGCTGATCTTACTGCGCGGAGCAATGTTATAAAATTCGGGGTGCCATTTCTTATTCTTGGAATTTATTTCCTGAAAGACATGATTGCGGTTAAGTGGATTGAAACGCTTCGCCTCTTATTGTTTATTATTCCGGCACTACTTTTTGTTTTGGGGGTTACCGACATATTTAACGTATTTAAGACGGACGAATATCTCAGTGGTGATTACACCGCTACGGTTTCCCAAGGTAGCTACCAGGTTGAGGAGAATCTGGCAGCAGATACAAGGACATTTATATATGAAGAGGTATTGGGGTCAGCTTTAAATCACAATTACTGGTTGTTGGGACGAACTCCGGCAAGAGGTAATGATACTGAATTTTTCGGTGAGTGGGCATTTTACACATACGGGAGGTACGAGCGACCGTCCAATGAAATCGGATTAGCTAACGTGTTTACATGGACTGGTATTGTGGGAGTGATCCTTTATTTTCTGCTATTTTTCAGGGCATCCTATCTGGCTGTAAACAGATCGAATAACATTTACATGAAAATGATGGGCATTTTTGTGGCCTTTCGATGGCTCTATGCATGGATTGAAGATGTAAATAATTTTTCTCTTAACTATTTTATGTTGATGATTGCATTGGGTATGTGTTTTTCCTATTCGTTTAGAAAAATGACAAATAATGAAATGGTTATCTGGTTGAGGAGCATATTCGATGTGCGATTTGTTCGTTATCAATACCATCTTATGAGGAAAAGAAGATATGAAGCCAAGTTGAATGTGAATGCGGAAAAACTTTCTTCCCCATTAACAAAAAATTGAATAACTATATGAACAAATTGAATATAGCAGTATTGCTAACGTGTCATAACAGAAGAACCAAGACGATTACCTGTCTGGAATCATTTTATCAGGCAAATATACCCTCCGGATATCATTTCGATATCTATTTAACAGACGATGGCTCTACCGATGGTACGGGTGAAGCGGTGAGAGAACTGTTCCCCGACGTAAATGTAATACAAGGCGATGGAAATTTGTTTTGGGCAGGAGGAATGCGCCTGACATGGAAAACCGCAATGGAGTTAAAGTCGTATGATGCTTATCTGCTGATTAATGACGATGTGTTACTACATCAGGACTTTATGTTAAATCTGTTGGAAGCTGATGCACATTCCATATCGGAGACCGGCCAGCAAGGGATATATTCCGGCGCAACTGTGGATGAAAACGGGCAGCTAACCTATGGAGGATCGATTATAACGCAGAATCATCTTATAATGAATGCACAAAAGGTTGCACCGAAAAGTCATCCACAACGATGTGATCTTACTAATGCTAATGTGTTGTGGATCAGCAGCAGTGTTGTGGATAAAATTGGTATTTTCGACGAGCGATATACCCACGGAATTGCTGATTATGACTATTCACGCCGGGCAATTGAAAATAAAATACCGGTCTGGTTGGCACCCAATGTCTGCGGAGTATGTACCCACGATCATGGGAATAACTGGAAAAGTAGTAATAAGCCTTTGAAAGAGAGAATTGAATGGATGAAAAGCCCCAAAGGTTTGGCATACAGTGAGTATATGTATTATATCAGGAAGCATTTTCCGGTTTATCTTCCCTATTCATTCATTATGATGTGGATGAAGACATTTTTCCCTTTTATCTGGGATCGATTTAAAAATTGAAAACATATTTAAGAGTAAAAATATTATGAGTCCTACACAGAAAGATATACTCTATCTGCTCCATCTTCCACCACCGGTGCATGGATATTCCATCATAGGAGAACAGATAAAAGAGAGCAAACTGATCAACGATGTTTTCAAGGGAAGATACATAAATCTTATCCTGTCACGCAAGGTACATGTGCGTGGAAAGGCTGGTCTCGTGAAAATTGTCCGGTTTGTGAAAATATGGTTTCTGCTATTGGGCAAGTTAATTCATCGTAAACCCGTTCTTTGTTATTATGCACTGACAACTACGGGATCTTGTTTTCACAAGGACATATTACTGACCATCTTATTGCGCTTTTTTCGGGTGAAAATTATCTATCATGTTCATAACAAAGGGATAATACAGGCAAGAGAAAAGAAACTCAATCATCTGCTTTACCGGTTTGTATTTAAAAATACATCTGTGATCCTACTTTCCAGACACCTATATCATGACATAGAGCCATATGTGGCGGAAGATCATGTTTATTATTGCCCAAACGGTATTAAGGATTATGAACCGAGTGCCGCTCTTGTTACTTTGCCTGAAAACAGACCGTTTAATATTCTTTTTTTCTCGAACCTGGTAGAAGAAAAAGGCGTATTTGTACTGATGGAAGCCTGCTCGATCCTAAAGAATAAAGGATATTCATTTCAGTGTGATTTTGTCGGAGGAGAAGGCGATATCAGTGAAAAGCGATTTAACGTCGTTGTAAGAGAGAAAGGTTTGACAGAACAGGTGAAATATCTCGGGACACGGCATGGCCTGTTGAAAGAGATGGCTTTTGAGCAGGCTGATGTTTTTGTGTTGCCTTCACGATACGATTATTTTCCGCTGGTGATTCTGGAAGCCATGCAACATAACCTGCCGGTGATAGCGGCATATGAAGGAGGAATACCGGATATGGTAGATGAAGGTAGTACAGGTTTTCTGTTCTCTCCTTATGACAATGCACAGGCTTTGGCTGATAGACTTGAACTTTTGATGTTTGATCCGGTATTGCGTAAACAGATAGGAATAAATGGTAGAATAAAATACGAGAATAATTTCACGCTCCCTATTTTCGAACAAAGATTGCTAAATATATTACAGAAAGTTATTAATAAATAGAATAAAATGCTTGTAGACGTATCAAAAGAAGAATACAGAAGACGTTTTACTACCGATCCGCATATGTTTATTTCGGAAACGTTTATCGGTATGGTAGAGAACAGATGTGACAGAGTGGTCCGGTTAATGAAAGATGATGATTCATCCATGGGATTGATCGCAGGGATAAAGGATGGTATTCTCAAATCACCTTTCTCAGCACCTTTCGGTGGATTTCATTATTCGCACGAACATCAATTCTATTATACCATATTCAACTTCCTCACAGATTTGAAAGAATATGTTAAGAAAGAGGGATTGAAAGAAGTTTCAATTATATTACCCCCCGACCTGTATCAGACCAATATGAATGCGAAACTGGTCAATGCATTTATCAGGGCTGGTTTTACCATGGCCACACCGGATATCTGCAATTGGGCGGATCTGAAAAATTTTGATGGTAAATGGGCCAAATATGTGGTGGAACAAAATTGCCGCAAAGCAGTAAAGCATGGCCTCACCTGGTCGATGGTAACCGATAGGGAATCCATGGAGGAAGGCTACAAAGTGATTCTCCGCAATCGTGAGGAACAGGGCCGTAAAATACATATGACTTTGGATGACCTGCTGGAAATGAATCGTATTGTGCCTGTAGATTTCTTCTGTGTGAAAGATAGTGAAGGTAATACCTTAGGCGCGGGAGTTTTTTATCGTGGACACGAAAAGATCGTACAGGGAATCTTTATGGGAGATGATATGGAGAGAAGAAATTTGGGGATTATGAATCTTGCATACAAGAATTGTTTCTACCATTACAAAGAGATGGGTTTCGATTATATAGATCTGGGTACTTCGAGTTTCGAGGGAGAACCGAATATAGGTCTGATTCGCTTTAAAGAGCTTCATAATTGTCTCACATCATTACGGTACACTTTCTCCTGGACTCTTTAACAGGAGGGTATAAGTGTAGTTTATAATATGTTTAATGTTTTTTAATCACAAAGTTATGTTACATCAATTTGAACTCTTCAATGGATCTTTAGAGGAAATATCATCTTCCAAACAGCTAATCACCACCCTGAATGCCCATTCATTTAATACACTTAAGAAAGATGCTGCTTTTCATGAGGCACTTCAGGCCAGCAACATACTACTTCCCGACGGAATCAGCGTAGTGCTGGCTGCGCATTTGCTACAGGGTAAAAAAATAAAGAAAATAGCTGGAGACGATCTCTTTCGTTATGAGATGCAGCGTACGCAGAGTATCGGTGGCAAATGCTTTTTTCTTGGTAGTTCGGAGACTACTTTAAACCTTATCAAAGAGAGAGCACAAAAAGAGTTTCCCGGCCTGCAGGTGTATTGTTATTCACCTCCGTATAAACCGCAATTCACGGAAGAGGATAACCTTGCTATGATTGATGCGGTGAATAAAGTGGAACCCGACGTGCTTTTTGTGGGGATGACTGCACCCAAACAGGAAAAATGGGCTTTTGCACACTACGAACAATTGAAAGCCGGCCATATCTGCTGTATTGGTGCAGTATTTGACTTTTATGCCGGCACTGTACAACGGGCACCCGCATGGATGATCTCTGTAGGAATGGAGTGGTTCTACCGATTGATTCGCGAACCGCGGCGAATGTGGAGGAGATACCTGATAGGGAACACTTTGTTTGTGTCGGAAATTTTGAAGGAAAAATTTCGAACTCCCGTAAAACCCAGACTTAGTACTCTTCAATCGGAGACGGTAAAAACGGAGCAGGACTAAAACGGGAAAAGATGCCTTCTTTCCATTCAATGGGTTGAAAGTCCTTTTTTTTGAACATAATTGCATTTTTTTATAATCACAGCATATGAAGACAGATCATTCAGGAGTAAGGTTCTTCTATCTCCTTTTCGATTTATTACTTTTAAATATATCGGTTTATATGGTATTTTTCAACAGCCCGATGTATGACTATGTGGATCTTCCTCAAAGAAACCTCTATATTCTGCACGCCAATATTTCTGAACTGTTGGCGTATATCATCTACTCAAAACAAAATTACTATTTCACGGATAGTTATACTGAAAGGGTGAAATCATTCAGCATACGGTTTATCATCTTTCTTCCCACTCTCTTCCTGCTTGCAGAGGTATTTCTTCCTGAAGGATATCATAAGGGATTTCTGTTGGAATATACCGGTTTCTTTTTTGTGTTGAAAGTAGCTGTTTTTTATCTTATATACAAATTTCAGCAGTTCAGGTATAAAAAGGGATATGCACATCACAGGGTCGCCATTCTGGGGGTAGGAAACTCAGACCTGATATTGGGGAAATTGCTCAATGATAATCCCTCTTTGGGGTTTAAACTGGCAGGGTATCTTTCAAGTAAAGGACTACAGTCAGATTTTGCTACATTGGGTAACTTGGACGATTTATCCTATATGTCGGAAAAATACAAATTGAATATGCTTTTTGTAACTGATCCTTCCTATTTTACGAAAGAAAACACCAGAATGTTGCTATCCAAATGTAACGAAACAGGGATGCGGGTACGGTATGTACTTACAAAAGGGTATTGGAATAATAACAATAATATAGGGAGGAAAAAAGAGTCAGCCCGTTATTTTGAAATGTTCAATCCTCAGGAAATTCCATTAGACAGTCTTACATTACGTACTGAAAAACGGATCTTCGATATTCTCTTCTCAGGTACAGTTATCCTGTTTATTTTCAGTTGGCTATTCCCAATTATAGCCATATTGATAAAATTAAATTCGAGAGGTCCTGTATTTTTCAAGCAGCAAAGAACGGGAATTAACAATAAAACTTTTTGGTGTTATAAATTCAGGACGATGACTGTGAATAGTGAATCCGATAGCAAACAAGCGCAAGTGAATGATTCACGCATCACGTCAATAGGGAATTTTCTGCGAAAAACCAATATCGACGAATTACCTCAATTCATTAACGTATTTCTCGGTAATATGTCGGTTGTGGGACCCCGTCCGCACATGTTAAAACATACTCAACAATATTCTGAACTGATCCGACATTATAAAGTACGTCATTTTGTAAAACCTGGTATCACCGGTTGGGCACAGGTCAACGGATTCAGAGGATTGACGGATGAACTGTGGAAGATGGAGAAAAGGGTGGAATACGATATGGAGTATCTGGAGAAATGGAATTTCTTTTGGGATATCAAAATAATTTTTATGACGCTATTTGGCAATAAAGCTTATGAAAATGCCGGATAAATATACGATGAAAGTTAAAAGTGAATAGTGAATTTTTTGAGTAACGAGGGCTGAAACAAACTTGTTTGTAGTATGCCGAGTGACGACAGAAAATCTACGAAGTGAAAAAATAATAGTTGAGAATTATAATTTAAAATTGAAAACAATATGACAAAAGTAGCGCTGATAACAGGAATTACTGGACAAGACGGATCATTTCTGGCCGAGTTATTAATAGGAAAAGGATATGAAGTACATGGAATATTACGCCGCTCTTCATCATTCAATACAGCTCGTATAGAACATCTATATTTCGACGAGTGGGTAAGGGATATGCATCGTGATAGGCTTGTCAATCTCCATTATGCCGATATGACTGATTCCAGTTCTTTGATCCGTATCATTCAGACGACGAAACCTGATGAAATTTACAATCTGGCAGCCCAAAGTCATGTGAAAGTGAGTTTCGATGTGCCTGAATACACTGCAGAAGCCGATGCCGTAGGTACACTTCGTCTTTTAGAAGCAGTTCGTATTCTTGGTTTGGAGCAGAAAACCAAAATATATCAGGCATCGACTTCCGAACTCTACGGATTGGTACAGGAAGTACCTCAGAAAGAGACAACTCCTTTTTATCCCCGTAGCCCATATGGAGTAGCCAAGTTATATGGATACTGGATCACGAAAAATTACAGGGAGTCTTACAATATGTTTGCCGTAAATGGGATCCTCTTTAATCACGAGAGTGAACGTAGGGGTGAAACGTTTGTCACCAGAAAAATAACAATTGCCGTAGCCCGTATTGCACAGGGAGAACAGGATAAACTCTATCTTGGTAACCTGAACGCATTAAGAGACTGGGGCTATGCTAAAGATTATGTAGAGTGTATGTGGCTGATGCTCCAGCACGACAAACCCGAGGATTTTGTAATCGCTACCGGAGAAATGCACACCGTACGCGAGTTCTGTACTCATGCCTTTGCAGAAGCCGGCATAAATCTCCGTTGGGAAGGCGAAGGTATAAATGAAAAAGGAATAGATACCGCAACAGGTAAGGTGCTGGTAGAGGTAGATCCCAAATATTTCCGTCCGGCTGAAGTAGAACAACTTTTAGGTGATCCTACAAAAGCGAAAACTTTACTGGGATGGAACCCACGAAAAACATCATTTGAAGAACTGGTCAGATTGATGGTAAGGCACGATATGAAATTTGTAAAAAAATTAAAAGCAAAAGATGCAATCGACAATGAATGAAAATAGCAAAATTTACATTGCCGGACACAATGGCCTGGTAGGATCTGCCATCTGGAAAAATCTGCTATCAAAAGGATACACCAATCTTGTCGGCCGTTCTCATAGCGAGTTGGACTTAATGGATGGTGCTGCAGTAAAAAGATTTTTCGATGAAGAAAGACCGGATTATGTGATACTGGCAGCAGCTTATGTGGGAGGGATTGTTGCGAATAATACCTACCGTGCCGATTTTATCTATCGCAATCTCCAGATACAGAATAATGTGATAGGGGAGAGCTACCGACATAACGTAAGGAAGCTATTGTTTCTGGGAAGTAGCTGTATCTATCCGAAAGAAGCCCCACAGCCAATAAATGAAGAATATCTGCTCTCTTCACCGCTTGAATATACCAATGAGCCTTATGCAATTGCCAAAATTGCAGGACTTAAGATGTGTGAGAGTTTTAACATTCAGTACGGTACCAATTATATTGCTGTGATGCCCACCAATTTATATGGTCCGAATGATAATTTTGATTTGGAGAAAAGTCATGTACTTCCGGCATTGATTCGGAAGATGCACCTGGCCAAATGTATGAAAGAGAATAATTGGAGCGGCATACAGAAAGATTTAAGGCGAAGATCACTGGATGGAATAGATGGTCAGAGTACCATGGACGATTTTGTTTTTACACTGAACAAGATCGGGATATTTTCGAACCATCTTGAATTATGGGGAACCGGCAAACCTATGAGAGAGTTTCTATGGAGTGAAGATCTGGCTGATGCTTGTGTGTTTGTCCTGGAAAATGTAAATTTTGACGACCTTAAACAGGGAAAGGAGGATATCCGCAATTGTCACATCAATATCGGTACCGGAAAAGAGATAAGCATCAAAGAGCTGGCTTTACTTACTGCCGGCATTGTGGGATATACCGGAAAAATTAAGTTCAATCCGTCGAAACCAGATGGGACAATGAGAAAATTAACCGATGTTTCCAAACTGGAATCATTGGGTTGGAAGTATCGTGTAGAACTTGATGAGGGAATCCGACGGATGTACCAATGGTATCTCTCGGATCAGGAGGAGAATGAATAGGAAATATACAACAAAAAAGCAATAAAAAATTATATTTGAAATGAGAGAAAATACAATCGCGTTACCGCCTTCACAAAGAATAACCGTAATCGATGCTTTGAGAGGTTTTGCATTGTTAGGAGTGATTCTAATGCATATGCTTGATCATTTCGGTTACACCAGTGTGTCGGGTGTTACTTTTCCCACCAAGTGGGATGGCATAATTCAATGGTTTACCAACACAATGATCAGGGGTAAATTTATAAGTATTTTCTCCTTTCTTTTTGGTCTCAGTTTTTTTATTCAAATGGATAGAGCGTCGAAGAAAGGTTTTGACTTTCGTGGGCGCTTCTTATGGCGAATGTTGCTGCTTTTTGTAATCGGCCTGATTGGATTAAGCTTCACTTACGTTGATATACTTACAATTTATGCGGTTTTCGGTGTGGTGCTGGTATTCCTGTTCCCGTTGAAAAATTGGGTCTTGATGCTTCTTGTATGCTTGCTGTTAATAGGTGTTCCGAATTGGTTTATAATCGGTTTCGACAACATCAGATTTGATAATGTAATCAATGAACAGACGATAGTAACAGTTCTCCCGGATATAACGGAACAGCCGATTGAGAATAGCACTCCCGAACGAATGACATTCCTGCAATCGGCAAAAGAAAACCTGACTGTTAAAACTTTGGATAAACTGAAATTCCAATTTATATATAGCAGTACAGGATATCTGATTCTGGCATTATTTATCATGGGATTTATTGTGGGAAGGCTTCGTTTTTTTGAGCAGGTACACATCAGAAAAAAGAGGAATATCGTGCTATTTCTCCTGTTTCTCGTAAGTACTTTTATTCTTTTAATGGTAATCAAATTAGTGCCAAAAGTACCGGTTAATCTGTTGACAACAGGAACGGAGGTACCGTTTATTGCACTTGTAATCTCTGCTTTGAATAGCCTCAGTACAATTACCTTGTCCGCAACATTGGCAATGGGATTTATTTCACTTTACCAAGTGGCTGGTATCAGAAGATATTTGAATCTGCTTACCCCATATGGACGTATGGGGCTTACCAATTATGAGATGCAAAATGTAATGGGTGCTATTCTGTTTTCGGCATGGGGATTTGGTCCAATTTTCGGTAGTATGGGAGCGGCATTACTTTTTGTGTCGGGATTAATAATCTATTCGTTACAGGTTGTCGTTAGTGAGCACTGGATGAAACATTTTCTATACGGTCCCCTTGAATGGCTTTGGCGCTCGGGAACCTACCTGAAATGGCAACCTTTTACAAGAAGACAAAAGTCGCAAAAGGCGGAAGTAATTTCACAACAAAGATCAATATAAATAAAAGAATTATGGAATACAGGAAAATTTTAGAATTAGAGTTCAGGGAATTCTCCCGCGAGGTGCTTGAAAAATCGTGGGAATGGTTGAACGATCCTCAAATGAGGGCACTAACATCTACTCCGGATTTTGACAGAGAGTCTCAGGAGAAATGGTTTGAGAATTTAAAAAACAGGAAAGATTATTTTATCCGATCGATATGGCATAAGGATAAACCTATTGCTGTAATGGGTATTAAGCATTTAACCGGCAAAGATGGTGAAGTTTTTGGCTATATCGGTGAGAAAGAATACTGGGGTAAAACTGTGGGCATTCAAGGATTGGAATTTATGGTAAATTATGCTAAATCATTAAATTTAGAGTCTCTGTATGCCACTGTGCTTAAAGAAAATATTAATTCTTATAAATTGAACCGGAGGCTGGGTTTTGAAAAAGAAAAGGATATTGACGAAAATACTATCCTGATGAGGCTCTATTTGAGTACATTGGAATAATTGGTTGCTCCCTTAATGATAAAAAAATACTAAAAACCTTTTTATGATAACGATAAAATTTTTTGCGGATATAGCACCTCATTATAGGAGACCGATATGGAATGTTTTGCTCAATAATCCCGGCTGGGATATGCATTTTTTCTTTGGAGATAGTGAGAACGGGGTTGCAGCAATCGATTTTGAAAAGGAAGGATTTTCATCGAACAAACATCGATTGCATAAAGTGAAAAATTATTGGTGGAAAAAAGAAACGCTTCTTTGGCAAACAAAAGTTATACGTGAATGTTGTGGAACTAAATTTGATTATGCCATTTTTACATCGGAGATGTCCCGCCCATCGACCTGGATAGCGGCTTCGATTTGCAGACTCCGTGGAATCAAGGTCTTTTTCTGGGCACATGGATTGTATGGACGTGAGAAAGGATTGAAACTGAAGTTGAAAAAGATCTTTTTTCGACTTGGAAACAAAATTCTACTGTATGAAAGGCGATCGAAAAAATTTCATATCCGGCATGGATTTAAACCGGATAATCTATATGTAGTTTTTAATTCTTTAGACTACGATGCCCACAAATTGTTGACTCAGAAACTTCAGGGACTGGAAAAGAGTGAGGTGTTTCCTTTCTTTAATGATCCCTCTTTGCCTGTTGTCATCTTTATCGGAAGGTTGACCAAAGTGAAAAAATTGGATATGCTTTTACAAGCTGTCAATCAGATAAATGATAAAGTTCCTGAGGTTAATCTTGTGGTAATGGGGGAAGGCCCCGAAAGAGAGAAACTGGAAGATATGGGAAAAATAGGGTTGGAGAATAAATGGTTGCACTTTACAGGGGCATGCTATGATGAAGAGGTAATAGGCAAATTTTTATCCATGTCTGACCTGTGTGTATCTCCTGGAAATGTGGGGTTAACGGGAATTCATTCTCTGAGTTTCGGCACGCCTGTGGGCACCCACGATAATATGGTGAACCAAATGCCCGAAGCAGAGGCTGTAGAAGATGGATATAATGGTTTCTTCTTTAAGGAAAACGATGTGAATGATCTAAGAGATAAAATTAAGGACTGGGTGAATAATATGGATAGGAACTTATTGAGAGAAAGATCGTACGAAATAATCGATAAGTATTATAATCCGCACTATCAATTAACTGTGTTTAAAAGGGCCTTTTCCGGGGAAAATCCTGAGTTATAAAAAAGTATATTACATTCAATAAGAAAAAAATTGAAATAAATAATTTTAGTCATATGAAACCGACATGTTTAAAATAATCATTAAACACCCGAAGGGAATGATATTTTGAACATCAAAGGTTCCATATACCGAAACAAAACAATAAAATAATCATATGAAAATAGCAATTATAGGTACAGGATATGTTGGACTTGTTTCAGGAGCATGTTTTGCAGAGATGGGGGTAGATGTGACCTGTGTGGATATTGACGCCAAAAAAATTGAGGATCTGAAACAAGGTATTATCCCTATCTATGAGCCGGGATTAAAAACTATCGTTATTCGTAATACGGAAGCCAATCGTTTACATTTTACCACGAGCCTGGCATCGGTGATAAATGATATGGAAATAGTTTTTATCGCTGTGGGTACCCCCTCCGATGAAATGGGGACGGCCGATCTTTCTTATGTGATGGCTGTTGCAGAGAATATTGCCGACAACATGACCAAACCACTGTTGATTGTCACTAAGAGTACTGTACCGGTGGGTACTTCATTTCGTATAAAGGAGTTGGTAAGAAACTGTCTCGATAAACGAGGAATGTCGGACCTGGAGTTTGATGTAGCCTCCAATCCGGAGTTTCTGAAAGAAGGTGCGGCGGTTAATGACTTTATGAGTCCCGACCGCGTGGTGGTAGGTGTGGAATCCGAAAGGGCAAAGGAGCTAATGACACGTCTTTATCGTCCGTTTGTAATGAATAACTTCCGGGTAATATTCATGGATATATTATCATCCGAGATGACGAAATATGCTGCGAATGCCATGCTCGCCACCCGGATCAGTTTTATGAACGATGTGGCAAATCTTTGTGAATTAGTTGGAGCAGATGTTAATATGGTACGCCGTGGAATAGGGAGTGACTCCCGTATAGGTCGTAGTTTTCTCTATCCTGGTTGTGGTTATGGAGGTAGTTGCTTCCCAAAAGATATTCGAGCTTTTATAAAGGTAGGAGAAGCTTTTGGCTACGAGATGAAACTTTTAAAAGCGGTAGAAACAGTCAATAACAATCAGAAAAATATTCTTTTCCAGAAATTCAATCATCATTTTAACGGAGATATAAAGAATAAAACTGTTGCTGTATGGGGATTGTCTTTTAAACCTGAAACCGACGACATGCGTGAAGCACCCTCACTCACCCTTATTAATAGCCTGTTGGAGGCTGGGGTGGTAGTAAAGGCTTATGATCCTGCCGCAATGAATGAGGCTCATAAATATCTGAATAATAAAATTTATTATGCTACCGATATATATGATGCAGTACAGGGAGCTGACGCCCTCATTGTCCCTACTGAATGGAAAGAGTTTCGTTTACCGGACTGGAATAGACTGAAAAAAAGTATGCATGATCATCTAGTCGTAGACGGACGTAATATCTATAATAAAGAAGAACTGGCATCTCACGGTTTTATATACAGCGGGATAGGATAACAATAGGCTTTGATACTGATAATCCCTTTTCCGAAACATTGCCGTACGGATCTATCAATCAATATTAAACGAAAACTTATCAAACAAAAAAGATATGAAAAAATTAAAAATCCTTATCAATGCGTATGCTTGTTCCCCGATTAGGGGTAGCGAACCCGGTACGGGATGGAATATGTGCGCTCATTTAGCAAAACATTGTGATGTGCATATTATCACAGAAGGAGAATTTCGGGATGAAATAGAATCAGTGTTGCCTACTCTGCCTCAAGGAAAAAATATACATTTTTATTATAATCCGGTATCCGAAAAAATAAGGAAGATGGCCTGGAATCAAGGAGATTGGAGATTCTACGCTCATTATAAAAAATGGCAAAAGAAAACGCTGGAAATTGCAAGGCAAATTGTTGCTGAGCAAAAAATAGATATCCTGCACCAACTCAATATGATTGGTTACAGGGAACCGGGGTATTTGTGGAAAATAGAGGATATTCCTTTTGTATGGGGTCCCATCGGGGGGCTGAAGCAATTTCCTGTAGCTTATCTTCAGGGCGCAGATATAAAATTACAACTTTTCAATCGCCTCAAAAATAGTATCAATCTATTGCAATTGAAGTATGATGCCCGTATCGATAAAGCGTTTAAACGTGCGGATTTATTAATGAGTTCTATTCCTGTTTCATACAGCGCAATAAAAAAACACAAAAAAAGAGAATCTGTACTTCTTTCGGAAACCGGTTTATTTGTGAAGAGCGATGTGCCTACGGAAAGATTCTATAATCAGGATTTTCATGTGATGTGGGTAGGGAAATTCGATTTTCGTAAACAATTACCATTGGCATTAAAAGCCTTGGCAGCTACAAATAATAAACGAATCATTTTAAATGTATATGGACAGGGCAACGAAGCCCAGGAAAAAGAAGCAAAGCAGCTTGCAGCCGATTTGAATATCTCCGATCAAGTAGTGTGGCACGGTAACAGGCCTCTTGCTGACGTACATCAGGCTATGCGTGAAGCGCAACTTTTTTTCTTTACAAGTGTAAATGAAGATAATCCTAACGTTGTATTAGAGGCTTTAAGTAATCGTCTGCCAATATTATGTTTTGATACCTGTGGCTTTGGGGCTACTGTCAATGAAACGGTAGGCCGTAAAATTCCACTCACAAATCCTCAAAAATCGATCATTGATTTTGCCGAACAATTAAATATGTTTTATGCCGATCGTCCGTTGTTGGAAGAATTATCCTTGAATTGTAAGACACTTCAGGAACAACTCTCATGGGACGAAAAAGCAAAAAAAGTTGTAGATTTATATCAAAAGGTATTGTCTGATTTTGTACCAATTGAGCAAGGTAAAAAGTAAATTTTTGAACTGAAAAAAGCATTGTAATAAATAACACAGAAATAAAAAATATGCATAAGATTGTAGTAACCGGAGGTGCCGGTTTTATCGGATCAAACTTAGTTGAAGAATTGCTCTCTTTAGGAAACAGAGTAATATGTCTCGATAATTTTTCTACCGGAAAACGGGAGAATATCCAATCCTATCTGGATAATCCGCATTTCATATTAATAGAAGGTGATATCCGTAATATGAATGACTGCCGTAAGGCTGTAGACGGAGCAGATTTTGTGCTGCATCAGGCAGCTCTGGGTTCTGTCCCCCGCTCCATTAAAGATCCGGTCACCACCAATGAAGTAAATGTGACCGGTTTTTTGAATATGTTAGTGGCTTCCCGTGATGCAAAAGTAAAACGCTTTATCTATGCAGCAAGTTCCTCTACTTACGGTGACAGTCCCTCTCTTCCCAAAGTGGAAGAGGTGATAGGCAAACCGCTCTCACCTTATGCCATCACCAAATATGTGAATGAACTCTATGCTGATGTCTTCGCCAGGACTTACGGGATGGAGTGTATTGGGTTACGTTACTTCAATGTGTTCGGACGCCGGCAGGATCCCAATGGCGCTTATGCCGCCGTAATACCACTCTTTGTAAAGAAACTGATGCAGCATGAGTCTCCTGTCATCAATGGCGATGGCGAGTATAGCCGGGATTTTACCTATATCGACAATGTGATCCAGATGAATTTGCTGGCGATGGAGACAACCAATCCGCAGGCGATCAATCAGGTGTATAACACCGCTTATGGCGAAAGAACCACACTCAACCAATTAGTGGCATATCTGAAAGAATATCTGAGTGAGTTCGATCATGCTATCCGGAAAATCGAAACCAGTTACGGATCCAACCGTGCGGGAGATATCCCTCATTCTTTAGCCAATATCGATAAAGCAAAACAACTATTAGAATATAACCCCCGATACAATATACGCGACGGATTGAAAGAAGCCGTACAATGGTATTGGAAAAACCTGTAACTATATTTAAGTAAAATGAACAAAGAAATAAAAATCGCAGTGATCGGCCTGGGCTATGTCGGATTACCTTTAGCCCGTTTATTTGCTACTAAATATCCCGTGGTGGGATTTGATGTCAACCGGCCAAGAGTGGATGAGCTGATGACAGGACATGATCAAACCCTAGAAGTAGAGGATGAAATACTCCAGTTGACTTTAGTAAAAGAAAATCCTTTCCACAATCATCGTAACGGACTTTATTGCTCCTATGACCTCAACGATATCAAAGAGGCCAATATCTATATTATCACTGTCCCCACACCGGTAGACAGAAACAATCGCCCCGATCTGACGCCACTGGTAAAAGCCAGTGAAACGGTAGGAAAGGTGATCGGTAAAGGGGATATCGTGATTTATGAATCTACTGTCTATCCGGGCGCAACGGAAGAGGATTGTATTCCCGTAGTGGAAAAAACCTCAGGTTTAGTATTCAACGAAGATTTCTTCGGAGGCTATTCCCCGGAACGTATTAACCCGGGTGATAAATTGCACACGGTCGAAAAGATTAAAAAAGTGACTTCCGGTTCCACTCCCGAAATTGGGAAAATAGTGGATAAACTCTATAAATCAGTAATTACTGCCGGTACCCATTTGGCACCTACCATTAAAGTGGCTGAAGCTGCCAAGGTGATCGAGAATTCGCAACGCGATATCAATATAGCGTTTGTGAATGAGTTAGCCAAAATATTTAACCGTATGGGTATTGATACCCACGATGTGCTGGAAGCAGCAGGTACCAAATGGAATTTTCTGCCATTCAAACCCGGATTGGTGGGTGGCCATTGCATTGGTGTAGATCCTTATTATCTTGCACAAAAGGCGCAGGAGTACGGCTATCATCCGGAAATTATTCTGGCCGGACGTCGGACGAATGATACCATGGGAGAATATGTCGCATCGCAGGTAATAAAGTGTATGATCCAAAAAGGGATTAGTATCAAAGGAGCCAATATCCTTGTATTAGGTATTACTTTTAAGGAAAACTGTCCTGATGTGAGAAATACCAAAGTAGTTGATGTCGTTCGTAGTTTGGAAGAATACGGTGCGACCGTTACTGTGCATGATCCCTGGGCCAATCCGGAGGAAGTAGCACATGAGTACAATATCGAATCGGTAAAGGAAAAACTGCCAGTGGTAGCAAACAATAAATATAATGCCGTTGTACTTGCGGTAGCACATAATAATTTCCTGAACTTGGATATTGCATCACTATTAAGTGAGAATGGTATAGTGTATGATGTGAAAGGAGTATTGAAGGAAAAAGCCGATAGCAAATTATAGTTTTATAATTCTTTAACTTCTTTATTCTCTTTCCTTTTCGGCAGGATCAGGTTCAGGATCACCCCTATAAGGGCTGATAAGCCGATGCCGGTCATGCTGATATTGCCTACCTGCAATACGGCACCTCCGATTCCTGTGGTAAGGGTCAGCGAGACGATGATCAGGTTGCGGGTGTTACTCATATCGGTTTTATTCCGGATCATGTTGTTTACACCCGTGGCTGCGATCATACCGAAAAGTAATAGCATAATACCACCTAACACCGATCCCGGTATCGATTTCAGGAATGCACTTACTTTAGCCACCAGTGAGAAAACAATCCCGGTAACCGCTGCGATACGGATCACTGCCGGATCGGTCACTTTGGTAAGGATCATGGCTCCGGTCACTTCTGAATAGGTAGTTACGGGAGGACCTCCAATGAATCCTGCTACGCAGCAGGCAATACCGTCGCCAAACATGGAGCGGTGTAGCCCTGGCTTTTTTACGAAATCTTTCCCGGCGACCTGGCTTACCGCGTACATATCGCCCACATGTTCAATCACCGGCGCAATGGCTACAGGTATCATAAAGAGAATGGCTCCCCAGGAGAATTCCGGTTTAACGAACTGTGGCAGGCCGACCCATGGCGCTTCTGCTATACCGGAGAAATCAACCCTGCCCAACAGCATGGCAGCCAGATAGCCGACGATAATTCCACTGAAGATCGGGATCAACTGCAGCAAGCCTTTGGCAAACATACTTACCACGATGGCTGTCACCAATGCGATGACCGCCAGCAACCAGTCCTCCTTCGCCATGTCGACCCCTACACCCGCCAAAGAAAGGCCGATCAGCATGATTACCGGCCCAATAACTACCGGCGGGAAAAGACGCTCAATCACTTTCACTCCCTGCCATTTAACCAACGCACTCATCAGGAAATAGACAAGGCCGACGGCTACCAAACCCGAGAGTGTTCCGGCCAGGCCGTACAACTCTGTAGCCTTTATAATGGGGGCGATAAAAGCAAAACTACTCCCCAAAAAAATAGGGACCATCCCTTTCGTAACCAAATGAAAGATCAGAGTCCCTACGCCTGCGGTAAACAGTGCTGTGGAAGGATCAAGTCCTACTAATAACGGAACCAGTACCGTGGCACCAAACGCCACAAAAAGGAATTGAACCCCCACGATGGTCTTATAGGTGGGGCTGAGTTGCTTGTTGTTCTCCATTGAATTGGGTGAAAATTAATTTTTGCGTGCAAAGATAAAAGGTTTTAGCAAATATTTAAAAAAATTAGACTTCAATATTGCTCGTAAACTGTTTTATAATTGAATGATAAACCTTCTTCCAGTAATTTTCAGATATTTATTCGTACATATTACCGACATCGTTTTTTGCCAACTCCAACAATACGGCAGCAACTTTTTCGGTAATTGTTTCAAAAAATCGTTTCCCTTTGTCTGCAGTCGACGCTTTAGGATCACCGATACCAGTATCTTCCGTCACTTGCGACCAACGTCGTTCTGCCCAGAACCAACCTTGTCTTAAGGCTTCGATCTTATGTTTTTTCTCTTTTCCTTCGCCTGCCTCGTCCAATGGGAGTACTAATTCCGGCCTGAGATGCAGCAACAGGCTGGTCTCCATCTCATCGGCATGGTCGCCTTTGTGTTCAAAGAAATCATCTCTCCCTTTCCATTGAAACCAATTGCATACGCAGATAAACATCTCCGGATATTTCGCCCCCAGTTCACGTGCCATAATCCTGAAATCATTACCTCCGTGACTATTGAGAATAACCAACTTTTTAATACCATGCCGGTTGAGATTTTCCACAATGTCATTCAGGATGATCAACTGTGTGCTCGGATAAATATTCATATCGAGCCGGATATCCAACTGTCCGGTATTCACTCCGAAAGGTATATTGGGCAGTACGACCGGTCTTGCGCCTTTCTCCCATGCAATCCGTGCTGCTTCGGCTGCGATGTTTTCCGCCAGAATATTGTCCGTGGCGTAAGGTAAATGGTAGTTGTGTGCCTCGGTAGCGCCCCAGGGCAATATCGCCAGGTCAAAACCGGCATCCTTGACCGATTTCCAGTTCGATTCCGCTAAAATATAAGGTCTGATCATCTTTTGTTGTTTTTATAAATGATTGGACTTCCGTATGTTCATCCGTCGAAATATATGCAACTGATGAAACTTGAATAAATGAATAAAAGCAAAAGTAGATGAAAATCGCATTATTTCCAAACGCATCCCTCTTCATCCATCAGCAATATCGTTAATTTGGCACTGGGTAACAGGGGTTCACAAACTTTCCGGCAATGATGGAGTAAAGCTTGAAAGAAGACTCTCTCCGATACCGGAATAATCTGCCACAGTTCACGGGCAAGCGTTATTCCTGCGATTTTCTCAATAGTGATTCCTGTACAGCCGGCTTCCCTCGCTACGGATTGAATAAAACGCCTGTTCATCACGGATCTTTTACTGTGGGTATCCAGCAGTCCTTCCGCGAGTTTTACAGCCTTGCCGATCATAATGCCGAGTGTCACTTCTTCAAAATTTTCTTCTGCCGCTATCTGTAATGTTTCACCGATAAAATTACCATACTGTACGAATGCCTGTGGCAAAGCATCGGGATACAGAGATTTCAGGTATCTTTCACTCTTTGCTCCTGAATTAATAATAAGATGTTTCACCCCCAACGCTTTGGCAACTTGCGCTTCACGACGAATGGAGTGGATAAATGCCTCATTGGAATAGGGTTTTACGATTCCCGATGTCCCGATGATGGATATGCCGCCCACAATTCCCAGCTTCGGATTAAAAGTCCTTTTGGCAATCTCTTCCCCACAGGGTACTGAAATGGTAATATCGATGCCGATATGGAGATCGTCCGACAACTTTTCGAGTGTCTTCTGCGCTTCACGCTCCATCATTTTACGAGGTATGGCGTTGATGGCCGGACCGCCAATTTCGAGTCCCAATCCCGGTAGGGTTACTTTTCCTACGCCTATACCTTGTAAAAAACGTATTCCGCTGTGTGTGGAATTAATAGCGATATTGGCGCATATTTCCGCTCCGTTGGTTATATCCGGATCATCACCCGCATCTTTCAATACAGTACAGGTCACGCTGCCATTCGGCTCAAAAACTGTACGGACAATATCGATGGTAACCGGTTCGTCATTTGGCAGTGAAATGGTAATATCTTCTACCGGAATACCCGATAACAATGCGGTGAGTGCTGCTTTGACAGCAGCCGTGGCACAACTTCCCGAGGTATATCCTGTTTTCAGATCGAAAAAACCGGGTGACAATGTTTCAATCTGTTTGCGCAAACCATGCTTGCCATAGATCGTTGCATGAGCGAAGTAGGGTAGTGGGGGGCGACGAATAACGAGCACAGGAATACCGAGTGCCAGTGCTGTGTCTATTTTCCCGGTAAAGCCACCCGATTCACCACTCTCTTTTGTAATGATTGCTCCGGGGGATAGGCGCTGGAAAAGTGCAGTCTCGTCACGTTCATCCTCATAGAACAGGATATCTTCGTGCGGGAATCCGTTTTTTTCGACAACCGCCAACGACTCATTCCGCTTCATAATACGGAATATACATCTGTGATTTAGCCAATAGGGTTTCAGTTTGAGAATGGTATTCACTCCCGTAAGAGCAAGCAGATTATGGATATTCTTTTCTTCCAGAAAGCGGATAGCCGAATGATAGTCGTCGAACCAGTGCAATTGCGGATTGGGGGGTGGAAAATTCCGTTCGAATCGGATCACAGGGATTTGTAACTTTTGCGCCGTTATCCCAATGTTCTTATGCACATTTTCGGCAAACGGATGGGCTGCATCCACGATAAGGCGGATGTTGTGTCGAAGGCAGAAACCGGGCATCGACTCTTCGTCCAATCCGCCCGAAATACGCTTACCATGTGCACAATCTATTTGTTGGGAGGCGTTTTTGGTAGAATAAAAATAGGGCTTACCCGCTTCGTCGCATACCTCCACAGCAATCCTTCCTTCGGTCGTGCCACCGATGATGAGAATAGTGGCTTGCGTCGGTTGTTTAATATCTGCGTTTACCATTGACTCCTTGAATTAATAGTAGTTCTTCATCTTCTCCAATAGTTCCTCGATAGTGTCAACCCATATCTGAGGCTGATTTTCGATTGAGAGGAGGATTCGGTTCTCCACTATTTCGATAGTGTCGTACGACGGGGCATTGCGTTCCGCAAGAATACGGTTACGCAGCAATGCCTTACGGATCATGGAATAGCGTTGTCCGTGTCCGACGAGGCGTATTTGCCGGTCGAAATCATTTTCCACCCTGAACAATCCTGTATCCTTGTCAAAAAGGATACCTTTGCGGGCAAAGAAGTTACTCAAATCGCCGTTAAGCGAAAGGTCTTCGGGCGTACCGACATGGATCCGGGCGCGGTCGTCCATCAACCATATCTTATCGGCAATTTGCAGTGCCAGTTCGAGATCGTGTGTGGAAAGGAAAATGGTTTTCTGCGTTTCCCGTGAAAGACGGTGCAACAACTGCATCATCTCCACTTTGCTGGGGAAATCGAGGAAGGCCGTGGGTTCGTCCAGGAAAATAACCGGAGTGTTCTGTGCCAGCGCTTTGGCAATCATCGCTTTTTGACGTTCGCCGTCACTGAGCGTATGTACCATCCGGTGGGTGAGATGTGTTATCTTTACAAGTGAAATCGCTTTATCTATTTCCTTATGATCTTCCGGAGTAAGTTTGCCCCAAAAACCGGTATAAGGGCTTCTGCCGAGTGCGACAAGCTCATGTACGCTCATATTTTTAATGTCGAGCCTTTCAGTCAACACTACGCTTATAAGCCTCGCAAGTGCTTTTTCGGAATAAGCTCCGATTTCCTGTCCGTGGATAAAGACATCTCCTGACAGTTTGGGTTGGAATGCCGAAAGAGTACGTAATAAGGTAGACTTTCCTATACCATTGGCTCCCAGCAGGCAGGTCAACTCGCTACTAAAAATACTGGCATCGATGTGTTGAGCCACTACTTTTACTGGTTGACGGTTTTTGTAGCCAATAGCAAGATCGCGGAGTTCAATACTTTTAGTCATTATTTTATATCGAATCGTTTAACTGTTTAATCGTTGAATTGTTGAACAGTTGAATCATCACATCATCACTACTGATCCCGATTTATCGGGATCAGTAAATCATCAAATCAATTTACCTCATTTTTTCGTTTTCCAAACAAGACTGAAATAACAATGGGTGCTCCAATCAGTGCTGTAACCGAGTTGATGGGTAACGCCCCTTCAAAGCCCGGCATGCGTGCCACCAGATTGCAGAAGAGTGCCAATGCGGCTCCGGTAAGCGTGACGGCGGGAACAAGTACAATATGGTTGGAGGTGTTGAAAAGCGTACGGCAAAGGTGCGGAACAGCCAGCCCGAGAAATACGATAGGGCCGCAATAGGCTGTAACTACCGCCGTAAGTACACAGGAACAGGCGATTACTGTAAATCGTGCACGTTTGACGTTCAGTCCGAGGTTGCGGGCGTAATTATCACCCAGCAGCATCAGGTTGAGCGTTTTAATGAGCAGGAAAGATAAGGGGATCAATACTGCCATTACAATGACAAATGTGTGTACCTGATTCCCCGAAACTTTAGAGAAACTACCCAATCCCCAGATCACATAAGCCCGTACATCTTCATCGTTACTGAAAAATTTCAGTACGCCGATGATTGCTGTGGCAATATAACCGATCATCACCCCCATAATCAACAAAACCACGTTGCCCCGTACGCGTTGCGAAATGGCAAGTATAATAGCCATCACAGCCATGGCACCAATGATAGCGCTTATTGTAATGGCTACTTCTCCCATAAGTCCCATACGGCTCAGCGCCCTGCCGCTGATACTCCCGGAAAGTAATATAATGGTAGCTACCCCCAGACTTGCTCCGGAACTGATACCCAGTTCCGACGGACCTGCCAACGGATTGCGAAAAACCGTCTGCATCTGTAAACCGCTGATCGATAATCCCATACCGGCCACCAACGCCGTAATAGTCTGTGGGAAGCGTGACTTCCAGACAATATTCTGCCAGATGATCTGCGACTCATCATTTTTCCCCAACAGAATATTCCATATATCGGCAAGCGGGATAGAAATGGTGCCTAACGCCAGGTTGAGCATCACCAAAACAATGATACTAATGAAAATAAGGGTGAAAAAAAACGTATTACGGTTCATCTGAATGTCTCCGTTTTAATTGCATACATACGAAACTAGAGTTATAATCATTCCTATTTCAATACTTCATAATAGACTGGCGTATGATCCGGCAGCAATTCTGGATGAAATGCCTTGATAAGGTCGGCCAATACCACTTCAGGCTCTACAGGGGTATTTTCGTAGAACGGCTTATTGCGCAGGCTGCAATAGATTATCTGCTTCTCTTTAAAAGCTTTGAAATCGGCATAACGAGGGTCGGTTTGTTGCAGAGCCTGATAAGTGAACTCTCCGTCAAAACTGTTCACGATCCGCCAGAAGTCGGCATTGGCGCCCTGTGAGTAGACGCTCTCGAAATCGACATAAAATCCACCTGACTCATTGTCATTCTGCATGAAATAATCGGCCCCTGCATCTTCGAAAAGGTGCGCCAGATAGCTTTTTCCTCCCACCACATACCAGTTTCCGCCATGCATTTCGCCACTCAATACTTTAGGACGGGATGATGCCGTGGCCACCAAACTCTTGAGTTCGTCATAACGCTTTTCGATTTTATCGAATTGACGGTTTGCCTGCTCTTCGATGCCCAAAAGCATGGCCGTAAATTTTATCCATTCCGCCTGTCCCAATGGGGAACTTTCTTTGTATCCGAGAAAGGTGACCAACGGGAAGCCCAGGTTCCTGATGGCATCATATCCCCCTTTTTTGAATGGCGATACAAGAATAATATCCGGATTGATGGCAAGAATTACCTCGTTATCGAAGTTTCCCTCGATGCCGATACGGCTTGCCTTGTTCTCTTTGAGTTGCTGTTTGATCTTTTCATTAAACAGGAAACGCGTGCTATTGATCCCGACAATTTTATCAGTCTGTTCCAACTTAATGAAGTTCGACATTTGCAGTGCCGTCATACATATCACACGTTCCACAGGCGTTTCAATAATAGTGTAATGATCGGGAATCCCTTCGGGTTTGGTACCCCGGGGCACCAATGCATAATGATAGGTCAAAATGCTTTCATCCAACGGATCCCGCACATCGACAAGGCGGTATGACCCGAAATCTTTTACGGAAAAACCCCTGGCATATTTGATATGTATGTCGGCAGCACCGGAAGTATCTATACTTTTTGAGCTGCTGTTTTCTTTCTGTGCATTGCCTTTACATCCGGTAAGGATTAAAAGACAACCAATTAGGATAGAAGTTATTTGTTTCATATTATTATTGTTTTCAATCTATTATCAATCTTCTTCAATCTTCTTCAATCTTCTTCAATCTTTCTCAATCTTTCTCAATCTCCCCGTCTCCCTTCCCACTAACTTCTGAACAGATGTTTAAACTCATCAGCATACAACCGTGAAAGTCCGTGGCGGTTATCGATAGCTTCACCTACCACAATCATTGTCGTCAGCGTGAGGTCGTTATCACGGATAATCTTTGCCAGGTCTTTTAATTCTCCGCGATAGATTCGCTCATCTTTCCAAGTGAGTTTGTAACAGGCTGCTACAGGGGTGGTAGGAGGATAATGTTCCAGTAACTCCCTTTGCACATCTTCGGCTATGGCAGCGCTCAGAAAAATACACATCGTACTTTGCGAACGGGCAAGCAGGTGCAACTTTTCCTTTTCGGGCATGGGTGTGCGCCCTTCTCCGCGTGTAAGGATGATGGTTTGTACTTTCTCGGGAATGGTGAATTGCGATTGCAACGCCGCTGCTGCTGCCTGGAACGATGAAATACCGGGAGTGATGTGATACGACATGCCGTGTGCATCAAACAAAGCCATCTGTTCCTGAATAGCGCCGTAAATGCAGGGATCACCCGTATGCAAACGCACAATAAGTTTACCCTGATCGTAAAATTCTTTCATTATAGCGAATTGCTCTTCGAGGCTCATCGGAGCCGAACTGCGAACTGTCGCTCCTTTCTTTGCATAGTGCGTGAGTTCCACGGGAACAAGGCTTCCGGCATAGAGGATCAGGTCAGCATCTTCCAGGAAATATTTCCCTTTCAACGAAATCAATTCGGGATCCCCCCGGCCCGGCTCCCACAATTTCAATATGCCCATGGCGCAATACGCTCCGGTTGATGGCCAGTGAAAACGTAAAGTCATTGCCTTCGCTTAATACACCTTTCTGTTTCTCCAGGATCAACAGCCCCATTTCCGAAGCCTTCAATGCCGATGCTTCTGATACGCTCGGCACGGATGTTACACTCACCACCTTGTCTGATGGATTGGGTACATCGATACCCTCTAACTCCGATGCGGTGTAGATATGCAAAGGGGCATTATAACGTCGGGAAAGGTCCTGCAGTAGTGGTTCATCCTTCTTTAGTTCGATAGAGGAAATACCTGCAATCGCCTCTTTCGCCACATGTTTCTCCGACAGAAAACGATCAATATATTCACCTATCCCGGCAGGACTGCATAACTTGCGGCAACCGATCCCCAGCTGCAATACTCTCGGATGAAAATAAATCACGGGAACAGGAGAATCGGGATATAAGAATGGGGTGACGGTGATCAATAATTCATATTTTTCCCAGCCAATATTTTCAATGGAATAGAAAATATCAGTATGCTCAGGTTTGGTGCGCTCCAAATAATCACAACCGGCATCTTTTATATCGAGCAGCAATGCTGTCGGTTTCCTGTTGACGAAAGTGGTGAGCGGATGGTTGAAGTTGCCGGCAGTCGTACGTGTTATCCATCCGAAACGCTGGTCCAACGTATCCAACGCCCACAATCCGGTGTTGTCGCTTTGCGTGGTGATGATCTCTTCTCCGCCTATAATGTGCGCCAAACGTTCGCTAAAGGTATTGGCGCCGCCTACATGCCCTGATAAAACGGAAATAACGTATTTTCCGGTACTGTCGATATTGATGACTGCCGGATCGGTATGTTTATTCTTTATACAGGGTGCAATGCTACGCACACAAATGCCCATTGCCCCGATAAAGACCAGTACATCGACAGTCGGGAACAGTTGTTTTACTCCTTTTGAAAAGGATGATATCTGTACGCACCCTTCTATAGGGGACTTTGTGTAGATAACCGTTTCGGGGAACTCCCGCCGGATCAGGCGGGCGATCTCGATAGCGGTTTCGGAAACCAGTATAACGGCAAGTGTTGCCTGTTCAGGTTTGTCTGTTTCTGATTGTATGCTGGAGTTATTCATCTTTCCATTATGTTTCAGGAGTCTTATGGTTTTGAATATTAGCGCTTTCATCTATTTGGTTGCTTTCATCACATCAATCGGGTTGAAGTCATCCGTTTGGATACGGATCGTTTGCCTCAATTGCAAGTTGTATCTGTCAATAGCCTTCAGAAATAGCTGGCGGCTCTCTTCCGATACGGAGTTGAAAACAATCACACCGTCATCTGCCAACAGATCGCTGGTCTTTTCTATGATTTCATCCATCTTCCCTCCGTGTCCGCCAATGAAAACTGCGTCGGGACTGGGGTAGGGGGTAATATCGATTTGTGCGAAATCGCCGATGACCGTCTCGATACCGGGTGTACCGAATTTTCTTGCGTTATCATGTATCAACTGTTCTCCTTCGGGACGTTGTTCAAATGCTATGATACGCAGGTGTGGAAATTGCAGTTTCGCTTCTACCGATACCGACCCGGTACAGAAACCGATGTCCCAGAAAACGTGGCGATCATGCAAATCAAGCATACTGAGCGACAGTAACCGGATAGGCATTTTGGTAATCATCCTGGCCCTCCCGTCAAGCAAGTGAAAATCGGATTCGGGAATACCGAACGGTCGCGGACGCAGATAGGTGCGCCGCAAAATAAGATTATTGGGAAATGCGAATGTTTTACCAACTACTTCTTCCAATCTCCAATCCGACACTTTTTCCTTTTCTCCGTTTCCAAGCAGTTCACCTACTGACATCGTATAATTGTCATACCCATATTCCAGCATTCGTGCAGCGATGGCAGACGGTGTGTGCTCCTTATTATCAGTCAATATCCCGATCTTTTCGTAACCCCGTATCAGCGCTTCATCGAATTTGTTCCATGAACGTCCTGTAAGTGACACAACGTGCATATTATGATAAGGCATCAGCAGTCGGTGTGCCAACAATTGCAAAGAGTTAAAGAACGGGAAAACCTTTACTTCTGCTTCCGGTATCTCACGCAACACCGTGTTGGCAAAGCCATAGAATAAAGGATCACCCGATGCGAAGACCACCACCGACTCGTGAGAGTGGTATTGTTCGAACACATCGGAGAGAGGTACCGTAATGGGTATCCAACTATGCTCCAAAGGCAAATAGGGCTTGACAATCTCATAATGTCGTATCCCACCCGAAAAGAGAGTATGTGATTGTATCACCTGCTGTACTTCGGGTGTAAAGTACTGTTCCCTGTTGTCATCTATGCCTATAATAAAGAAGTTCATTTACATACGTCTTACATGTCTTTTCCCGGCTTGAGCTGCGCTGCATCATCGAGCGTGAGAATGGAATTTACAAGCGTAGCAGCGAGATTGCTTCCACCTTTACGCCCCTCCACGATCAGTTTGGGGATATGCCTGAACGGCTTGGTCATATGTTTCGACTCGCGTACATTGACAAAGCCGACCGGTGCGGCAATAATACCTGCGGGATGGGCTTTGTCTTTGCGGATCAATTCGCATAATTCGATAAGCGCAGTCGGTGCATTACCGAAGACGAACAATGCATCGGGATGTTCCGCTACAGCCAGCCGGATTCCGGCTTGCGTACGGGTGATCCCCTTCTCTTCCGCCAGTGCTGCCACGCGTGGGTCGTACAGGTAACATTTGGCTTCTATTCCGAGTCGCTCTAAGGCTCCTTTACGAATTCCGGAAACAACCATGGTTACATCGGAGATTATATACTTGATCTGCCCGTTCCTGCATTGTTTATGCAGTTTTTCCACGGCGTTCTCATCGGTATAGAGAATATTCTCCATGTCGAAATCGGCAGTGGTATGGATCGCATGCAGCAACGCCCATTTCTTATCCAACGCAATATCGCGGTCTTTTAATTCACCGTCGATTGTCCGGAAACTGCGGATCATAATATCCTGTCCTATATTCCTGGCGCCATTGTCGATATCTTCACGATAGTAACCCCGAGGAGTGATAAAGGTGTTGTCTGCAGAAAAGTAGGATTGTGAGTTGCCGATGATTACCACAGTGAACATATCCACCTCTTCGGGATCAAATTTCTCCAGCGTGGTGACTTTGATCTCCTGTTCATCACGTCCCGCCTGGCGGACATAACCGACCGGTGTTTCGGGTGAACAGTGCCGTAAAAATATCTCCTGCAGACGGTACAATTGCCAATAGCGCCCCTTGCTTTTAGGGTTGTAAACCGCCGTAACGAAATCGGCTGTCGCAGCCGCTTCTATCCGTTTTTCTATCTTGTTCCAGGGCGTCATCAGGTCGGAAAGCGAGATCACACAGAAATCATGCCCTACCGGACACCCCAACAAGGCGGCTGCTTTCTGAAATGCACTGATGCCGGGCAGGATTTCCACTTCCACATCGCTGTTGCGCTCGGTTTTCATCTCATGAACAAGTGGCGCCATGCCATAGATCCCTGCATCGCCGGAACTGATTACACAAACCCTCTTGTCCTGCTCCGCATATTCAAAAGCCTGTAAAGCCCGTTCGCGTTCTTTTTTCATGCCCGTATCTATACAGGGCGTTCCAGGCTTGATGATATTCTCAACAAACCGGAAATAGTATTTATATCCCACAATGACATCCGACACGGCTATCGCATCAAGTACTGCAGGTGTAATATCTTCTTTGCCTCCGGGACCTATACCGGCAACAATGATCTTTCCTTTCGACATGATTTTACTTATAATGATTGTCAAATTACTTTTTTTAGTCCTCTTTTTCTCCCGTTTGACGGTACTTCGCTTTCTTTTCCATGATGTCCAGTTTGCGGTGGCGGGTTTTGAATTTAAGATGGTTAATAAAAATATCCTGTATCTCAACATTCTCCCCGAGCCCCTGCATCTTTACTTCGACGGTATAACCCGCCTTTTCGAGTTCTTCTTTCCAGTCGCCCTCAATGTCGTTTTTGGCATGTTCACCTGCGACAAACATAAACGGCACTAAAACGACCTTTTTCAATCCTGACTGTTGCAATTGAGCCAGCATATCGTCATATTCGGGATATCCTTCGATTGTTCCCACGATGAAGTTCTGATGTCCTTTTGCCTTCAGCATATAGTCGAGCATCGCATATTGCGCCGTGGTTGAATCGTATGTGCCGTGTCCTACCAGAACGTAAGCGAGATTTTTATCTGCTCCTTTGGTGATTGCCGCAATGACTGCTTCATAATCATCCGGATCGTAAAGCAGTGGTTTTCCGACACGTACCTCCTTAAATTGATCTTTTACTTCAGCCGCATTTCTCTCAAGAGATTCCATCTCTTTCCCGTCGATAATGGTGGAAGACTGGATGAGGATATGGGTATATCCCTCCGATTTGAGTTGTTGAAGCACTTCAAGTGGATCTGACTTTGTGATGCCTCTGTCACCCAAACGCTTTATCACAATCCGGGAGGTATAGGCTTCACGGACTTCCAGATCCGGGAACTGTTGTCTTACGCGATCGTTTAGTACATCAATTGTCAATGCGCGTGTATCGTCATGTGTGGTGCCGAAATGCACCATCAGAATAGCAGCTTTGTCACCGATCTGCATTGAGCCGAAGAAATCGGAATGTTCATAATTCCCGCCGCCATGGGCTAATAAACCGAACGTAGTCAGTAGCATAAAGAAAGAAGTGAAAATCGTTTTCATATTATCATTGATTTATTTTGAAAAGTTGATTGCAAGACTCATATATACCGTTCGTCCCGGAGAGAGGATTGCATAATTCACACCATAGGCGCTATCCTGTGCCACAACAGCATTCGAAGCCAGCATACCCAATACAAGCAGCATAACTGACGTACGCTTTACATACTTCATTTATGATAAATAATAAATTGGTGAATTATTCTTGCGATAGGAAGAATTCATTCATCCGGTTCTGTATCCAAAAACCCGGGACACTTTCACTTGTGTTGTTCTTGCGTTTCTGGCAGGTCTTCTGACTTACTCCCGTGTCTGAACGCCTTCCCATCCCTGATCGGGACAGTGGCATTGGGTTATTTGTTCAGCACGTAAGCGGAGCTTACAGCAGCGGGTCTGTTCAGGACTTTCACCTGATTCCCTTTTCATTCCGATCGCGAGACCTCGTGATCGGAACACCAAAAATCGGATGCAAAGATAGCTCTTTTTGTATAATAAGAATAATAAAAATGATAGGATATAGTTTTTATCTATAAGGTTGAACTTTTGATTGCAAATATTCGATAAATAACTCAACTTTCGTGTGTAAATTTGAATGTATGCAACTAAAGCGAAGACATTTAGATGATTTGTGGGGACCCATAGCTCAAGATGAACGTAAAAAAGAGTAGTTGTCTGAGCGAAGCGAGTTCTACTCTTTTAGTGAACGAGAGCTATAATGGGTCACAAAACATCGTCAGACGAATGCTTAGTTGCAATCATACGACGACTTACGAAACGTAAATACAGTATCTTCTAATCGAACAGCAGCATCAAATCATCCATTTCTGCCCAGTAGATATGTGTATATCCGGCAATTGCATTCTTATAGCGTAATAGTTTCGTATCAACCGGAATACCTTTGGCATTGTATTGAGTGATGAAACTTTCTTCATTTCCGGAAACGGACGAGTAATGAAATTCATGTCCCTTCACACAGATACCATTCGATGTGAATTGCCGGTACCCCAGTGTGAGTTTCATTGCTTCCATACTGGCTTTTTGTTTAAAAATATTAACCATGGGATACTCTTTTCCGGTTTTATCGGCAATGCAGGATGAAAGGTACATCATCCCTCCGCACTCAGCCAGCAGTCGTCCTCCCTGCTCTACATAACGGCGGATGCTCTCCAGCATAGATGTGTTCTCACTTAATTTGTCGGGATATAATTCCGGATATCCACCCGGAAGGTATATAAAATCGGCATCAGGTAGTTCCTGATCGTGCATCGGACTGAAAAAAGTGACCGTTCCTCTCTTTTTCAGATACTCGATATTTTCATGGTAGTAAAAAGCAAAAGCTTCGTCAGTGGCGACAGCGGATTTTAACACTTTGCGGTGTGATACCGCGTTTTCCTTTGAGAGAACAGGCGGAGTTGAGCTTTTCCGGGTCATCTCCAGTATTTCATCAATAGGGAGATGTTGCTCCACAAAATGGCCCGCTTTCTCAGCAAATTCATCCAAAAGCAGGTTGCCGTCGATACTCAATCCGAGATGACGCGACGGAATCTCCAGATCGTTGTTTTTCGGCAGACGTCCCAATGCGGGTATACCCACATCATTGCAGGCATCCTGTAAAAACCGGTAATGGCTGTCGGAATTGACCATATTAAAAATAACACCTGCAATAGATATATTCTTGTGAAAATTTTTAAAACCATACAGGATAGGTGCTACGGAGTAGGCCGTTGCTTTGGGATTCAAGACCAGTATAATAGGTATATCGAGTATTTCGGCAATATGTGCACCGCTGCCCTGCCACTTGTCAAATCCGTCGAAAAGGCCCATAACCCCTTCGGTCAGGGCAATATCACAGCCGGACGTATAGGTCGAGTACAATTGCTTTACATGTTCTTGTGAGGAAAGGAACAGATCCAGGTTGATAGAGGGTTTACCCGCCGCCAGTTCGTGGAATTTCGTATCGATATAGTCGGGACCACACTTAAACGGTTGTACCTGTAACCCCCGGTTTTTGAATGCTCGCAACAACCCGATGGTCAGCATAGTCTTTCCGCTTCCCGATGATGATGCTCCTATTAAGAACTGAGATCTTGCCATAGTTGCAAAGGTAAGGTTTTTGAATAAAATTTTACCTGTTAAATCACTGTAAACCGACGAATATCCGGATACTATTCATTTCACAGTCATTCCGGATAATTTCCGGATAATAAAAATTGTATTTTTTATGTATTAAATATCAGATACTTATGATTGAATTATGCGCAAATAGTACAAATACATTTTATTGTTAATGCACGATTTGTACAAATTTTCGCATGTATAATCCTACCATTTTAACCCCGCATCCAATTATGTTTGCCAGCGTCCTCAATCGCTAAAGACAATAAAAAATGAATGCGCAATCATCAAATAAATCCAGCTTTCAATTTCTCAAAACAGATGGAGGAAAAACCGAATCCAATGCGATAGAAGTACCATCCATTTCATTACCCAAAGGTGGTGGTGCCATAAAAGGAATTGATGAAAAATTTTCTGTGAATGCTGTAAATGGAACTGCTTCATTTTCCATTCCACTTCCATTCTCTCCGGCGAGGGGTGATTCTCCTACTTTAGATTTATTTTATAACTCAGGGTCGGGCAATAGTATTTTTGGTTTGGGTTGGAACTTGAGTGTAGGCTCAATCAAGCGTAAAACAGATAAAGAATTGCCTCAGTATCTTGACTCCATAGATTCGGATACATTCTTGTTTTCAGAGGCAGAGGACCTGGTGCCGGAATTTAAAAAGAATCCTGATGGAACTTTTACTGTGGATGCTGATAACGAATACATCCTGAACGAAAGAAATTCGACAGATGGATTGTTCACTATCAGAAACTACAGACCACGTATAGAAGGTCTGTTTGCCCGTATAGAACGGTGGACGGAAAAATCAAATGGCAGGATCAGATGGCGCGTAATCACCCGGGAAAACAGAACCACTCTTTTCGGATGGACGGACAATTCCATTTTATCTGATCCGGTTGATTCTTTGAAAATATATGAATGGCTACCTGAATTTGAGTTTGACGATAAAGGAAATTGTACGCATTATCTCTATAAAAAAGAAGATGAAATTGGTTTTGATGAATCATTGTTACACAATCGTAACCGGCTGAAAGATGGTACCATTTCCTATACCAATCTGTATATAGATAAGGTATTGTATGGCAATAAAACACCTTACAGGCAATTTGGAGATGCCTTTCCTGATGAGACAGATTATTTATTTGAAACACTGTTTGATTACGGGACAACCGATTATACTACGCAACACATAGATCAATTAAATCCATGGGATTTCAGACAGGATGCTTTCTCTGATTACAAAGCCGGATTTGAAATCCGTACAACCCGGCTTTGCAAAAGGGTTTTATTGTTTCACCATTTCAAAGGAGCTAATGAATACGACGGACTTGTCCGGTCATTAAATTTTGAATACGACATTTCTTCCGGGCAGGATTTTACCTTTCTGAAATCCATTTCCTCATACGGATATATAAAAAAACCGGATGGTTCCTATTCCTATAAAAAATTTCCTCCCATGGAGTTTGAATACCAGAAGCATGAATGGAACAGTGAAATAAAAACTGTTTCACAGGAAGCGTTGATGCATGCTCCTACAGGTATAGAACATGCTCCTTATCAATTTGTAGATTTATACAATGAGGGACTTGCCGGTATTCTTTCAGAACAGGCAAATGGTTGGTATTACAAACATAATCTTGGTATCCGTAACAATGATGGTGAGGCGGAACTCATGTTCGAACAGGCGAAATTAGTTTCTCCCAAACCATCTTTCATGGGATTGGGCGGCCAGCTCCAATTGAACGATCTGGATGCGGATGGAGGTAAGCAATTGGTCAGTTTTGAGGAAGAACCACGGGGCTATTTTGAACTGGACGATGACAATGAATGGCAAGGATTACGTTCGTTTAAAGGGTTACCCAATATTGATTTTGGTGATCCCAATACCCGGATGCTCGACCTGGATGGAGATGGGAAGCCCGAAATAGTAATTTCAGAAGATACTGTTTTTACATGGTATGCATCTGAAGGCAGAGGTGGTTTTACTACTGCACGAAAAACATCCAAACCTTTTGACGAAGAAGAAGGTCCGCATATTGTTTTTGCTGACGCTAAACAAACCATTTACCTCGCCGATATGTCGGGTGATGGAATGACCGATATTCTGAGGATCCGGAATGGTGAAGTCTGCTACTGGCCCAATATAGGATATGGAAAATTCGGAGCCAAAGTAACAATGGACCAATCTCCTGTTTTTGATCATCCTGATGCTTTCAATCCCGACTATGTAAGACTGGCAGATATTGATGGGTCAGGCACTTCGGATATTATTTACCTGGGAAAAAATAAATTCACCTGCTGGAAAAATTTAAGTGGAAACCAGTTTGACATTGCTCCGTTTGAAATCAATCCCTTTCCTGAAATTCATCCGCAGTCCGCAATAACCGTGACCGATTTGTCAGGGAATGGAGTGGCATGCATTGTATGGTCAAGTCCTTTATCAAAAGATGCCAATGCTCCATTAAAATACATCGATCTGATGAATAGTAAGAAACCGCATATCATGGTTTCTTATAAAAATAATCTGGGTAAAGAAGTATCATTGGAATATACACCCTCCACAAAATTTTATATGGATGATAAGCTTGCCGGAAAACCCTGGGTAACCAAACTGCATTTTCCGGTGCACTGTATTTCGAAAACCATTATCGAGGATAAAATTTCGGGTTACCGCCTTGAAAGTTCTTACAAATATCATCATGGGTATTATGACCATGGAGAACGGGAATTCCGCGGATTTGGCATGGTGGAACAAACCGATGCCGAGACCTTTGCACACTGGGTAAAACAAGATGCGACCAACATTACCGAACAAGCATTACATCAGGAACCTGTCGTTGTTAAAAACTGGTATCATACCGGAGCATTTTTGAGAAATGACAGAATCCTCAATCAATATGAAAAAGATTACTGGTACAATGAATATGAAAAGGAATTCGGAATTATAACCCACCCTGAGATTGCCTTGCCCGATGCGCATCTTACGGTGCCCGAAGGGATGGATGTCTCATTAATTGACCAACTGACTGCGGATGAGTGGCGGGAAGCCCTGCGTGCATGTAAAGGTATGGATTTGCGTGTTGAAACTTTTGCTAAAGATGCCGTTCAATTTGGAAATACCATGGAAGCCCGTAAAAAAGAGTTGATTCCATTTTCGGCAGCTACCCATAATTGTGTGATAGAACTATTGCAGCCACGAGGCAAAAACAAACATGCCGTTTTTGTTGTAAAGGAAAGCGAAGCTATTACGTATAGCTATGAACGCAATCCCGACGATCCGAGGATCGAGCATGATCTGAATATCCGGTTAGACGAATACGGTAATATATTGGAAGCTGCATCGGTAGTGTATCCCCGGTTAAACCCCGATTCTTCGCTTCCAGTCGAAACGCAGCAGGAACAAAGTAAAACGGTTATCATATATAGCCATAACCAATTTACCAATGATGTTCCGGGTGAAAACACACATCGTTTGAGGATGTCATCTGAAGTAAAAACGTATGAATTGAAAGGCGTAGCAAAATCGGGAGTCTATTATATACCGGCAGACTTTACAGACATTCTTTCGGATGTAAATTCAGACACTGCCTTTTATCATGAGTTTAACAAACCGTTAACCTCAGGAAAAGCACAAAAAAGATTGATTGAACATGTCCGCACTATTTATTATCGAAATAATTTAACCGGAACTTTGCCATTGCATCATCTGGAATCTTTGGCACTTCCTTATGAAAGTTATCAATTGGCCTACACTCCTGAGTTGATAACAGATATTTTTGGCACAAAGGTGGATGCGGGAATTCTTGCTGAAGGTAGATTTACACATAGTGAGGGAGATGATAATTGGTGGATCCGATCCGGTACAATTCAATTTAAAGCATCATCAGAAAGTCAGACGGATGCGCAGGATCGTTTCTATTGTCCGGTCTCTTATACAGATCCATACGGAGCTGTAACCAAAGTAAAGTACTATGGTTCCTATTTCCTTTTTATAGAAGAAACCGAAGATGTATTGGGTAATAAAGCCAGGGTTGATGCATTTAACTTCCGTACGCTTTCTTCCCGAAGGATGAAAGATATCAACGGCAATTTATCTGAGGCTGTTGTGGATGAACTGGGCTTGGTTAAGGCGGTGGCAGTGATGGGAAAAGGCAATGAGGCAGATGACCTCTCCGGCTTTTCTGAAATTACAGACGCTGCAGAATTAACAGCTATTTTCAATTTTCTCCAATCTTCCGATTCCACACAACTCACCGGTTCAGGAAAGAATTTATTGAATCATGCTTCTTCGAGATTTGTATATGACTTTGAAGCTTATATTAATCACGGTAAACCTGCTGTAGTGGCAGCTATTATACGGGAGCAACATTTTCAGCAGCTTTCTGATTCTCCCGTTCAGATGGTTTTCGAATATTCCAACGGCATGGGCGAAGTGATCATGAAAAAAGTGCAGGCGGCTCCCGGAAAAGCGAAACAGGTTACTGTAAATCCTGATGATTCAATTTCAGTGTCTGAAATAGATACCGCTTCCCTCAATCCCAAACAACTTCGTTGGATAGGCGATGGCAGAACCATCAAAAACAACAAAGACAATGCTGTCAAACAATATGAGCCCTATTTTTCAGTAGACTGGGGATACGAAGACTATAAAGAATTGGTAGAAACAGGTGTAACACCGGTAATGTACTACGATGCGCCAGGCAGGCTGATTAAGACCGAAATACCCGATGGCACCTTCTCCAAAGTGGAATTTGATTCATGGAAACAAATTATTTATGATGCCAACGATACAATTCTGGAATCATCATGGTACAACAACCGTACAAACCGTCTTATCGATGCTGCACTCATAACGGAAGGCAAAGAGCCGGGCCGGGAAAAAATGGCTGCCGATAAAGCCGCCAAACATGCAAACACACCCAGTATACTGCATTTCGACACCCTGGGCAGGCCGGTCCTCTCTGTTGAGCACAATAAAAATATAGCGACGGACGCTGATGAGTTTTACCTCACCCGGGTTTATCTGGACACGGAAGGTAATCTGCGCTCCGTTACTGATGCCCGGGGAAATATTGTCATGCAATACAAGTATGATATGCTCGGCAACTTAGTATATCAAAACAGTATGGATGCCGGACAGAGGTGGCTGCTCACAAATATTCTGGGCAATCCGCTTCGGACCTGGGATGAAAGAAACCACGAGTTTCAATATTTTTATGATGTAGCGCAACGTCCCACATATAGCAAGGTAATAGGGGGTGATGGATCTACTCCGCTTGATCACATTTTCGACAGGATAGTATATGGAGAAAGTCTTTTGACAACAGACCGAAATAACGAAATGACCCTGCAATCCAGAAATATTTTAGGTCAGGTTATCCAACACTATGATACCGGAGGATTGGTTGATACTCCTGACTTCAACTTTAAAGGGCAGCCTTTAGCCACGACGCGTAAATTATTCAGAAAATACAAAGAGATAGCCAACTGGATTGATGCTAATTTGGGGAATGAACTGGAACCCGAAGAATTCAAATTCATCACACAAACCGATGCTTTGGGAAGAATTACCCGACAAACGGCACCGGATGGCAGCATCATTACCCCTTCTTACAATGAAGCCGGTTTGCTGAATGGAGAAAGTGTGGTGCATCCCACTTATGCAATCCCATCTGTTTATATCAAAGACATTGATTATAATGAAAAGGGGCAACGGAATAAAATCATCTACGGCAATGATGTAAGCACTAAATTTTATTACGATAAAGAGACTTTCCGGCTCAAACGGCTGGAGAGCAAACGACACAATGGTGATCCTCTTCAGGATTGGTATTATACTTATGATCCTGTCGGGAACATTACGCATGTGGAGGATAAAAACATTCCGGTATTATTTTTTAATAATCAAAAAATAACCGGAGTTTCCACGTATACTTATGATGCTCTATACCGGTTAACTGAAGCCACCGGCAGGGAAAATAATGGCGCTTTGCATTTCGGCAATTGCGACAACTGGAACGACAATCCCTTTATGCACAGCATGAACCCGGGTGACCCGATGGCAATACGGAACTATGTAGAGAGTTATCAATACGATGAAGTAGGGAATATCATGCAGATGAGGCACCTCGCCGGAGGTGGTAACTGGACAAGAAGATATGAATACGAATCTACCAATAACCGGCTCAAAAGCACTCATATAGGAGACAACGCCAATCCTGCCGATTATACGCAATATCGCCACCATGCAAAGCATGGGTATATGGAGGAACTGCCCCATCTTGAAAAAATCGACTGGAACTTTAAGGAAGAAGTGGTACGCACTATCAGGCAACATTGCACGGCCGACAATACACCCGTAATTACGTATTATCAATACGATAGCGACGGCCAGCGTATCCGTAAGATTACTGAAAACCAGGCCGCACCGGGAAATATGCCTACCAAAAAAGAGGAACGCATTTATATAGAGGGTTATGAACACTATAAAAAGTATACAGGTACACATGCGGGATTGGAAAGGGTAAGCCTGGGACTGATGGATGAGGATCACCGCTTTGTCATGATTGAAACCCGAAATGATGTGGATGATGGAACGGAAAAACACTTGATTCGTTATCAGCTACACAATCTCTTAGGTTCTGCCGCCTTGGAGTTAGATAACACGGCACAGGTTATCAGCTACGAAGAATACCATCCTTATGGTACCACGGCTTACCAAGCCATAAATGCTGCTATAAAATCAGCTGCTAAGCGCTACCGCTACACCGGTATGGAACGCGATGAAGAAACCGGTCTGGAGTACCATAGTGCAAGGTATTATCTGCCGTGGCTGGGAAGATGGTTAAGCAGTGATCCGATCGGGATTGGGGATGGAGTAAATGTATATGGGTATGTGAAAAATAATCCGATAAGTTGTTTGGATTTGACAGGAACACAGGCTAATACACAAGATCCTACGGATCCACACAATTTTGTCAATTTCGATTCTTATAGGGCAGCTAATGCCGATCAACCAGAAGATGTGGTTTGGCAGGTATGGGCTGAAGCAAATCAGGATAATCCTTCAGCGATAACTTCAGAAACTACAGAATCTGGGGTGGCGCCTATCCTCCTTTCTCCGACGATATCTACTGGTGGTACTGTAATTATGCCTCCACCACCCGTTTCTCCAACTGATTATACATTATATGTCCCGGAGGGCTTTGCCTATACACAATACCAGACTGCTAACAGGGAATGGCAAAACCCCGATAATCCGATGTGGGCCAGGACTGTTTTCTTTGGGTTAGGAGTTTTAGCAGGACCTCTCGCTCTGGCAGAAGAGCATATTGCTCGTCCGGTAGCCAACGTTCCATTTGTAATGTACAATGCCGGTGTTGGGATTGGGGAGCATACAGGACGTGCGATGCTATGGGCTGAGCAGGGCGAATACGCAGAAGCAACGTTAGAAGGGCTGTATGCAGTAAGGGATACTTCGACCGGAGTTTTGGCCGGCTTGTCTGTCGCGGTTCCTATTTCTGGGGCTATTGAAAGCAGGACTTCTTCAACAGTTGTTTTATCCACCACAGAAAGTAGAATAGTCTCCTCTACTATGAGTCAGACCGAAACAAGAGTGGTCTCTTGGGCAGAAGCGGGAATAGCTCCAGACCTGAATCCCGGTAGATGGGTAATGATTGGTGAGCCTACAAGGTTCAATTTTATCAGATCAGGGTTAATTGGACCAAAAGCAGATTTCATTTTAAGACCGCCTTTTCTCACCAATATACGCTCGTCCAATGTTCCTTTTAATAATTATGTTACAGGACAAGTGCCGACATCATCATTGTACTGGCCTCCTGGATTGGAAGCATGGAAAGGTATCCTTGGACAACGGGTTATCAGATAATCATTTTTCCGGGAAAATAGATAATAAACATTTGGACAAACAGTGACGATAAATTAATGATTAAATAACGGATTAAAAAATTAAAAATTATGCCAGGACCAGCATTACATCACATGATTGCAGACAGATTAAAAGCATTGATCTCTCTGAACGAAGGCCTGGGGTCAAAGATGACATCGGCCCAGTACACTGCGTTGCAGAATTTATTGGCAGACGACAAGAACCTGCCTTACCTGTTTTTTGGCTGCCAGGGGCCTGATTATCTTTTTTTCAACACAAAAGATATGCCCGGACCAATTGGCGATATGGCCGAATTTTATTTTGAGGTCGTGGATTTTATCGAAGACTTCAAACAAAAATTGCTCGCCGTGGTTCCCCAACCGGTATTGGACGCTTTGGAGGCATTTAGCGAGGCCGTGGACGAAATAATTGAAGATTCGGCTTTGCTGAGTGAACTTCAACAAACGTTTAACGATATCAACCAGTTGTTGGACGGATTCTCTGCCACATTAATGGCGATGGTCCAGAAATTCATCTCTGATTTCAACCTGTTTGATGTGTTTGATCATCCTTATCGTGACGGAGTACCCAATAAAAGCAGGCCGCCACTTTTGCAAAGTGATAAATGGTGGTGGTTCGATGCGCTGCATTACCGTAAAACAGGCAAATTTACAAAAGCGCTGTTGGATGCTACGGCCGGAGATTTCTCCGATCCCAAGATCTTATACGCATTGGGTTATCTCACCCATTATTGTGCCGATGTCGTTGGACATCCCTATGTGAACCTGATTTCGGGAGGGCCTTATCGTTCGCACGCCCAACGCCACAAAACAGGGGAGAACTATCAGGATGTTTTCAATCTGCTGAATGCTACAGGAACCGATTGGAACCGCTCAAAAATTCATGCTTTTTATAATTTTAATTTTGATGGGACCATTGATACCGAGAACGACAAACCGGATCCATTTACCGTATTGCCTGATGATCTGGCTGAAATGATCGCTGAAGCCATCAATAAAGTATACCAGGAAGATGGTGATCCCGAACCGGAATATGGCCCTGAAATATCGGCAGGTGATGTAAACAATGCCTATCGTATTTATTATAAATGGCTCAGGAGTTCTACCGACACAGGCACCATTCCCGAACCGGTACCCTATTCATTCTCAAAGGAGATAAGGGAAGTCTGGGAAAAGACAGTGGATAATCTTGGCGATGCCGGTGATTTTCTTGAAGATGCCATTGACAATGCCGGAAGTTTTGGCATCCTGAGTATTTTCATCATCCTGGCCGCATTGGTGATTGCAGCGGTAATGGCAGCGGCTGCCATCGCAGATGGGATTGCCGGCGCCATTACTACCCTCGGAACGTCAACCATACGTGCTGCTGCTTGTCTGATTTACGAACAGGTCTACAATGCCTATCAGAATTTCAGGCTTGGTGTGGCACTAAATGGATTGGCTTTCCCGATGAAAGAGCATCTGAATGATCCCAGGCTTACTCAGTTCGCCAATCCGTCAAATATTGACCCCACCGGTGTCAACGCCTTGCCGTTTGTACCTCATCTGCCTTTGCTGAAATTTATGCCTGCCACTTTTGAAGATACCTTGTTCAATATGGAACGTCATTTAATTTATCCTGTTACTCAAAATGAAAAAGGCGCTGTAATGGGGACACTCAACAGCTACCTGACTGAATCATCGTTACATTACGCTTTTGGCAGAATACCTTTTCAGCCAAAAGACATTCTTGACCGCTTGCAAGGGTTGACTCCCGATGTGAATCCCATACATAACGACGACGGCACCCGCCTGAAAAGTTTACTGATGGAAAAAGCCAGTTTAGGGAATGCAATGGATCTGATTGAAAAAACATTTGAACGTTTTGCCGATAAAGAAGATTTGATCGATTTTAACCTGGACGGGGACAGAGGCTATTCTTATCTATGCTGGACGCAAAAGCAAACGAGTTCTGTTGATGCTCCTGATTTTCCCGAAAAATTAAAGGTAAATGTACCCGGTGGAGATCCTTCGGATGATAATATCAATGTGGATTTAAGATTTATAAAATAATAAAACATTCATAGCCATGAGTTTAGAAAATATACATAAGGCCAGTGAGATCATCAAAAAGCTTCAGGGCCAACGCAGGGAAAAGAGTGTCAAATTCAGGGAAACATGGTATAAGACAATCGAAGCCTCTCCGGTTAAAAAAAGACGCATGCCCGAGGATTTCAAAGATAGCTCCTATCTCTACATCCGTTCCTATGAAGGCGATAACGGTTACAGGCCGGGGGCGAATGTAGCATACTGGAGATCGCCTGATGTAATGGTTTCGCCTGTCTCTTCATTGAACTCTTATACTACGGAATTGAATGCCGGCACATTGTACAATATCAAATGCCTGGTACACAATAAAGGTGATTTAAACGTACCTTCTGCCAAAGTCGAATTTTATTTAGTGACGCCAAGTCTGGGTTTTGATACACGTTTTGGAAAAAAACTGGGTATTGCTTCTACCTGGGTAAATTGCTACAGCTCGTCTGAAGTAAACATCCGGTATCTGGTGGAACCGTCTGATGCAGGTCATAAATGTCTGTTTGCAAGGGTGTTCTCTTTTTCCCCGCTCGATATCCCGCTTCATGATACCTTGCTCGACCCTGTGCAGGACAGGCGTATCGGACAGAAAAACCTGAATATTGCAGGCCAGGCAACGCAGATGAACCTGAATATCCTACACATGCCTCAGGCCCAATTGACAGTAAAATTCGTTCCGTTGACCAGGGAGGCAGTTTTAGCAATACGTCATCCTGTTGCTGCGGATTTTAGGATTATCGATAAACCAAGGGAAAAGGCTGAGTTCAGATTGAATTTTGCAAAGGAAACAGTAGCGGATGTAATTGACGTAAAGTTACCCAAGCGTCTGACGAATTTGAGAAATCGGTTGGGAGAAATCAAAAGAGGAATTGATCTGAAAATAAATCAACCGGGTAAAATTGAATACAAAGACGCTGCTTTTCATTTTGAGTTCAATCAGGAAGGAAAATATAACCTGAAAGAGCAAAAAAGGATTGAGGATGAGATGAAGAGAATTCATAAAATGATTCAATCAGGTGAAAGAAAAGCATCAGATTTCAAAAAAGAGATTGACGAATACCGTCAAATGAACCTTGAAAGACGAATGACATTGCTATCGGTGGACATTCCCAACATAGGATTGCAAAAAGGAGAATTGGCCGGGTATGATGTTGTTGCCATCAACAATATAAATGGGGAAATCTTTGGTGGTATCACACTACTGGTACATGGTTAATAATGATACATCAACAAACTGAAAATTAAAAAACAAAAATATGAAACCGGGTAATGATAATTCGTATATCGTAAGGGGAACAATAACCGATAATAGAGGAGTGCCTCTTTCAGGTTATGCTGCGGAAGTATTTATTCTCACTATCGTTAATGGCGCTTCTGCGGGTAAAACAATTTCAGGTAAAAACGGGGAGTATGCTATTTCTTACAAAGTTGATGATAGAAACAATAATCCGGATATCGAGGTGCGGGTTTATGAAAAAAACGAGCGGAAAGAGATCGGGAGATCCGCCATTAAATTCAATGCGTCAAGAGATGAGACCCTGGACATCATTGTATCTGGCGGTGAAATTAAAAAAGAAACAGAATTCAGTTTGGTTTTAAATGAAATCAAACCTCATTTGGGTCGATTGAATTTAACCGAATTAAAAGAAGATGATAAAAACCGGAATATTTCGTATTTGTCAAACAAAACAGGGTGGGATGCAAGAATAACGGCAATGCTTGTCAGTTCAGCTAAATTAAGTGATAGTTTAAAAATAGATTCCTCTCATATATATGCCTTATTACGGGCAGGTGTACCGGGAACTGAAGAGGCGATTCAATCCGTTTCTTCCAAAGATGCGGAAGCTGCGATAAAAAATGCCGTTGAAAAAAATATAATCCCCTCAACCGGTAATATCCGGGAAACTATTGGAACATTGGAAACATTATCAGTTAATCATATTCTTAATAACAAACTGCCATCATCCGTTTCTTCAATGAACGAAATGTTGGATATAAGAAAACTGAACACCCAACAAAAAACTATTTTTGCTCAAATACAAAAAGAAGCAGGCAATGACAGTGGAAAATTATGGAATTCCCTTTCTGAACAAGGATTTGATTCCAATACGATTGCAGCTTTACAATTAGACGGCAAACTGGGCTATCTCACAGGACAAAACGTGCCGCTTATCAGGAAAGTATACGACAAATTCAATATTAAAAAAGATGTTGATCTGGCAACCAGCGGATTATATAGAGCTGATGAATGGAAAAATTTGATTGATAATAACTTGCCCCAGGGAATCACAGCGGATGAATATGCCCGGTATCTTGCCTTTCAGGTGAAAATCGGGTATCCTACGGCAGTAGCAGGTGAAATGATAAAAAGAAAAGAAATTGACCTGGGTGCCAATGCACCCACAAATGAACTTTATCAGTTTTTCAGCAGCAATCAGATCAAAAACCTTATTGGAAGCCAACCTGTGAAGAATTGGGACGGATTCGATCAGTTAACTACTCCGGCAAAAGCTTCTGCTAAAATCATGGAAAGGATGTACCAGATGAGTCCTTCGGATGAATCAATGGTCGCTTTGAGTAAGTCAGGGCTATATTCGGCATACCAGATAGCCGGTTATACAAAAAATGAATTCTTACAAGCCTATGGTGAAAATTTCCCCAATACCGTGGAAGCCGAAATGACGTATAACAAAGCTGTCGAAATAAACAATGCTTCCATTGGTATTGCTACCGGCTATATTACGGCTCGTACCATGCCCAACGTTTATTCCATTACCGGCAAGTTAGAGAAAGTGCAAAACGAAACTATTGCTTATCCCACTCTTGAAGATCTGCTGGGCAATATGGATTATTGTGCCTGCGATCATTGCAATTCAGTGCTCAGCCCTGCAGCTTATTTGGTTGAACTGCTCCATTTTATCGATCTGGAAAAAATCCCGCATGAAAAAGAAAATCCCATTGATGAATTGTTGAAGCGAAGACCCGATATACAACACATCCAGCTTTCATGTGAAAACACCAATATGTCTCTTCCCTATATTGATCTGGTGAACGAAATATTGGAACATTATATTCTTCATGGCGATCTGAAGGATTTGACAGGACATGATATAACAGAAGATATAACTCAATCGGAATTGCTCGCCGAACCTCAGTTTGTTGAAAAAACTGTGTATGATGAGCTGAAATCGAAAGTATTTCCTTATAATCTTCCTTTTCATCAACCGCTTGAAACCCTGCGGAGAATATATAAAATCTGGGATACAAGCCTGGAGGAGATGTTGTCAGTTTTTTCAGCACCATTGTCTTCAAGGAAGGAGGCGCTTAGCTTTAGTGAAGATGAATATAAAACCATTACGGATATTAACTTTAAAAAATTACCGGAATATTTCGGTGAACCTGAGGGTAACACAATTGCTCAATTAAACGCAGCCATTGCCAATGGAAAAGCCTTCTGTCACAGAACCGGTATCAGTTATGATGACCTGGCGACCTTGTTAAAAACCAATTTTATAAATCCGGGATTAACAATCGTTCCATTGTTTCAAAAATTGCAGATCAACCTTACCGACCTGAATGAATTTTATAACGGCACATTGTCAGATGCAACATTGGATGCAATGATCCCGCCTGAAATATCGCCGGATGATTATGAAGGTGATATAAAACAGTGGCTTAACAAGCATAGGGATTTGATTATGGGGCTGATTACACTTACAGATACAGTAACCGAATCAGTGGAGTGTGATTTTGCTAAAGTAGAATTGAGATACGCTCTTCCGGATAATACAGGTAACCAGTTGACCGAACTTTCGTACCATAAGTTCCACCGGTTTATAAGACTGCTGCATAAAACAGGATGGAGTATCATTACTTTGGACAGTGTTATATCCACTTTGAGTCCGGTCCCTTCAGGACAAATTGTTATTGACAATATTGATCCGGTTTTTGTGACGTTGTTCAACAGGATTGCGAATTTTAAAAAAATTGCAGACCATCTTTCCTATTCCGAAAAAAAATTCGCAGAGTTGTTGCTCATTCTGAACAGTGCCAACCTGCGGGAATTACGTATCCAACAGTGTGCAAAAATCACAAAGTTGAGTCTGCCCGAATTGACAGAATTAAGTGTAATAACCGGAATAGATCCGCTCGCCGATGATATGGAAAGTGACGAACCATCACTCCTGAAATTTATTCTGACTGCCCAGCAGTTAAAAGCCAATTCCTTGAAAGTGGCAGATCTTTCTTATATCCTGCACCATGTGGATTTGACCGGTAAGCTTACAATCTCAGAGGAAACAGCGCTTAAGAATGTGAAAATTTTACGTGAAACACTGAACAGTGTTGAAAAGGAGTACAGCATTGCTCCTGATAATGCAGATCCCGATTTTGCAAGAGGTAAGATGTCTTTGGTATATGATGCAGGCATCACGGGCTATTTCTTTGGATTGCTTCTGGGGACAAACACCTATAGTGAATCCTTCGTGACAATCGAAGAAGTTTTGCCAAAAAAGATAACTGATGCCGACAGCCGGATAGGATTTGATCCATTTAAAAAAGAACTTACATACACAGGGATCTTGTCCGATGCTGCCAAAACGTTACTTGAAAACATGGCAGACTCATTCGGATTGACAGATATGGAAATTATTGCCACACAGCCGGATCTGGACACGTTTATTTCAGATTTCAAAGCTGCTGTTGATTTGCTGTCCGTGGTCAGCAATGCAGCACTGACCGACTTCGCCGCAAATTATCCGGAACTGAAAGATATTTACGATCAGGTTGTTGCCGAATCTATACCTGCGTTACAAACAAAGAAGCTGACAGAACTGATTTTGCCGGAATTGAAGTCGAAACTGAAAAGCAATGGTTTAAAGCAGGCTTTGATAGCTGTTTTAAAATCTGATGCGGATACAGTGAATATACTGACCGCCCGGAAAGAAACCATTCAGTCGGTATCTGATGCCTCCGAATCGGTGATAAATGACTTTTTACAATTGGAAAATACGCCGGTATTCAATCAAAACATAACTTACAATTTTTATATAGACGTGCCCGCAACGGATGAATATCTTTTTTACGTTTCTGCTGCGCAAAATACAGTCATTTCACTGACGATAAATGAACAGCCGGTAATCAGCAATATTACTGTCGGAGCTTCAGGAGAAGTAAAAAACGCATTGCCTGTATCATTGAAAACAGGAATATTGCACAAAGTTACAATGACAATTGCGTCGTTACCCGCGACTGAAACTGTGAATTTATTATGGCGCACCAAGGCTATGGAGAAATCTGCCATACCGGCAATGGCAGTATATACAAAGGAAAATGTTGATTTTGCCAGGGAATCGCTTATCCGGTTATCCAAGGCCTCCCAACTGCAAAAACTTTTTGGGTTTACTCCTGCCGAATTGAATTATTTTGCTTCGGTAAATGAAGAAACAAAAAATTTCCTGAATGAATTGGACACGGATGGCAGCATCAACAATGCAGATCTAAAAACCTTATGGGAAAAAATAAATCTGCTTGTCAATTTCAAACAAATGAAAGATGAAAATGAACCTGAAGACAATACATGGCTGCAGGTATTACAGGATCCAGATGTAAAGAACAGCCGGAATAAATTGTTGCTGGAATATTTCAATTTGTGGAATGAAGCAGACCTTACAGGGGTGCTGCAACATTTTGGGTTGGTTCGTAGCGACCTTTCAAAATTGAGTCAGCTGAAAAAAGTGGTTGATGCCATGGCTTTGTTGAGCAACATCTATTATCCCTCTTCAGATCTGCTTTCATGGATTACAAATAATCCCTCTTATGATCTGGTCGCCGGCATAAAAGCCACAATAAAGCAAAAAGTGACTGAAGCAGTCTGGCTGGAAACCATGCAGACTGTCAGTGACCCCGTTAGAAATTTATTGAGGGATGCCTTGGTGAGTTATGTCTTACAATACAAAAAACCATCGCCTGAAATTGTTACTCCCGATAAACTGTACGAATATTTTCTGATTGATGTGGAGATGGATGCCTGTATGAAAACTTCCCGGATAAGGATGGCGCTTTCAACCTTGCAATTATTCATTCAGCGTTGTATGATGAATCTCGAACCCGATGTGTCTCCCGATTCCATACGGGCTGAACAATGGGCATGGATGAAACGCTACCGGTTGTGGGAAGCCAACAGGAAAGTATTTCTCTATCCGGAGAATTGGCTTGAACCCGAATTGAGGGACAACAAATCATCCTTATTTAAAGAGCTGGAAGGGGAATTATTACAGGCAGAAGTTACTGATGAATCAGCAGAGCTGGCATTCCTGAATTATCTGAAAAAATTGGATGATATTGCCAAACTGGAAATCGTCGGTATGTATCTGGATGAGAATGAAAAAGGGAATCAGTTCGATGATGTGCTTCACGTGATAGGACGAACCAACGGCAACACAAGACAATACTATTATCGACGTTATGAGTATGGTTATTGGACACCCTGGGAAAAGATAAACCTCAATATAGAAGGCGATCATATTTTCCCGATTGTGTGGAAAAGGAGACTGTTCCTCTTCTGGTTGAATATCCTTGAAAAACCTGTTGAACGGAACACCGGTTCTTCTCCAAAAGCAATCTCTGAAAAGCCATGGACAGACCAAAAAAGGATAAATGTGGAGATTAATATGTGTTGGGGTGAATACTTTAAAGGTAAGTGGACATCACCAAAATCGACCGAGCTCAAACGACCGATTGTAATACCAAATATCAAATCGTTCGACAGCCGCACAATATCGCTCTACGGAAGAAAAGACAGGGTTGAAAATCCGACAGGGAAGTTCAGGGAACGCCTGGATTTCTATCTGATATATTATGGTACAGGGAGTATGCACAGGGTAATATATACATCAAAGAATGCTCCTCCTTATATAGAGAAACTAAATACTTTGGTAAATATTAACCAACTGGTAGAAAGTGAATACACAACATTCCTTGAATCATATATGACGCTGGATACACAGAATTATTTTACGCAGATGCTTATTCCATCCAGTATGTTTAAGACAAAAGTGAAACAACCCGCCGGCGCCACAACCAATTACGTGACCGAAAACATTTTTTCCAAAAAGGATGTTTTGCAGCCCGGCCTTTCAATTACTCCCTTGCGGCATCCGACAGAAAATCAGTTTGAAGCGCCATTTTCTTATGCGGATGAACACAGTACTTTTTTTGTACAGCCGGACGAGAAAGTATACAGGAGACTCCCCGAAATTGATATTTACTTCCCATGGGTTGAATTACCGCTTTTAGAGGTAAATATTCCCGAATTGGTTGACAAACCAATACCCGGATGGCCTCCGGTAATGGAAGATGTGATCAGGTTTGACGAAATAGTGAATCCTTCCGATCCATGGAATCAGGTAATAGGGCAGGTAGATTTCAATACTAACTACAATAAGATTCTTGTAACAAACGAGCCTTATCTCTTCGAGGGTAAGGTGATTAACACAAGAGGACCTGTGAATAAATTGATAAACAAATAGTTTTATAAGCATTTAAAAGTTGAATGTCATGATAGCAAATAATAATTTTCATTATCAGTCAGAACTAATGCTAAATAATAATCTGATGGTTGACAAAGGGTTATTATGGTTATATTATAATAATGCACGAAAAGTGAACTATACACTTTCCCCGCATTATCACCCTTATACCGATGAACTGATTGAAACCCTCAACAGGGACGGTTTGCCGGCATTATTGGATGCAAAATATCATAAGAGCCTCGAACGACCGTTGACTGACTGGTATATTCCGGGAGCTTATGCCATGTCGCCGTTTCCGAAGGAGAATATTGATGTGAGCGATGACGGACCGTATGCCGTTTATAATTGGGAGCTTTTCTTTCATGCTCCCCTTACGGTTGCTGTCCATCTGAGCAAAAATCAACGTTTTGCGGAGGCTCAAAAATGGTTTCACTTCATTTTTGATCCGACATGTACCGACAGCAGTGTCGAAGCACCACAACGGTTTTGGAAATTCCTCCGTTTCAGGGAAGAAACAAAAGCTGAGTTTATTCAGGAGATGCTGACAGAGCTTGCGAAAAATGAAGACAATGAATTGAAGCAGCGCATGGAGAAAAGCATCCAGGCCTGGCGGGACAAACCATTTCAACCGCATGTCATTGCCCGTACCCGCTACCTTGCCTATCAGCTGAATGTGGTGATGAAATACCTGGATAACCTCATAGCCTGGGGTGACAACCTGTTCAGGCAGGATACCATTGAGACACTCAATGAAGCTACGCAGGTATATGTGCTTGCAGCCGCTGTTTTGGGACCTAAACCACAAAAAATCCCGCCTCGCAGAAAAAGAACTCCAAAAACTTACAAACAGTTGAAAGACACGGGTATTGACGCATTTGGCAATGCATTGATGGAGATAGAAAACGATTTTCCGTTTAACACAAATCCCACTTCCACTACGAAAGTGAATGAGGGAGGAACTTCTGCTCTGTTTGGTATTGGCAGATCTTTATACTTCTGCATTCCGCAAAATGATCAATTGCTTGCGTATTGGGATACTGTGGCTGACCGTCTGTTCAAAATCAGGCATTGCATGAATATTGAAGGTGTTGTCCGTCAATTGCCATTATTTGACCCGCCCATTGATCCCGGCATGCTGGTGAAGGCTGTCGCTGCCGGCATTGATATAGGGAGCATTGTCAATAATATCAATCAGTCTGTCTCCACAGTACGCGGACCGTTGCTGCTGCAGAAAGCGATGGAAATATGTGCTGAAGTGAAATCGCTGGGGAATGCCCTGCTTTCCGCACTTGAGAAAAAGGATGCGGAACATATTGCCCTGATGCGGCAGCAGCACGAATTAAACATTTCAAAACTGGTGCAGGATATAAAATTCCTTCAGTGGAAAGAATCGGAAGCCGCCACTGAATCGTTGCTGAAAAGCAGGGCCGTCGCTTTTGAAAGATACCGGCATTACAAGAAAATATTGGGAGTCAGTGATTCGGATATCGATAAATTAAAGACCATCGATCTTGCAAGAAATGAGCTGAATGAGGAAAACTTTGACGAAGTATATGCGCAGTTCATTGGGGAATATGCGGGAGAACTGAGCCAGGAGGATTACAGGAAAGAAACATCTGTCGGCGGCCTAATGGAATTTGCAGGAAATATGGTTACCGGAATTTTGGGAGGTGAATTGGGCAAGACATTGCCATTGAATAAAAATGAGAATGCGGAGTTGAATATTTTTCTACCCAGCTATGATACTTTCAGTACTCTCTCTTCGGTATTGAAGTTGATTTCACCGATTGTAGGACTTATACCTCAGTTCGACGTGCACGGAACGCCATTAGGTGTCGGAGGGGCAGCCGAGTTTGGCGGGAAACAGTTAAAAGCGGCAGCTGACGGAGGTTCAGAAATTGCACAAAAAATCGCAACCGCATTTCTTACCAGTGCAGAGAGAGCTTCCAAAATGGGAGGCTATTACCGAAGGGCAGAGGATTACGTGCTTCAGGCAAACAGTGCCACTGCGGAGCTTGTGCAATATGGCAGACAAATTATTTCATCCCTGATCCGTGAACAGATTACCAAAAAGGAATATGAAAATCATATCAGACAAATTGAACAGTCGGAAGAGATAAACGCCTTTCTGCAGGATAAATTTACCAATGAGGAGTTGTATAGTTGGATGCAAGGAGAAATTTCAAGGATTTATTTCTCTTGTTACCAATTTGCTTACGATATCGCAAAGAAAAGCGAACAGACAATGAAGTATGAATTGATGCGTCCTGAGTTCACTGACACCGATTTCATTCAATTCGGCTATTGGGACAGTGCAAGAAAGGGCTTGTTGTCGGGTGAATCGTTGTATCTGGATCTGAAACGGTTGGAAATGGCCTATCACGAAAACAACAAAAGGGAGTATGAAATTACAAAACATATATCCATACAACGTTTGGACCCAATGACCCTGTTGAAATTAAAAGCTACCGGCACCTGTGAGATTGCAGTTCCCGAATGGATATATGATCTGGACAGCCCCGGACAGTTTATGCGGCGCATCAAGACGGTGGCTGTTTCCATCCCCTGCATTACCGGACCTTATACTACCGTCCATGCAAAATTGACATTATTGCAGAGCAGTATCAGGATTTCATCATTGAAAGGGGACGACTACCAGCGGTCAGGCCCGGAAGACAATCGTTTCCGGGATTACAATGGCGCCATTCAATCCATTGTTACCAGCTCGGCACAAAACGACAGCGGTTTATTCGAAACCAATTTACGCGATGAGCGTTATTTGCCGTTTGAAGGGGCCGGGGCAATCAGCAGATGGAAAATCGAACTACCCAACGATATTCCTCAATTTGATTTTGAAACCGTCGCCGATGTTGTGTTGCATTTCCGCTATACATGCAGGGAAGCCGGTCATCTGGCAAAGGATGCGACAACCTGGATTAAAGAGGAGATTTTATCTGATCCGGAGAAAGGATTGCTTCAGTTATTCAGCATCAACAGCGAATTTGCAGGAGAATGGAATCTGTTTAAAACAGCTACCAATAATAATGAAAGAAAACTAGTCCTGAGTATCAATAAAAATCACTTTCCTTACTGGACTAAAACATTAGGGTTGGATGATCAGATAACTGCTACGTTCTGCAGTATGGATTTAAAGAAGAAAAAGCTGACCGTTGCAGCAGAAAATGTGGATTTAGTGGGTGATGTCGACAGTGGATGGAGTCTGACAATAGATAGTACAAATGCCGTTCCGTTTAATTTCCTGAATAAAATGCGTACTGAGAACAAAACTGTTTACATGTTGCTGAGTTATAATGCAGGTTTATGAGGGTATAACTTTTCCCCCATTGGTATGCTAAATCCCACTTGTACGTTAAGGGCCTTGCTTTTGGTCGGGAAAAAATGGGAATTCACGTGTGGGAATATATAATCGCTTGCAAGGAAAAAACGTATTCCCTTTGGGGGAGCAAGGTGGGCGGCAAATCCCAGGGTGTTGAAAGCGCCATGCATCACGGAATAGCTTCCGGTCAGTCCCAGCCAACCGGCATGGACGAAATTTGCTGAAACCGTAAGTTCCGGAGAATTGAAATAGGTTCCGAAATAGTTCGAGAACAGGACTCCGAACGACAGTCTTTCATTCATCCTGTATTCCGTCCCGATATTCAGGGAAGATCGCAACGGGACGGTTCGTTTAACCGGCTCTGTTTCCTGTAGGTCCACCGCGGATTGAAGGTCTTCCACGACATCTTCAAAAACGTCGTTTAACGACGACGACCCATCGGTATGCAGTGTATAATCGTTGGGATTGATACGCACCGTTGTTTCGGGAGACTCCAGGAATACGGTATTTTTCCTTCCGAATCTTATAAAACCGATATCCGTTAAAGCCGCGGAAACGGTTAATCCGTTCAGCCTGGGAAATATTTCCGACAGGTCGTACTGCGCCCCGATATCGAATCCGGCGCCCCATCCGGTCGCGCTTATTCTTTTCCCTTCCGACAGCTCGAATCCGTCAAATTTACCCTCTTCGTCGTGCTTCACCTTTATTCCCGGCATGGATGCTTTCAGCAGCACGGACGACTGAGCTTCCCAGTATTCTGTTCCTGCATCGACGGTTAACCGGGAAGCATTTAAATTGAAATCGGCTATCCCTATCAATCCTTTCATACGTCCGCCGACTATCAGATTATCGTTTATCAACGGGCGTGAATAGCCCACTCCCAACTCCAGCTTGCCGTTACCCGTGGCACGGATATTTTCTATTTCATATTTTGTCTGCTCCTGACGTCCAAATCCTTTTTTTACGAGTTCGAAAACCGATTTTGGAATATTGGCATCCACGTGTGTCTTGATATCCAGATCGATGCTCCAGAAATCGTCGTTCCTGTAAAAGCCCAGTCCGAACAGTTTGTAAGAAACCGTGCCGATGACATAATTATTATTTTTCATCCTGTGTAAAAAATCATCGGCATCTACCGATTGGTGGAGAAAGGTTACCCGTTCTCCACTGGCTTTCCTTGTAAGATGGTCAAGGTTGAGTGTATTTGTTTTCACCTCGCCGTAAAAGCTTGGCAATACCGGTAAAACCATATATCCCTGATTGGGACGCAATGCCGGGTTCAAGGAACCTCGTTCGAATGACGATTGCATAAAATATTCAGTTTTACTCTGGCCCTTTGCCGTGCCGGAAACAAAATAAAATGCGATAAAAATAATAAGAATAGGGATCGGGAAACGTTTCATTTTTATTATTTTTTTTGATTTTCAAAAAGATAAATGAGCGATATGCGCTATATATGAAAAGAGGATTGTTTATAAAGTAATGGACATACCGCCGGTATTGAGTACAAGCTTGTCGAGCAGAAGGTAGCTGTCTTTACCCAGGGAAGAAGGAAGGGTGTCGATAACGATTGAGATACACAATGACCGAGCCACTGAGTTGAAAAAAAGCTGATTTTAAATTCATATTTTGTGCTGTGAAGTTTCAATATCTGCGATAAATATATGCAATTTCTTCGTATGACGCACTTTCTTCGCAAAAAAAACAGATTGTTGAGGTATCAAACCTATTGGATAGGTAGGTTATTTATATCATTTGTTTACCCATTTTATCCATAAAAAAAACAGCTACAGGTTTTACGCCGTAACTGTTTAATATTCAATCCGTAGCGAGAGGGGGGCATGATCCCCCGACCTCATGATTATGAATCATGCGCTCTAACCAACTGAGCTATCTCGCCAACAAAAAATATGAATTGCCCTCCGGAATTCGAGGTGCAAAAGTAGTACAACTTTTTGAATTCTGCAACACCAAAATCGAAAAACATACAGGAAAATTAAAAAACAGTCAAAGCGATCCTCCGGAAGGATCATCATCGGCCTCTGAATTAATATAACCGGTTGTATCTGTCTAAAATGGTAAATATCGGTTTAAAATTGTAATTTTGCAGCCTCAAAGGTATTTTACACTGACAGATAATGATCTATCCCGATAATTTCGAACAGAAAATAGAATTTCAGAAAGTACGCCAACTTCTTTTGGAACGGTGTCTGAGTCCTCTTGGAAAAGAAAAGGTGGAGAAGATGCATTTCTCTGCTTCTTATAATGAAATAGAGCCTCTTCTTTTCCAGACCGAAGAGTTTGTCCGTATCAGGGAGGAGGAGGATTCATTTCCTGCCGATCACTTTTATGATATGCGTCCCGTGCTGAGGCGCATCCGGGTGGAAGGGGCGTGGATCGACCAGAATGCCTTGTTTGAATTGCGCCGATCACTGCAGACCATCAACGGGATCGTAGCATTTCTGCGGCGTGATGAAGAGAAAACACCCAAATATCCATATTTGCTTGCATTGGCAGGTGAGGTCCTGACCTTTCCGGAAATTACCAGGAGGATAGATTCTATACTGGATGGTTTCGGACAGGTAAAAGACCATGCGTCGCCACGCCTATCGGAAATTCGGCGCGAATTAACCTCTACCATGAACGGTATCTCTAAAAGCCTGAATGCCATCCTGCGAAAGGCTCAGGCCGAAGGGTATGTGGATAAGGATGTGTCGCCGAGTATGCGCGACGGACGGTTGGTGATTCCGGTGAACCCTTCCCACAAGCGAAAGATCAAAGGTATAGTGCACGATGAGTCGGCTTCGGGTAAAACGGTCTTTATCGAACCGTCGGAAGTAGTGGAAGCCAACAACCGGATTCGTGAGTTGGAGGCCGATGAACGGCGGGAGATCATCAAAATACTGACAGACTTCACTAATTACCTGAGGCCTTTTCTGTCCGATCTGCTGGAGTCATACGAATTTCTGGCAAAAATCGATTTTATCCAGGCAAAAGCAGCTTTCGCAACGCTGATAGGAGGTATCAAGCCTTCTATCGACAACACTCCGCAAATCGATTGGGTGGAAGCAGTGCATCCATTGCTTTACCTGTCTCTAAAGAAGCAGAACCGGAAGATCGTCCCGCTCGATATTATCCTGGAAGGTGATAACAGGCTCCTGGTGATCTCCGGTCCCAATGCCGGTGGTAAATCTGTTTGCCTGAAAACGGTGGGGCTTTTACAATATATGGTGCAATGTGGACTGTTGATCCCGTTGAAAGAGAACTCCAGGGTAGGAGTGTTCGATGATATCTTTATTGATATCGGTGACGAACAATCCATTGAGAACGATCTGTCGACCTACAGCTCTCACCTGCTGAATATGAAATTCTTTGAGAAGCATTGTAATGGTAAATCGCTGTTATTGATCGATGAGTTCGGGAGCGGTACCGAACCCCGGATAGGGGCAGCCATTGCCGAAGCGCTATTGGACAGGTTCAACCGTCGGCAGTCGTTCGGCGTGATCACCACCCATTATCAGAACCTGAAACATTTCGCCAACGAGAATAAAGGGGTAGTGAACGGTGCCATGCTTTATGACCGACATGAGATGCAGCCGCTCTTTCGTCTCGCTATTGGTAATCCAGGAAGTTCATTTGCCGTGGAGATCGCCCGCAAGACAGGTATTCCGGAAGATGTAATTACCCATGCATCAGAGATCGTAGGGAAGGATTATATCGATATGGATAAATACCTGCAGGATATATCACGCGACAAGCGATACTGGGAACGGAAACGGGACGAGATACGCCGCGAACGGAAACGGTTGGAAGAGATTACTTCAAAATATGAGGCTGATCTGGAAACGATCAACAAGCAGAAAAAGGAAATACTGGCGCAGGCTCGTGAGCAGGCGGAACAGTTGTTGGCCGAAAGCAACGCCCGTATTGAAAATACAATCCGTGAGATCCGGGAGGCAGGAGCTGATAAGGAAAAAACCAAACAGATACGGCAATCGCTCCGGGAATTCAAAGAGAAAATAGAACCGGTCGACATGCCGGAAATAAAAAAGCGAAAAAAGCAGAAACAGAAGCAGACGGCAGGTAATGATAACGGTTTGAAAGCAGCCCAACCTCTTGCAGCCGGTGACACGGTACGGTTGATAGGCCAAAGCTCACCGGGTGAGATTATGGAGATCTCCGGAAAGAAAGCGGTCGTGGCTTTCGGGATGATCAAATCCACAGTCGATCTCAGTAAATTGGAACGGGTAAGTGCCAATCAGATAAAAAAAGAGAAGAAAGCCTCCAATACACGCGACTTGTTGCATGAACGAAAACTCAATTTCAAGCAGGATATCGATGTGCGGGGTATGCGTGGCGACGAAGCGCTGCAGGCAGTGATGTACTTCGTGGATGATGCCATTCAGTTGGGAGTGTCCCGGATACGAATTCTTCACGGTACAGGTACAGGAGCGCTGCGGCAGGTTATCAGGGAATATCTGGGTAGTGTACATGGGGTAGCACGTTTTCAGGATGAACACGTGCAGTTCGGAGGTACCGGTATTACGGTAGTCGATCTTGAGTAAAAACAAGCTTGACAGTCCCTTCAATATTCAAATTTTTTTTTATCTTTGTCGACGATATTAAGAAACTGTTTAAATTTTACCGAAATATTTTTATAATTGTACTGTTTGTTTTTCTTTGCTACTGTTTTGGTCTCTTTTGAGCATCTTTTTCACTTTTTCCTTTTGATTTAGCCCGCTAAATCCGCAAGAAAAAATAAAAAATCTATCCCAAAATAGATTCAAAACAGTTTAGCAATAAAATTTAAACAGTTTCTAAATTTATTCTGATTTTTTTTAACAATTAAACAATCTCTGATGGTTAAATTCTCCAAGCCCTTCTGGGTTGCCAATTTTGTAGAACTTCTCGAGCGTCTGGCATATTATGCCGTTTTTATTGTCATTACACTTTATTTGTCTAATGTATGGGGCTTTTCCGATATTGAAGCGGGAGTTATCGCCGGTTTGTTTTCGGCCATGCTTTATTTACTGCCAGTGTTTGCCGGTGCCATTTCTGATAAGATCGGGTTCCGTTCGGCCATCATTCTGGCTTTTGCACTGCTGACAGTTGGGTATGCCGGGCTGGGAATCCTGCCTACGATGCTTGAAAGTGCAGGCTTGGTAAGCTATGAGATGACTACCACTTACACAGGGTTGAATGAGAGTTATCTGAGATGGTCTATCATTGCTCCGCTGATACTGGTCGTTATTGGAGGGTCATTCATCAAATCGGTGATATCCGGTACGGTAGCGCGCGAAACCACACCGGAAAACCGGGCTCGTGGTTATTCCATATTTTATATGATGGTGAACATCGGAGCCTTCACCGGAAAGACGGTAGTCGATCCGCTGAGAAGGAGCATGGGCGACCAGGGATTGGTTTACCTGAATTACTTTTCGGCAGCCATGACACTCCTTGCCCTGATTGCCGTTTATTTCTTCTATAAATCGGCAAAGACCGAAGGAAAAGGGAAAAGTTTTGCAGAGCTGGGCCGGTCGTTGGGAAAAGTGATGCTGAACGGCCGTTTGATGTTACTGATATTGATTGTGAGTGGTTTCTGGGTTATACAGAGCCAGATGTATGCCACCATGCCTAAATATGTGATCCGGTTGATCGGAGAGGGAGCATCCCCCGGATGGTATGCCAACGTAAACCCCTTAGTGGTTTTTGTATGTGTGAATTTCGTCACCTCAATCATGAAAAAACGGAACGCCATCACCTCTATGATGATAGGAATGTTTATTATTCCACTATCCGCATTGGTGATGTCCTTTGGTACGCAAGTGGGAGCAGCCAATATTCTGGGCATGCATCCCGTAGCATTCATGATGATTGTGGGGATCGCCATGCAGGCGTTGGCAGAATGTTTTATTTCACCCCGTTACCTGGAATATTTCTCCCTTCAGGCACCCAAGGGTGAAGAAGGACTCTATCTGGGATTCAGCCACCTACATTCATTCTTCTCCTTCTTGCTGGCTTTCGGGTTGTCGGGATTCCTCCTGGACAAATACTGTCCCGATCCACGGCTGTTCACCAATGAAGCCGGCGTCCTCGATGCAGTGGCTTACGCTGCAGCTACGCAAAACGCCCACTATATCTGGTATGTGTTTGTGGGGATCGGAGCCATTTCAGCCATAGCCCTTGTATTTTACGGACATATTACACGTAAATTGGATAAGAAGAGGGAACAACCGGCTACTGGGATCTGAAAAACAGGAAATGAAATCCTGAAACAGAAAACTTGTCCCTTTGCCGGGTGTTATAACAGAATAAGTATATAGTTATCTTTTTTTAAATCGTATAGAGATATGAGATTAGATCTGAGTTCACACATTACTTTTGAAAGGGTTCCCAAAAAGTATTACAGGCCGGAAAACGATTTCGAGGAATATAATCTGTCGCGTTTCGAGAAACTGCCGGTAGCCATTTTTGAAGAATCGGGGAGAGCGGCAAAAAAAATTGCGAAAGATATCGTCAACGAGATGAAAGTAAAACAGCAGGAAGGTAAACCCTTTGTGCTGGGAATTAGCGGGGGAAACTCCCCTCTGCCGGTTTATGAGGAGTTGGTAAGATACCATAAGGAGGAAGGTGTCAGTTTCAGTAATGTGATCGCTTTTAACACATATGAATTTTATCCGGTACTCGATTTTACCTATAGCAACCTGCAGATGTTAAAGGAGATCTTCCTCGACCAGGTGGATATTGCACCAGAGAATATTTTTTCTCCGAATGCCACCGTTGAGAAAGATCTGATCGCCGAAAATTGCGAGGCGTTTGAGCAAAGCCTGAAGAAAATGGGTGGACTTGATTATTTGCTGTTGGGATTAGGCAGTAAAGGGAATGTAGGATTCAACATGCCTGGTAGCAGCCTTCACTCGGAAACCCGTCTGGTGATGCTTGACGGTGACTCCAGAAAAGACATTGCCCGTAACTTCGGGTCGCTCGACAAAGTACCGGTAAGCGCTATCACTATGGGAATGTCCGATATGATGGATGCAAAAAAGATTTCGCTGGTAGCCTGGAGTGAGCAAAAGGCACAGAGTATCAAGGATATCGTAGAAGGAGCGGTAACCGACCTGGTACCCGGGTCTCTGTTGCAGACACACCCTGAATCCAAAGTCTTTGTAGACCTGGCAGCCGCTTCTGAATTGACACGTATCAGCCGCCCCTGGTTAGTGACCAATTGCGAATGGACCAGCAAATTGATCCGTCGGGCTATTGTCTGGCTTTGCGGGGTGGTAAACAAACCTATCCTTAAACTGACAAATAAAGATTACAGCGATAACGGATTGAGTGAACTGATTACACTCTATGGATCTGCATACAACGTGAATATCAAAATATTCAATGACCTGCAGCATACTATTACCGGCTGGCCGGGAGGAAAACCCGACGCCGATGATACTTATCGTCCCGAAAGGGCAAAGCCCTATCCCAAAAGGGTAATTATTTTCAGTCCGCATCCCGACGACGATGTGATCTCTATGGGAGGTACATTTCAGAGACTTGTCAATCAGGGACATGAGGTGCATGTGGCTTACCAGACCTCCGGAAATATTGCCGTGGGCGACGAAGAGGTGATCCGCTATATTTCCGTGCTGAACAGCATGCGCAAGAAATTCAATCCCGAAAACACAGGATTGCTGGAAAAATATGAAAGTATTCGTCATTACCTTTTACATGAAAAATCGAAAGATGATGTCGATACTCCCGATATCCTTTTCATTAAAGGCAGAATCCGCCGTGAAGAGGCCCGTTCGGCCGACAGATACGTAGGTCTTCCGGAAGAGAATGTACATTTCCTTGATCTGCCCTTCTACGAAACCGGTAAAATCAAGAAGAATCCCATATCGGAAAGAGATGTCAATATCGTAAAAGATTTTATTGAGACCATCAAACCGCACCAGATCTATGTGGCGGGCGACCTGGCCGATCCGCACGGAACGCACAAGGTATGCCTCGATGCAATCCTGGCTGCAGTCGACCTGATGAAAGATGACGACTGGTATAAAGATTGTCGGGTCTGGATGTATCGTGGTGCATGGATGGAGTGGGAGATAGACCATATAGAAATGGCAGTACCACTCTCTCCTGAAGAACTTCGACAGAAAAGGAACGCTATCCTCAAACATCAGTCACAAATGGAGAGTGCGCCTTTCCTGGGAGATGATGAGAGATTGTTCTGGCAACGTTCGGAAGAGCGTAACAGGGCAACGGCTGACATGTACTGGAAGTTGGGATTGGCCTCCTACGAAGCCATAGAGGCATTCGTCGAGTATATTCCCGTACAATAACTTTCGACCTGATAAAGAACTCCTGGTGTCCCGGACAGATAACACTGTTCCAGGATGCCGGGGGTTTTATTTTTAAGCTATTTCCGGCTTCATATTCAACGCTATGCAATTCAATATAAAATTAACCGTCCAATAATAGGTGTAAATCCCTAAAAAAATTGTATATTGTGAGCCTGTTTTGAATAAATAGATGTCAAAAGAGAAATTTCATATCGAGTTCCTTATGGGAAATGCCACTCAGAGTAGTTTGTGGCGTATGATCAGTCAGATTGACGGCCTTTCGGAATGGTTTGCTGATGAGGTGACGATGGATGAATCAGAGACCATCTACAAATTCATGTGGGGAAAAACGGATAATGAAGCCCGGATTATTCACAAAAAACCACAATCAAGCATCCGATACAGGTGGCTCGATGAGGAAAATGAAGAACTTTATTTCGAATTTTTACTACGTAAACTTGACCTGTCGGGTGCTATGACTCTTGAAATAACTGATTTTGCCGAGCCGGATGAGAAAGGTGATGCCATAGCGCTATGGGAATTCCAAATCGATGAAATGAAAAGGAGATTGGGAATCTGATTCACCCATACTCTCTGCCATGACAAAATCCCGACAAGTTTGGGGTCGTTCATCTGGCTTTAACGGAATAGTTCTATTCAAAAAACCACAATTCGTTTGATTTTATTATCTTTGGATAAAAATAGGATGCGCCTCGGAAATCTTTTGAGAGTAAACTCTCACGATTTCTCTCAGCTTTCATTATCTTTGTCATAAAATTGAACTTATTTTTTTTGTCCATTTTTTAATGAGAAGATTTTTCCACATAAAGCGGCTATACAGCTATATTCTCACTACCTATATCCCGCTTCTTCTGATGACTTTTGCCATATGCCTCTTTTTGGTATTGATGCAATTCCTGTGGAAATATGTGGAGGATATGGTTGGCAAAGGGCTGGAGATAAGTGTGCTCGGTGAAATGTTTGTCTATGCAGCTCTCACGCTTGTCTATATAGCGTTGCCATTGGCGATCCTACTGGCTTCCCTGATGATGTTCGGGAACATGGGTGAGAGTCTGGAGTTGCTGGCTGTAAAAGCGGCCGGCGTCCCGTTGCTGACGGCTATGAAGCCGCTTACCATCCTGATTGTGGGTATTGCGGTCGGAGTTTTTTTTTATCAGAATAATGCTCTTCCGAAAATACAAACTAAATTTTATTCGCTGCTCATCTCCATCCGGCAGGCCTCACCCGAATTAGATATACCTGAAGAAGTTTTCTACAAAGATATTCCCGGCTATAATCTTTATGTGGGAAAGAAGGACCAGAAAACAGGGATGCTGCATAATGTATTGATCTACGACATTGCAAGCGGCTTCAATAATATGGCCGTGATTATCTGCGATTCGGCTGAGATGAGTACGACAGACGATAAGAAGATGCTTATCTTCACCATGTACAGTGGGCAACAGTTTCAGAACTTTCAACAGGGCAATGGTTCCTCTTCGCGATATAACGAGGACTTCGTTCCCTATGCACGGGAAAGTTTCGATACAAAGACGATGATGATCGCTTACGATGCCAACTTCAACCGTATGGGGGAAGAGGTGATTGAAGGCAGTGCCACCAGCAATTATGTATCCAAGAACTTAGCGGAACTGGGCGCCTCCATCGATTCTATGTCCCTGATCTTGGATAGTGTGAACCGGGTGGATAGGAAAACGATGAAGAACCATTCCTATCTCTCTTTCAGGAATGGATACCCTGCAGGGAAGAAAGACTCCCTGATCGCTGCCGCACGACTTGCACCCGTAGACGTGCCTCGTCCCGATACCCTGGTGCTGACAAAAGCACTGAACGAGCAATCCGCTATTTTGCAAAGTGCCTATATGAAAGCGGATAATAACAGCAATGAGTTTCTCTTCAGGTCGCTCAATAAAACTACCACGCAGCGTACTATTAACCGGCACTGGGTGGAATGGCACCGCAAATTTACTATCCCTTTCACCTGTCTGATATTCTTTTTTATCGGAGCTCCGTTAGGTTCCATTGTAAGAAAAGGAGGATTAGGCACACCCATCGTGATATCGGTTATTCTGTTTATCATCTACTATATCGTCGAAAATGTGGGTTATAAAATGACCCGCGACGGTGTGTGGGCACACTGGTTCGGTATGTGGTTCAGCTCGTTCGTTTTGCTGCCTATAGGGATTTTCCTGACTTACAAGGCGGTGAATGATTCGGTAATCATGAATGCCGATACCTACGTCAACCTTTTCAAAAGACTCTTTTTCATTCGTGATAAGAGAAAATATCCGGTAAAAAGTGTGATCATTGAAAAGCCGGATTATGAAAAAATATCGCAATCATTGTCTGATTTGTCACAGAAGATCGACCGGTTTCTGGACAGATATGGTCGTCTCTCATATAAAGATTACTGGACTGACACCAATTATAACAAGGAATTACGTTCTCTCAGAAGTTCATTGGAGATAATACTCAACAGCCTGTCCAATTCCCGTAAACTGGAAGTATTGGCAAAGGCGGAAGAGTTTCCTGTAATATTCAATATAGTGAGGATTTTCAATACCGGTTCAATACCGGCTAAAATCTGTATGTACCTTTTCCCTGTAGGAATTATTCTCAGATTCCTCTCTATCCCCCTTGAGTGGACAATCAGGAAAGACCTGAGGAATATTCAAAGGTTGAACGGAGAGATGGTAAATATTTTACACGGCATTCATGAGCCTGAAACTATAGCTTTAGTATAAAAACAATCCATATACAAATGCAAGAAGAAATTCAATTACATACTATTGAAGAAGCCATCGAAGAGATTCGGAAAGGTAACTTTATCATAGTAGTCGATGATGAAGATCGTGAAAATGAGGGCGATCTTATTATTGCGGCAGAACATATCACTCCCGAAAAGATCAATTTTCTGGAAACTCATGCGCGGGGACTCATTTGTGCACCTATTACAAAAGAGCGTGCCGAAGAACTGGACTTGCCGATGATGGTTTCACACAATACATCGATACATTCCACACCCTTTACTGTCTCTATCGATCTGCTTACACACGGATGCACTACCGGTATCTCGGCTTACGACAGGGCGCAAACCATCCTGGCGCTGACCCGTAAAGAGACGGCACCCGAAGATTTTGGCCGTCCGGGGCATATCTTCCCGTTACGTGCACAAACCAAAGGGGTGCTGCGCCGTGCAGGACATACCGAAGCAACGATCGACTTTGCCCGACTGGCAGGACTTTATCCGGCCGGCGCCCTGGCAGAGATAAAAAATGAAGATGGCTCTATGGCCCGCCTCCCGGAACTGATGGAGATGTCCCGGAAATTCAATCTGAAGATCGTTTCCGTAGCCGACCTGATAAAATACAGACTCCGGACGGAATCACTGATCGAAAGGGGTGAATCGGTACAACTCCCTACTGAATATGGCGTGTTTACCATGGTACCGTTCCTGCAGAAAGCGACCGGCCAGGAGCATGTAGCTCTTATCAAAGGAGAGTGGCACGACGAAGAACCGATACTGGTACGCGTACACTCTTCATGCATGACAGGGGATATTTTCGGCTCAATGCGCTGTGAATGTGGTGAACAACTCCATAAAGCGCTGCAACTCATCGAAAAGGAGGGAAAAGGAGTGCTGGTCTATCTGAATCAGGAAGGGCGCGGGATCGGACTGATGGCAAAGGCAGCTGCCTATAAGCTTCAGGAGCAGGGGCTCGATACCGTGGATGCCAACCTTCACCTCGGTTACCAGGCAGATGAACGGGATTATGGCGTAGGCGCGCAGATCCTACGCAGTCTGGAAGTGAGAAAGATGCGCCTGATGACCAATAACCCCACCAAACGTGTCGGTCTCGAATCCTACGGACTGGAAGTAGTGGAGAATGTGCCGCTCGAAATTTCTCCCAACCAATACAACCATTTTTATATGGAAACCAAGAAAAAGAGAATGGGGCATGTGTTGAGGAGCATAAAATAGATGTGATGATGTGCCAATGAATGTGATTAGGTAGTTAAATGGAAAGGTGATTGGGATATTCGAATTTGATCGATCTTCTTTATTCTTCAAATCAACTAATCAGTAAATCGTTAAATCTGTTAATCAATTATGGGCTCTTTGCTCTAAATAAATGATCTTATGAACATTTTGTACCTTCTAATCGGTTTTTTGGTGGGGGGAGTCCTGGGATGGATTATCGCCTCATTGCTGAACAGGTCGAAATCGGTTTCAAAAAGTGAATTTGATGCACTGACCGGCAGATACAACATTTTGAATACCGAATTAGCCTTGTCGAAAGAGAAAATAACTGGCATGGAGGAAGACGAGGCATCATTAAAAAATGACATAAAGGAACAGGAAGAAACAATTGGCCGGTTACAGAGAGAACTACTGGAGGCAGAACGTGGTAGTGCCACGCTGTCGGCCAATCTGAATGCTGCGCAGGAGACTATCCGAAATTACCAGGAAGAGGTAGAACAGATCAGGCACGAACTGAAAACAAAAAACGAAGAATGGAATGAAATAAACAAGTCGCTGGCTCAGTTCACGGCAGAAAACAAATCGTTACTCGAAAAACTGGAAAACCAGAAGGTAGAAATAGTCGAATTACGGAAACAGTTCAATCTGGAGTTCGAGAATATTGCCTCGAAAATCTTAGACGAGAAATCCGAGAAATTTACCCATCTCAACAGGGATAATCTGGATGCTATCCTGAAGCCGTTCGGAGAGAATATCGAGTCGTTCCGCAAAAAAGTGGAAGAGGTCTATATCAACGAGTCAAAAGAACGTTTCTCACTTGGACAGGAGGTGAAGAACCTGCGTGAATTGAACGACCGGCTCAGTACCGAAGCCAATAACCTGACCAAGGCTTTGAAGGGTAGTTCAAAGACGCAGGGCGACTGGGGAGAAATGATCCTGGAGAACATCCTTGAAAGATCGGGGTTAGTGAAAGGCCGTGAGTACTTTGTACAGGAATCGCTAAAAGATACAGACGGTAATACCCTCACCGGGGAGGATGGTGCGAGGATGAGGCCTGACGTGATCATCGCCTATCCTGATAACCGGAAAGTGATTATCGACTCGAAAGTATCACTTACCGCATATGCCAATTATGTGGGTGCAGACGATCCCGTCGAACAGAAAAGATATATCGATGAACACCTTCGCTCCGTACGTAAGCATATCGACGAACTGAGCCGGAAAAATTATCAGGATTATGCCGATACCCTCGATTTCGTGATGCTGTTTATCCCCAATGAACCGGCATATAGCCTGGCATTACAATATGATGAAAACCTGTGGCAGTACGCCTACGAAAAAAAAATACTGTTCATTAGCCCGACCAACCTTATCGCTGCTTTAAAGTTGATAGTGGATCTGTGGAAACGGGAATACCAGAACCGCAACGCAATGGATATTGCCGAGCGCGGAGCTGCGTTATATGATAAATTTGTCAATTTTGTGGAATCACTTACTGACATAGAAAAACATCTGAACAGGGCTAAACAAAGCTATGATAACGCTTATGGCCAGTTAAAGTCGGGTAGGGGAAACCTGGTCGGACAGGCCGAAAAACTACGTGAACTGGGGGTGAAAACTAAGAAATCACTACCCCAGTCATTGCTCGACGAGGTTACCGATGAAGAGTAATCTGACTCAATTAAAAAAGAAAAAGATATGTACGGAAAAATGCAACAACACCTGCAAGACGAATTGAAGTCGATTGAAGAGGCAGGCCTTTACAAAAAGGAACGGATCATTATTTCGCCGCAAAAGGCTGAAATAAAAGTACAAACGGGACAGCGAGTACTCAACTTCTGTGCCAATAACTATCTGGGACTGTCCGATCATCCAAGGCTGATCGATGCGGCAAAACGGGCACTCGATGAAAGGGGCTACGGCATGTCGTCCGTACGTTTCATCTGTGGTACCCAGGATTATCATAAAGAACTGGAGGCGACCATCAGCCGCTTCTTTAAAACCGAAGATACGATCCTTTACGCCGCCTGTTTCGATGCAAACGGAGGCCTGTTTGAGCCGCTTTTTACCAATGAGGATGCCATCATCTCCGATGCGTTGAACCATGCATCCATTATCGACGGGGTGCGCCTTTGTAAAGCGCAACGCTACCGTTATGCCAACGCCGATATGGCTGATCTGGAAGAAAAGCTGAAAGAGGCACAGGCACAACGCTTCCGCATTATTGTTACCGACGGTGTCTTTTCAATGGATGGCAACGTAGCGCCACTCGACAAGATTATGGAACTGGCAGAGAAATACGATGCATTGGTAATGGTGGATGAAAGCCACTCGGCCGGTGTAGTAGGCCAAACCGGGAAAGGTGTGACCGAGTTGTATAATGTGATGGGTAATGTGGATATAATCACCGGTACATTAGGCAAAGCCTTTGGAGGTGCCATCGGCGGATTTACTACCGGCCGCAGGGAGATCATCGATATGCTGCGCCAACGGTCACGACCCTACCTCTTTTCCAACTCCATCCCCCCTATGGTGGCGGCATCAGGTGTAGAAGCATTCAATATGTTGCAGGAATCCAATCACCTGCAGGACAAGCTGCATGAGAATGTAGACTACTTTGTGGCTAAGATGAAAGAAGCCAATTTCGATATCAAACCTACTCAGTCGGCTATCTGTGCCGTCATGCTCTACGATGCGAAACTGTCGCAGGATTTTGCGGCAGAGTTGCTCGACGAAGGTATCTATGTGACCGGATTCTACTATCCCGTCGTGCCGAAAGGCGAGGCGCGCATCCGTGTACAACTCTCTGCCGGCCATGAACGTGCACATCTCGACAAGGCAATTGCTGCGTTTATCAAAGTAGGAAAAAAACTCAAAGTTATTGAATAAAATAATTAGTAATTGTTAATTAGTAATTTGTGATTTATTCTATTATGAAAGCATTGGTAAAATTACGTCCTGAAAAAGGTATTTGGATGGAAGAAGTACCCGTTCCGTCGATCGGTGTGAACGATGTACTTATCAAGATTAAAAAGACATCCATATGTGGGACCGACCTCCACATTTATAAATGGGACGACTGGTCACAGAAAACTATTAAAACGCCTATGACCATCGGGCACGAGTATGTCGGTGAGATCGTGGATATAGGCAGCGGCGTGCAAAACCTGAAGGTGGGCGACCGTGTTACCGGCGAAGGGCATATTGCCTGCGGACACTGCCGCAATTGCCGCCGTGGTAAACTGCATGTCTGTGAGAATACCATCGGGGTGGGGGTAAACCGTGACGGCGCTTTTGCCGAATACCTCTCCCTGCCGGCCGCCAACGTGGTGAAGCTCGATCCCCGGATACCTGATGAGATTGCCTCTATCATGGATCCGTTCGGCAATGCCACTCATACCGCTCTCTCTTTTCCGTTGATCGCCGAAGACGTGCTGATCACAGGTGCGGGACTGATAGGCAGCATGGCTACCGCAATCTGCCGTTTTGCCGGCGCCCGCTATATCGTGGTGAGCGACCTGAGCGAATACAGGTTGGATATAGCCAGGAAAATGGGAGCTACGCTTACGGTGAATGTCTCAAAAGGAGAAACAATAGCACAGGCAGTAGAGAAACTGGGAATGCGCGGTTTTGATGTGGGACTGGAAATGTCCGGTTCACCTGCCGGATTCCGGGAGATGATAGCCAATATGTACAACGGTTCCAAGATATCACTGTTGGGTATTTTGCCCAATAACACGATGGTGGATTGGAACGAGATCATCTTCAAGGCGCTTACCCTGAAAGGGATCTACGGCCGTGAAATGTGGGAGACATGGTACCAGATGGAACAGATGATCATCTCGGGATTGGATCTGAGCCCCATCATCACTCACCGTTTCAGTATCGATGATTTCCAGAAGGGATTTGATGTGATGGAGGAAGGCCAGTGTGGTAAAGTGATCCTGGACTGGGAATAACCATCAGGATTTAAAAAACCTGACAGCCTTATCGAACTGATTGGCGGCCTTGTCGAATAAATTTATTTGCTCTAATAAAGGGAGCTCTTTTCCAGGGCTCTCTTTTTTTTCTTCTTCCGGATCAGGAAGTACCTTGTAATCATCAATCAGTCCGATATTCTTTATAGCCCATTGGTTGACTGCCGTCACCTCCTCAAGCAGCAACTTCATCTGATCGGCGGCAATCTTCATCAATCCGCTTTGCAATGCGGCTTTTCTCACCTGTTCTTTCGCCAGGGTCTGGATCTGTTGCAGGTCTTTTCTTCCGATCACATTGAACAGATCATCCTCAAAATAATAATAGTTGAAATCACAGTCAACAGAAAGGATTTCCGGTTTGGGAAAATCCTGTAGCCGGATCTCTTTGTGTTCTTCATCGACCTCCCATACGCATTTATTTATATCATAACCAATCAACACCTGCGCACGCACAATGACCAATGCTTTTTTTGTGGAAGGAATGAACTTCAGCAGTTTTTTTGTGTTTTCATAATTATATATCTCGTTGAGTTGCCCTTCGGCCACTACGATCTTGAAAACCCGTTTTATGCCCTCGACAACAGTATGAGAGGCGGTGACGGTACCCGATTGGGTTTTCCGTATATTCCAAAGTTGAAACAGGAGCCAGGCAATTACAATGCCAATGAGCAGTCCAAATATCAGGATACCCAGTATGCTCCCGTTCCCCGGATAGACCGGTCGGAAGAATGTCCGGTAAAGGAATCCGGCGATCAATAACAAAAGAATAGCTGCAGTTATTATGCCGACTCTCTTTACGATCTTTTTCGTCATAGTCAAAACATTTGTGATAGAACACAAAAATAAGAATAAAGGTTTGATAAATGTGGATAATAGTGTAGAGAATGTGGACGAAATGCACAAAAATATAATATCTCGAAAATTATAATTACTTTTGTGCCTTAAAAAAATATTATAGCGCTATCAATAAGCTAAAACTATATGAAGCAACTTGTTATCTTACGTCATGGCAAAGCCGAACAGGATACAATGGCCAAAGATGATTACGATCGTGTCCTAACCGATCGTGGTAATAAAAACGCCTTCGACATGGGAGGATTTATTTTAAAAAAATGGGGCGTCCCCGACCTGATCCTCTCTTCATCCGCAAGACGGGCACATGATACTGCCATCCTGGCCGCACAAAGCCTTGGTTATCCGCAGGAAGAGATCAGAACCGACCAGAATCTCTATTTCGCCCCTTCCCGCTGGATACTGAATGTAATTTCAAAATTGCCTGACGAGGTGGATCGTTGCCTTTATGTGGGGCACAATCCCGGAGTGACGGAACTGGTCAACGACCTGGGTGTACGCCTCGATAATCTCCCTACCGCATCGGCGATATGCTTCGAATTCCATATCGACTCCTGGGCAGATATCTCGACCGAGAGAGCGGCTTTTCACTGGTTGAAACTGGCGAAAGAATTATAATCAGTAATTACTGAACAGTAACCAGGCAACTAGCAGGGTCAGTATGATATTAAAACCTTGTGCCGTGAGGAACGACCAGATATATTTGGCGTTTTCTTTCCTGAAGATATAACGGAAATCGGTCTCTAATCCGATACATACGAAAGCCAAAGAGAAAAGGAGCCCACGTGCACCCTTGTTTGCCACCCGCGACAACTCTTTACCGGTTTCGGCATCGAAGGCAAAGCTAAAGATCAACGAAGCGATCAAAAAGCCAAGAACAAATTTCGGAAACCGTTCCCAGAGCACACTGCCTGAGGGACGGATCTCGCTGTTGGTACCCTTGTACGACCAATAGATGGAAATGGCAAACGCAGCGACCCCTAATAACACGTTCTGCGCCGATTTAATGATGACGCTGTATTGTTCGGCTGTCTCACCTATGAATTTTCCGGAAGCAACCACGGCGGCTGTCGTATCGATGGTTCCGCCCAACCAGGCGCCGGCAACTTCCTCGCTCAATCCCATCCATTTTGCCAGATAGGGCAGGAGATACATCATGGGAATAGCTACAATAAGTACAAGTGATATCACAAATGAAAGCTTCTTGGGATCACCTTTAATTGCACCACTCGTGGCGATGGCTGCCGAAACCCCGCAGATAGATACCGAACTCGATAACAGCATCGACATCTCCTTATCTATCCTGAATGCCCTGGTGGATATCCAAAAGCTGAAATACCAGACGGAGAACACTACAATGATGCCCTGTACCATACCCAGTGCACCGGCACGCATAATCTCGTTGAAAAGGATGGAACTACCCAGGATTACTAACCCTGCCTTGATATAATATTCACTCTTGACAGCCGGTGCCAGCCATTTCGGCAGGCCGACCGTATTGCGAATAAGTAACCCGATAAGTACGGCAAAAAATACCGATTCCAGACCGATCGTCTTGATAGGGCTGAGAGCAGCTATATATTCTGCCAACCAGGCAAGCGCGTAGACAATCACAAACGAGAGTATAAAACCTCCTTTATCTTTGTTCCCCATAAACAGATAGCCCAGATAAGCCAATGCACCTATCAGCAGCGACATATACATATGATTCTTCATCACAGATGGTAAGAGGATTACCAACACAAGGATAACCCCACCGATAAATGTGGAGACCCAATCTTCACTTTTTAATGTTTTCAGCATGATCAAATGGAGCACTTTTGTGCAAATTTCTTATGTAACTATGGATTTGCAGACAAAATTATAAATAATTTACAAATAATAAAGACCTGATGTTTCGCAGTTAAAAATGAAGTTGATAATCAGAGGATAAGAGATAAAA
>NZ_JAXQGC010000027.1:0-5102 GCF_034331125.1 Proteiniphilum sp.
AATTTAAGAGAAGATATATGAATCAAGAAGAATTTAACAAATCTGGACTTTTCGTTCAGTTGTTATCAGCACCACAGTGATGATATGATGCGCAACCGTATTGTAAAAAACAGTCCCTATACAATACGGAACCAGGTTGGGGAGAAAAAGTAAAAAAGAAAAAAGATGAGCATGGATGGACTTGAATAAACAAGATCAGCCAATTTATTAATCTAAAAACTGAGAATCAAAAATTTTAATCGTATGAAAAGACTAAATTCCAATTTAGTAAAAGGAATTTTGTTTACATTTTTGTGGACATTTTCCTTATGTATGTTTGCACAGAATATTACCGTTACCGGGACGGTAACTGATACAAGTGGAGAACCGCTGATCGGGGTGACTATTCAGGCACAGGGAACTGCCAATGGTACTGTTACCGATATGGATGGTAATTTTACACTCAATGATGTAGCGCCGGATGGAATATTGGAGATTTCTTATGTAGGGATGGAATCGCAGGAAGTAGCCATAAACAGTCAGACTAACATTCAGATAACCATGTCGGAAGATACGGAACTGCTGGACGAAGTGGTGGTAGTCGGATATGGCACGATGGACAGGCGAGAAGTAACGTCTGCCATAAAAACAGTGAGTGCCCGTGATTTCAACCCGGGAGGTACGCGCAGTCCTCTGGATCTGATCCAGGGAAAAGTGGCCGGATTGAATATGACCCGGACGCAGGGAGCTAACCCCAATTCCGGCGTAGATATCCAGCTACGGGGAGTTACATCCCTTACCGGGACAAGAACTCCGTTAATTGTGATTGACGGTGTACCGGGAGGTAATCTGGATCTGTTGCAGCAGGATGATATTGAATCGTTCAATGTCTTAAAGGATGGTTCTGCCGCCGCTATTTACGGTACGCGGGCCAATGCGGGAGTTATTCTTATCACCACGAAAAAAGGACAGGCAGGGGAACCGCAATTCAACTATTCGACCTATCTGCAACATGACAGGGTGAGTGATAAGCCGGGTATTTTGAGCGCTACGGATTTCCGCGACCTGATCAGTCAGGGAGTAATCGATGCCGATCAGGATTTTGGTGCATCGACCGATTTATTTGATGAGCTGATCAATAAAAATAATCTGAGTCATTATCATAACTTCTCCGCGTCGGGAGGTACGCAGAATACCAATTACCGTGCCTCGGTTTTTTACAGTAACCTCGAAGGTATTGCCAAAGAAAATTCCCGTGAACAGTTCGGAGGGCGTATCAATATTAACCAGAAGGGGTTGCAGGACTTGTTGACGATGTCGTTGAATCTTGCCACGAACGTCAATAAGGCTAATATGCTGGGTGGAGCAAGCGGTGATTTCGAACAGGCTATTCAACGGAATCCAACAGCCCCTTTGTATAATGAAGACGGTAGTTTTTTTGAAACAGAAGCATTTAATAATTACAACCCGTTGTCCCGTCTGGCTAATCGTATTTCCGAGAGAAACCAGCAAACAACCTCTGCCGATCTCAGCCTGCAACTGCAGTTGACGAACGACTGGTCGGTTTCCGCCTTCGGTTCTTATTTACGTAATACTTACAATGACCGTTTTTATCGTTCCTCGGAAGATTGGGATAACCGTGTGGGAACGGAGTATCAGGGAATGGGATATGCTTCCAAATCGAATCATCTGGCCTGGACAAAAACTTTTGAAGCGACAACCGACTACCGGAAAACATTCAACGATATACATACGATTACGGCCATGGCAGGTTACAGTTATCAATATGAAACATTTGAAAATTTTAATGTAAACAATAGTGGTTTTACTACAGATGCTTTTCTGGACTGGAATCTCGGTGCGGGAAGCGCGATCAATGACACCAGTTTGCCGCGTCCGGGAATGGGTAGCGAAAAGCAGGATAATACACTGGTCGCCTTTTTTGGCCGTGTGAATTACTCTCTCGCGGATAAGTATTACCTGCAGGGAATTCTGCGACGGGAAGGCTCCTCCCGCTTCGGGGCGAATCACAAATGGGGTAATTTCCCGGCTGTGTCGGCCGGATGGACCATCAGCGAAGAAGAATTTATGGACGGTGTGGATTTTGTGGATGAACTCAAATTCCGTGTCGGATACGGCATTACGGGTAATCAGGGAATTCCCAATTATCAGTCATTGGTTACTTTGGGCACCGGGGGAGTATATCCTCAGAATGGCGTATATTATCAAACCTACGGTGCCGCCCGCAACCCGAATCCGGACCTTCGCTGGGAGCAGAAAGCCGAATTGAATTTTGGAGTAGACTTCGCTGTCCTGGAAAGGAGGATCAGCGGTTCCATCGATGTATATAACAGGAATACAAAGGATCTGTTATACAATTATAACGCACAACAACCACCGTATGTACGTGATCTGATATATACCAATGTGGGAACATTAAGGAATTCGGGGATCGAGTTTCAGATCTCTGCTATACCCCTACAACAGAATAATTTCAATTGGAATATTGATTTTACGGCAAATACCCAAAGTAACCGGTTGACGAAACTTTCCAGTGATCTGTATGAGGCTAATTGGCTCTCGTTCTACGGACTTCCTTCCCCGGGTAACTTAGGAGATGCATTCCGTCTGGAAGAAGGCGGTTCGGTCGGGAATTTCTACGGCAAGCGTTTTGCCGGATTTACGGAAGACGGAAAATGGCTGTTCTATAAACAGGACGGATCGACCGGAACAGCCACTGAAATGAGTGATGACGACCTGACTGTTATCGGGAACGGTGTCCCGAAATTTCAGGCATCACTCACGAACACCTTTACATATAAAAATTTTGACCTGACGTTTATGTTCCGGGGTAAATTCGGTTTTGATATCCTGAATTTGAAGGAACTATATTTCGGGAATAAAAAATGGCTGCCGAATAACCTGTTCAAGAGTGCTGTTACGAAACATGATCAATTAGATGATGATCCTCAATACTCAGACTATTATCTTGAAAAGGGAGATTTTGTGAAGCTCGACAATCTGACGTTGGGATATAATGTCCCATTGAATACCTCCTATATCCGGAATTTACGGGTTTACGTGACAGGAAAAAACCTGTTTACCATTACAGGATACAGTGGGTCGGATCCTGAATTGCAGGATACAGGATTTGAGCCCGGTGTGGATGCCCGGGACTATTATCCCCGCACACGCTCATGGTCTGTTGGATTGAATATTGGATTTTAACTGTAAAAAATCTAATGGAATAGAAAATAAAAAGTATTAATCATATGAAACGAGCATGATAATCATTATCACACAAGATCATGACTAATGCGAGTTCCATATGACACCATTGAAAATAAATATTTTAGTCATATGAAAAATAAAATATATCATATATCTGCTCTCATTTTGGCAGCGATACTCATGGCCGGAATGAATAGTTGTACCGATCTGGATGAGAATGTCTACAGTGAATTGCATGAGTCGAATTTCTATAATAACAGGTTGGAAGTGCTGCAAGCCGCTTTGAGGCCGTTTACACATATGCAGGCCTGGCTGGCGCCCACCGGTCAGAACGGATATTATTATCATGCAGAATTGTCGGCTGATCAGCTGGCATGGCCGCAGAAAGGGCGTCATGGATACGATGGCGGAGACCATTTCCGTCAGCACTACCATACATGGACAGCCAATGAAGGACGTATGCGTACGGCATGGACCCTGATGTGGACAGGGGTTGGTTATGTGAATGCTGCAATTATGGACCTGGAGGAGGTGGATTATGAAGCATTGGATATTTCCGAAGAAGAAATGATCGCCATTTTGTCCGAATTATATGTGTTGCGTGCTTTTCATTATATGAAGATCATGGAGCTATGGGGCAACGTGCCTATTATCACAGCCGTAGCGGAACCGATAAATCCGCCTACGCAATCGAAAGCCGAAGTGTTTGATTTCATTAAGACGGAACTGGAGGCACATGTGCCTAATCTTCTCCCCTATTCGGAAGAGTTGATAGGGCGTGTATCGCAAACCGCCGGATATGCTATGCTTGCGGAGTTATACCTGAATGCAGAGTACTTTATCGGAGAACCTATGTATGACGAATGTATTGCTGCTTGTGACAAAATTATCAGTGGGGAAGCAGGAGGTATTAATGGTACTCCTGAACTGGCATCTGACCTGTTGGAAACATTTTCCAATACCAATCAGAATGCAAGTGAGGCATTGTTCCAGTTCGCATTTAGTCGTTTAGGCGGATTTACATTCGATTGGGGTGGATTTTTTATGGGATATTCCAACATGAGCCGTGCGCTTAATGTCGGTTATTCCGGGAACAATGCCTTTGTGGTGATCCCGTCGGCATTCGATGCTTATCAGGATAATGATCTGCGTAAGGAAGAGTGGTTCTTGTTCGGCCCTCAATATGAATATGGTACAGATACTCCGATCTTAGGAACGGAAGAGTATAACGGGCAGCCGCTGATTTATGTAAATTCTATTCGTCGGGAAAGTCAGGGCGACCTTACCAGCGAAGGAGGAATGGATCAGGGAGAAGAGAACAGCGGAGCCCGGTTTCATAAATATAAGAGTGGAACGATAGATGATGAGGACTATCGCGAAAATCACTATATAATTTACCGGTTGACGGAGATTTACTTTAATAAAGCAGAAGCATTGATGCGGAAGAACAACGGCGTGGTCACACAGGAAGCCGTGGATCTGGTGAATGCTTCCAGAAAGAGAGCATTCACAGACGAAGATTGGGCAGAGGCACAATATACAACCTCTACCTTGACCATGGATGAGTTGCTGGCCGAACGCGGCAGGGAATTTATTTTCGAAGGAAAACGCCGCACGGATATTATCCGTTTCGGTAAATTCACGACCGGTAGCTGGTGGGATCATGAACCGACGAACGATCCGAATCGGGAAATCTATCCCGTTCCTCATACCCAGTTGGCTGCTAATCCGAATCTGGTGCAGAATCCCGGTTATGAATAAAATGTTTTGAAAACATAAAGCAATTAGCCAGGACAATCTGAATAAAAAATAACGTGGCGGAATAAAGCCACGTTATTTTTTGTATGTCGGGCATGGTATTAAGCTTGCAGGATGTAAGTTCCTGTATGTGC